>UQJF01000048.1 GCA_900541315.1 uncultured Clostridium sp. | reverse complement strand
CGCTCATGCAAGCATGGCTCATTCGCGGCTGCCGTCCGGGACTTTCATAGTAAATAATAAAAAGAACGCCTGGAGTTCCTGAAGTAATGTATTCTCGGAATCTTCTTGCAAAGGCAAGTGCAGGAAAGACTCCGAGAGTACATAAGTAATCCGGAGGAGGAAATCCTGGGATCAGGAATGTCAGGCGTTCTGTTATGGGGGCATGTCTGTTGAACTCTGTTCTTTTACAGATCTTTTCCAGTAAGCATCTTATAGCTCTGGAGATATTTATCAATTGTCTTCTGAACAACATCTTCTGGCAGTGTCCAGTCATTTCCCGGATGAGAGGTCAGCCAGTCACGGGCAAACTGCTTGTCAAAGGATGGCTGGGAATGACCGGGCTCATAGCCGTCTGCAGGCCAGAAACGGGAGCTGTCCGGGGTAAGCATTTCATCACCAAGGACAATATTTCCATCTTCATCCAGACCGAACTCAAACTTGGTATCAGCAATGATGATACCTTTGCTTAAAGCGTAGTCAGCGCACTTCTTGTAAAGAGCAATGGTGTAGTCACGCAGTTTGGTAGCATATTCTTTTCCCTTTCCCGGGAAGTGTTTCTCCAGGTGGTCAATGCTCTGCTCGTAGGAGATATTTTCATCGTGATCACCGATCTCGGCCTTGGTAGAAGGTGTGAAGATCGGCTCAGGCAGTTTGTCAGATTCCTTTAAGCCTTCAGGAAGCTTGATGCCGCATACAGTACCGTTTTCCTTGTAGCTCTTCCAGCCGCTTCCGGTGATATAACCGCGTACGATGCACTCCAGAGGAAGCATGTTCAGCTTGCGGCACATCATGCTCTTGCCTTCGTACTCAGGAGTCTGGAAAAATTCAGGCATATCTTTTACGTCAGTAGAGATCATATGGTTTGGAAGAATGTCCTTTGTGTAGTCAAACCAGAATTTAGACATCTGGGTCAGAACAGTACCTTTCTTGGTAACAGTATTATGGAGAATCACATCAAAGCAGCTGATGCGGTCGGTAGCGACCATGATCAGGCTATCGCCGTTGTCATAGATTTCACGTACTTTTCCTTCTTTAACTGGCTTCATCTTTCTACCTCACAATGTTTGAATTTTAATTAAATGGGATTTTTTGTTACAGTTCAGCCATGCGCTGGTTTGAATGAGAAAGTGTGTTGCAAGCTTGCTTGCATAAGCACTTTTTCATCCAAATCAGCATATGGTGGAACCACCAAGCTTCTTGTTTTCATGAATATGGAAACAAGAAGATGTAATGGCTGAACTGTAACGATTTTTTGCTATCTACCTATAGAATATACGTAAAAATTTTCAAAAATCAATAGTATAATTAATTTTTGTGAAAAATGACGTATGATATATAAGCAGTACTAATTAAAAGTCATTATTCAAAAAGGTAAAAAGGAAACAATACGCTCTGCCAGCCCTCTTGCAGGGATAGATGTGACCAGCTCTAGGACAACGCAGACCATACCGGCAGACAAAAGCAGGTGGTTTATCAGTCCCTGGGAGGAGCAGAGCTTTAGGGAGAAGCCACGTTTCATAGGCCAGATCAGCTGAAGCCGCCTGTAATTTAACATATCCAGTGCCAGATGGGAAGCATAAGCAATGGCGAAATAAGGGGCTGCATCCGGATAGATCACATCCATGCAGGCCGTGAGCATGAACATGGATAAAAAGGAGTGCATAAAAGAGCGGTGGGGCTGTCCCGAACCATAGGTGCAGATGATGATAAATGCCATGGCACCGGTGAGAAGTCTTGCAATACTGCTGTTGCGCATCAGACGTTCATAAATACCTACATGAAATTTACAGTCAGCGAAAATGACTACAGCGGTAATGGCAATGGCTGCGGTCATGATCTTGTCGGCCTCTTTATGGGCCTGGGAGGTGCCTGAGTCAATGTCGCTGATCATGCCACCAATAGCAGCAGCCCCCGCACCAGCCACTAAGGTGGACATGGAGGAGGGCTGCATAACTGCTAAAGCAGCGGATATACCAATAAAAAAATGTGTTCTTCCAAGCATGTTAAGATTTGGTCCTTATCTAAAAGATTTGACTTAAAATTCGAAAAATCCCCGAAAATTTTAAATTCCCAGATATTTACAAATTAAAAGGTATTTCCGATTGTATCCTATCTGTGCCGGAAAATCAAATGACGATTCTCTTAAAAATGGTCTTAAGGATTTGGCAACCATTTTGAGATTTGTGCCGCACCAGGGAGCACTGCAGATGTGGGCCAGATCTTCGATGGTGGTGTGGCTGCTGGTATCAGAGATGAGAAGGTCTCTTAAATGGTGTACCAGCTGATAAGATCCAGGGATTTTTATAATGGTCTTTTTCGGAAACCGGGATTTGATTTTTATTGCCGGGAATAAGTTTGATTTCTGCCATAAAATACTTCCTAATGGATCAGCATTCCTGTGCCGAAGCTGTAAAACAGGATGCACCATGGTTTTGCCAGAAGAATAATAAGCACAAATTTTCGTACAGACATATTGATCAGGCCGGAAAAGTAGCATAAATAGTCATCCGGAGCTAAAGGCAAAAGGATGGAAAGTCCGAAAAGCACATCGTAGCTTCGGGCTTTCCGGATCCGTTCCGTCCATACTTTATATTTTTTAGAAGAAAACATAGCATCTACCAGGGAAATTCCATAACGCTTTGCTAAAAGGAAAGCGATAATGGAACCGACGCAGATGCCGATATAGTTATAGATGAAACCGCCCATGCTGCCAAAGAGCAAAGCTCCCGCTACACAGCCAATAAATCCTGGCAGCACAGGAACCACCACCTGAAATGCCTGGATAAACACAAACATAAAAGGCGCAAACAGTCCAAAACTGCGTATGTAAGACTGGAATGTATTGATGGATCTAAAGTGGCCGTTAAGCCAGGCATGAATGATAAACAGACACAAAAACAGGCTGATTGCAATGGCGCTGCGGCTCAGCCTTTTATATAAAACAGAGTTTTTCACTGCTAAGACCTCCTTGCTGATTACAAGCTACATTTTAAAACAATAGAAAATAATTGTGAAGTAAATTTGTAGAAAAGCTTAAGAATGATATAAATTTGCGTTATAAAATAAAAACCATCAAAATGATGATAAATAAATTAAAAAACACATCAAAATGATGATTTTTTGTTGAAGATATGAGAAAACTGGGTATAATAAAAGAAAAGATGGAAACAGAGGAAATGGCGGATATGGACGAAAAGAGATTTGCAATAAAGGAAACTGTGAGTGCGAAAGAGATAAAAATGCTGCGTAAAAAGCTAGGGTTGACGCAGAGAGATTTTGCACGGCTCCTTGATTGCTCCAAACCTACCGTGGAACGTCTGGAGCGAGAAGGAACTGTCACGAAAGGCCCGATGGCACTTCTGATAAAATTATTGGATCGGGACACAGAATATATACATTCGCTTGAAATTCCGCCCAGGGAATTGCCGGTCCGCATGTGGTATATGTATAAAGATACACCATGTACTTTGATCGATGTAGATGAAGTGCGAAAAATCATTCGTATTCGAAATTATACGGATAATCTTCAGTTTACGGCATTTGGGATTAAAGAAAATCCAACGATTGAAGATTACAATGAATTTTTGGAATCCAGATGTTTTCCACGAACAAGAGATAAGATGAAACTGGTTTTGAGGGATCTGGGAATCCCGTTTTATGATCCATATTTGATCATTCAGAAAACGGAGGGAAGAATGGCGGAGGATGATTTCTGGCTTAAGATCGAGAGATAGGAGGAGTGACGATGATTGAGCTGTTTGAACAAAATGAACGTATGCAGAATCGCCAATCGTCAAAAGGAAATCAGTTAAAATGGGAAAATGAAGGGATTTGGTATAAGGTAGATTACAATGGATATGAAGGATTGGCAGAGTACGTGATTTCTCATTTATTGATAAAATCGACTTTAAGCTCAGAAGAATTTGTGCAATACGATCTAGAGACAATCAGGTATAAACGACAGATTTATCAAGGAGTAAAAAGCCGTACTTTTTTATCGGAAGACTGGCAGATCATAACCTTAGAGCGATTATTTCAAAAAATGTACGGAGACAGTCTGAACCGAATGCTCTGGCAAATGGATGATGCAGAGCAGAGAATATGTTTTCTGGAAGAACAGGTGGAGCGGATTACCGGTCTGAAAGGATTTGGCATTTATCTGAATAAATTACTTACCATTGATGCTGTTTTTTTAAATGAAGACCGACATACGCATAACATTGCTGTTTTAATGAATGGGGAAGGAAAGTTTAAATATTGCCCGATTTTTGATAATGGTGGCGGATTACTGTCAGATACAACATTGGATTATCCATTAGGAGAAGATCCTTTTGATCTTATAAAGGAAGTTCAGGCAAAAACAGTAAGCTCCGATTTTGATGAGCAGTTAGATGCTTCAGAACGTCTATATGGATGTAATTTAAAATTTTTCTTTACGAAGCGAGATGCAGATAAATTGGTAAAACAGGCAACGGGATATTCAGATGAAGTGAAGGAACGTGTACAGACGCTCCTTCACCGGCAGATTGATAAATATGCATATCTAATTCACACCTCATGATAAAATTCACACACCATAGGGTAAATGGTCTTATATTTCCTATATACAGGCTCATAGGCTTTTACCGCATCAGGATTCGGATTCAGCACAGTACATCCCCCTTTTTCTTCTAATACATGGATAAAGGACTGGTAATCCGGGATAATGCCTTCGGCTAAGAAAACGCTGGATGCGATAGCAAGTGCAGGAAGCAGGTCCGGGTCTTTGTAAACGTGGACGGGAAGTCCCATTACATTGCTTAAGATCTGGCACCAAGCAAGTTCCCTTGCTCCGCCGCCGATGATGGAAAGTTTTACTGCAGGATGATTAAAAAGCTCTAAGCCGTGGCAGATGGAAAAGGCCACTCCTTCTAATACGCTTCCGGCCATGTCTGCGGCAGAGGTATCCTGACTTAAGCCAAGGAAGGAGGCGCGGATGTGGCTGTCCATAATAGGGAAGCGCTCACCGGTAAGATATGGCAGAAAGAAAACGCCGTGGCTGCCGGGAACATGACCCTTTAAAAGGTGGGAAATATAGGCAAAATCCGGTTTGTGATCCAGTTCGCGGGATAAGATCCGGGCAATAAAGCGGTGTACATTTCCACCGTTTAAAAATGGTACTACATTGATATACAGATCTTTCTGCATAGCAGCCAGATTAAAACCTCCCCCTTCACTGTCCATGCGGCTCTTTGAAACCGCTGCTACCCAGCTGGAAGTGCCCAGGTTTACGTTATATTCCCCAGGGGATAAAATACCGCTGGCAAGTGTAGTAGCCCCTGCATCTCCTGTGCCTGCGTAAACTTTTGTGCCAGGCAGATAGCCGGTATCAGCAGCCCCGGTTTTCGTTATTACGCCTGCAAGCTCATGGGAATGGAGCAGCTTTGGAAATTTATTGATATCCAGTCCGGCACCGTTTATAAGGCATTGGGACCATGTTTTATATTCCAGGTCCATAGCTCCTGCAGTAGCGCAGGCCGTCATGTCGCCGATGAAATTTCCCGTCAGTTTTGCCACTACGTAGTCTTTGGAACTGATGAGAAATGCAGTTGTCTGGGTGTAGATCTCCGGCTCATTTTCCTTTAACCACAGGATTTTTGCAAGAGGCATGGAGCCGTCAAAATGATTTCCCGTTACAGCGGTAATGGTATCGCTTCCAACTGCATTTTCAATGGTTTCTGCCTGTGCGCCAGCCCGCCCGTCAGAGTAGAGAATGGCATTTCCCAAAGCTCTCCGGTCACTTCCAACTGGTATCACATCCTGCATCTGGCCGGAAAAAATAAGGGCGGAAATTTCTTGTGCCGGTATTTTCCCTGTAAGAGCATGGGATAAGGTGCAGAAAGCACTGTACCATTCTTCCGGGTCCTGTTCCTTAAAACCATTCTTTTCTATTGTATGGAGCACCTGGCTTCCTGTAAAAACAGGTTCTCCATCGTCACGTACAGCTACCGCCTTTACTGCGGTAGTCCCGATATCAAAGGTTGCAACCAACATAGTTTCTTACCTCCTAAGGTCATTCAGCCTGCAATATTTCAGCACATTTTCCAGTCCGGTCAGTCCATGGCGGAATGGTTATGATCTTACGGTCAATTTTTTCCTGCACCGATCTTCTGGATCACAACAGCAAGTATGATAATTCCGCCGGTAATGATGTTCTGCATAAAGCTTGGCATCTGCAAAATGGTCAGGCCGTTGGCAAGAACTGCCAGAACAGCCGCGCCGATCAATGTTCCCACTACACAGGGCACACCGCTTTTAGATACAGTACAGCCGATAAATACGGCTGCATAAGACTGGAGAAAATAGCCTTGTCCGGCTGTGGTGTTGGCAGAACCAACCCTGGAAGCCACTAAAGCTCCTGCAAGACCTGCAATAGCCCCGCATAAGGAAAATGCCAGTACCCGGTAACGGAAAATAGGGATTCCTGCTACTTCTGCGGCTTCCCTGCTGCCGCCGATGGCATACAGCTTCCGGCCCGGAGCAGTATGTCCCATGAAAACATAAAAAGCCATGTATAAAATAACGGCTATCAAAGTAATAAATGGAATACCTGCGATCTTTAAAATGCCGGGAATGGTAAATGCCTTTGGAATACCATTAAATACCGTAGTGCCGCCGGTCAGCCCGTAGATCACGCCATCCAGAACAGTTCCCATACCGAGAGTAGTGATAAAAGATAAAATCTGGAAACGGGCAACAACAATACCATTTATACAGCCAACCAAAAGACAGATCAGGGCGGCAGTAAAAAAACAGAGTACCACAGGAACCTGACGGATGGATAACAGAGCAGCGATCACACCTCCCAGACTTACAATATTTCCAACGGATAAGTCAAATTCATTAATGGTCATAACAAAAGTAGCTCCAAGAGCCACCATAGCCAGCGGTGCCGCCTGTCTGCTGATGTTAAGAAAGTTTTTGACGGTGCAGAAAGAAGCCGGGCGGAGAATAGAAAAAATAAGGATAATGACCGCCAGTGCAGCTACGGTCCCATAATGTTTAAATGCTTTCATCTTCATGTACTTCCTCTCTTTCTGCTTCATAACAGCAGGACAGTATGTCTGCCGGCTTTAAATTCTTATTTGGAAAGATCTTCCGTATTTTCCCGGATGCCATAACTGCGATCTCATCAGCCACTTCCAAAAGCTCTGTAAGGTCCGATGAAACGTAGAGAACGGCTTTATTTTCTGATGCCTGGGTGCGCAGCAGGCTGTGGATCTGCTGTCTGGTGGCAACATCTACGGCCTGCGTAGGTTCATCGCACAGCCAGATGGAGGGGGATGTAAGCAACGCTTTTGCAAACACCACTTTCTGCTGGTTGCCGCCGGATAATTCACAGGCTGGCTGGGAAGTGCCGGTGCAGCGGATCTTTAAGGCATTTATCATGCCATTTGCTGCAGAAACAGCAGCGCCCATTGAAAAAATCCCCTTTTTGGAATAATGGTCAATAGAAGAAAGGTTCATGTTTTCTTCCACTGTAAAGGACGGGATCATGGCTTTGCGCCGTCTGTCTTCGCAGATAAAGGCAATGCCCTTTTTAATAGAATCCACAGGAGATGGCTTTTTCACCATTTTCCCGCTGATCTCAATGGTCCCGCCGGATATGCGCCGGATGCCGTAGATGCATTCTAAAAATTCCGTCCGCCCACTGCCGCAGAGACCGAACATTCCGGTGATGCGTCCAGTATGGACAGTGATAGTGGCATCCTTTACAATGTGGTCGGCGGAGGAGAGATGGGAAATGGTAAGTGCGGGGGTGCCGGAGTGGATATTTGCCGTAGCCGATGCCAGGATATTTACAGCAGAATCATTTTCCTTCTCATTCCCACTCATCAGCCGTACCAGCTCCTTCTGGCTGGTAGAACCTGTATCACAGGTGTTTACCAGTTTCCCGTTTCGAAGCACTGTCACCCGGTCTGTCAGTGCCATGATCTCTTCCAGTCTGTGGGTCACATAAAGGACTGCAGTCCCATTTGCCTTCAGGTTCTTTATAATAGAAAACAATAAATTCGCTTCTTTATCAGAAAGAGAAGCAGTAGGCTCATCTAAGATCATTAACTTACAGTCGCTCATCATGGCCCGCAGGATCTCTACGCATTTTTTCTGGGCCGGAGTCATCTGGAAAATAGATTTTTTCAGGTCTAAACAGATTCCCAGTTCAGTGGCCTTTTCTAACGCCGCTTTTTCCATTTCCTTCCACTGGATCAGACCGTTTTTCCGGGGATAAGGCCGTCCAAGCCAGATGTTTTCCAGGGCGGAAAATGCAGGTATCAGTACATGATCCTGGAAAATGATATTGATTCCCAGCTCACGGCTTTGTACCGGGCCGAATTCAGCAGGAAAGGGAACACCGTTCCAGGTCAGCTCCCCGCTGCTTTTTGTATACACGCCGCCTAAGATTTTAATAAACGTAGATTTTCCGGCGCCGTTTTCACCTACCAGGCCGTGGATCTCCCCTTCCTTTAAAGAGAGATCCAGACCCTTAAGGGCATATACACCATTAAATGATTTGTCTAGTTTCCTTGCTTCTAACAGCATTTTTGCCACCTGCCATTTTCCATGATCTGATCATAACCTATATCAGCCAAAGCTCCCGGACTCATCTGGGCCGTCTGGGAAAATTCATACTGTTACTGTGCGTTTTCCTGGGTAATAAGCTCTGCAGGAGCGTACATTTCACCTTTTTCAATGGTTTCTCCTGCATAATATTTTTCCATCTGCTGGCAGACGATTTCTGCCATACCTTCAAAATTCTGCTTTACAGTTGCCTTTAAGCAGGATCCATCTTTGATCATCTGTACTGCCTGCTCATTTCCGTCAACACCGGTAACGATCACTTCGTCACGTCCTGCTTCTGCTAATGCTTTTGCAGCGCCGATAGCCGGTTCATCCCATGCTGCGAAAATGGCAGTTACAGAATCCTTATCAGGATTTGCAGTCAGCAGGTTAGCGGTGATCTCTTCTGCATCATTAATGGGCTGTTCAGCCGGTACATGCTGTTCTGTGATCAGTTTAATATCCGGATATTCTTTGATAATGTCATCAAAAGCTTCACAACGTTTCACAACACCTGGATGAGGTCTGTGGGTGAGAGCGATCACAGTGCCTTTTTTGCCCATCAGGTCATCAAAGAGGTAGCGGACGATCAGTTCGCCCATCTGGTAGTTGTCGCTGGTAGCATTGACCTGCATTCCTTCAATAAAACCGCTGTCGCAGCCAAATACCGGGATATCTGCGTCGAAGGCTTCTGTCAGCTGATTGGCAACCTGGTTGGGATCAGCGCTTACTAAAACAATACCGTCAGTGCCGGAAGAAACCACATCTTCAATACGGCTTGCAAGTTCTGCAAAATCATTGGCAGTGTCGATAACGAACACTTCTGCGCCTTCAGCCTCTAAATTATCTTTGATAAAACCAGTCATCTGGTTGGTGGTGACAGAAGTAAGATAAGGTGTCATAACAGAGATCTTTTTACCTGCAAGAGCAGAGCCGTCAGCAGCTTTTGCAGCGACTTCGCTGGAAACGTCACCTTCAGAAGCTTTTTCAGCATCAGCAGCGGATTCTGTCTGTGTGGTGGTCTCAGCCTTGGCGATAGTAGTTTCATCTGCTTCAGTAGAGCAGCCTGTAAGCAGGATGCCGGTCAGTGCTGCAGCTGCAGCCAGAGTTAAGAAATTACGCATTTTTTTCATAGTGTTCGCCTCCTGAAATAAAGATGTTCTCGTAAAATCAAGTACAAAAAGATTCCGAGAGTATATAAAGTTTTTGTTTGCCGGAATACATCTGGAAAATCATTTTGGAAATAAAAAATCCCGGACATGACTTTTACATCATGCCCGGGACGAATTGTTCGTGGTGCCACCCGAATTCACAGATATGGTTAACATTTGTAGTCCACTCATTTTTTTCAAAAATGGTTACTTACTCATGTTTTTTAACCCTGATGTTAACAAAAAAAGCAGCTACTCCATAACCGGAATATCTGCCACCAATCTGTCTCATTTTCAGAGTACGGAAAGTTAAGAAAAATAAAACTTCGATACTCTTATCCTTTAACGCAGGAATCACGACCTCAGCTACTTGTTTATCGCTTTCGCCTGGCGTCTCACAAACCCATTCCATAAGGAACTCCATACTGCTTTCCACCACCAGCAGCTCTCTGTGATTTCATTCCAGATGTACTCTCTTTGCTCATCGACTTTACGTTTGAATTTTATGGTAATAAAGTAGCACAAATTATAATGACTGTCAATTATAAAATTATAAATTTGAGGATTTTGAAATTTGATTTATAAGGTGAAATTAAAAGATTTTCTAAAGATTGCAGATATCGCATTGACCAGACAGCAGGCATGTTGTAACATGGTAATAACGAAAAAATTATATCACCGTACGCACCGCGTACGCCTCAGAAATTTGGGCACAACTGACAAAAAAAACTTCTTACAAAACCAGGCACAGAAAGATTCTGGGAGAATATAAATGAAAAACGGAGGAATGATCAAATGACGAGAGCCGAATTAAAGCGCAATGCGCGGGAAAAACTTGGAGGAAAATTGTTTGGACCTAACTGGGTCAATGCAGTCCTCGTAATGGCCATTTTCTATATACTGACAACAGCAATAAACGGCATCACAGGCTTAGGTACCCTGATCATGCTGGTGATCGGAGGCCCTTTAAGCTACGGAGTAGCAAAGCTGTTCTTACAGCAGTGTGATGACGGACAGAAAATGAACCCAACAGAAGTATTCAAAGGCTTTTCAGAAGATTTCGGTGGAAGCTTTATCCTATACCTGTTAAGATACCTTTTCATTGCCTTATGGTCCATTCTGCTGATCATTCCAGGTATTATGAAAATGTATTCTTACTCTATGGCATTTTTTATAAAGGCAGATCATCCGTCCTATGACTGGAGAGAATGCCTAGATGCCAGCAGCGAACTGACCTATGGACATAGGTGGGAGCTGTTTGTGCTGGATCTTAGCTTCATCGGCTGGCAGATCGTAGGAAGTCTGTGTTTAGGTATTGGAACTTTCTGGGTCAACGCTTACAGAGAAGCGACTATTGCTGAGTATTACAGATATTTTGAAAGTAATCAGATGATGGACAGGGATTTCTAACATAAATGAGTCCAAAAGAAAAACAAGCGGCTGCGCCAAGCAGACTAAAGGGCATCTCACAGCGAGATGCCCTTTTTAACCCTTTTTAATTACTGCTGAGCCTTATACTGCTCTAATGCAGTTGCCAGCTGGTCAGGACAGGAAGTTGGGCGTGGGCCGCACTTGATGCCTTTTAAACGCTTGATAGCTTCATCAATATCCATTCCTTCAACCAGTGCTGCAACGCCCTGGGTGTTGCCGGAGCAGCCGCCTACAAAATGAACATCAGTTACCTTATTGTCCTTTACTTCAAAAGAGATGGCTCTTGAACAGACGCCGTGGGTTGTATAATTCATCCTAAGTACCTCCTGATTTTCATAAATGGCCAACAGAAAAGTGTGCCAGTCAGTTCTTGACGGGCAGAAGCCAAACTGTTACCATGTATCTGTGTACGTTTCTATTTGTACACATGTATAACGTTATGGTTCATGTTGTTGCATGACCCGCAACAGTGTACTTTTCATTATGCTTCATGTAAATAAGATTGTCAAGTTGGAGGAAAAAGAATGATCGGAATTATCGGGGCCATGGACGAAGAAGTGGCAATGTTAAAGGAAAAGCTTACAGAGGTTCAGGTAGAAACAAAGGCTGCTATGGACTTTTATAAAGGAAAGTTGGAAGGAAAGGACGTAGTGGTAGTCCGTTCCGGTATCGGTAAGGTAAATGCGGCAATGTGTGCCCAGATCCTGGCAGATGTATACCATGCAGATCATGTGATCAACACAGGCATCGCAGGTTCCTTAAAGGCAGAGATCAATATTGGAGATATTGTGCTGTCAACAGATGCACTGCAGCATGATATGGACGCCAGGGCATTTGGCTATGATCCGGGCCAGATCCCAAGAGTGGATACGCTTTCCTTTAAGGCAGATGAGAAAATGCTTTCTCTTGCAAAGGAATGCTGTGAAAAGGTGAATCCGGAGATCGGCGTATTTACCGGAAGAGTTGTTTCAGGTGACCAGTTTATTTCTGATAAAGAGAAGAAAAAATGGCTTACTGATACCTTTGCAGGCTACTGCACAGAAATGGAAGGCGCAGCTATCGCCCAGGTATGCTATTTTAATCATATTCCATTCCTTATTGTAAGAGCAATCTCTGATAAGGCAGATGACAGCGCATCTATGGATTATCCAACCTTTGAGGCACAGGCCATCCGCCACAGCGTAAACTTAATGGCAGAGATGATCCGCTGCTTTTAAGTGAAGAAGTATCATAGAAAAAATAATACAAACAGCCAGTTATCAATGTATTTCAGACCCGGTTCAGAATCGTTTCGTGGGAGAATTTGACGAACGATTTTAAGGGTTCTCAACTTCCAAAATAAAAAGCCGTCGTTATAATAAAGCTTACCGAATGACACAGGCCTGCAGGTGTGTCTGCCGGAATGATCATTCTGCAATGGATCAATGAAATTTGCAGACAGTAAAACAGAAAGGGGAGCTTAATTATGATGAGCTTTTTACAGACAGGAAAAGCATTGTATGTGCTGGCAGTTATCTGCTTTGGAGGTATTTTTGTACGGCTGGCAGCCGGAAGCTTCTACAAAAAAATGATAAAAGAAAGCGCAAATATGGCGCTGACCAAGAACCGGTATTTGCGGAATCTAAAACAGAACGCAGAAGATACATACAGGATCAATATGGGCATGAATAATGCAGCAGTGTATTTACAGAGACAGCTTGGAAATCTGAAATTTTTAGGTTTTTCTTTATCTGGACTTGAAAATCTGGCGGGCCAGCTGACGCTGTTAAGCTTCCTGGCTGGTGGCGTATGTGCATTTCTTTCTTATTGGAACCGCAGCGATAATTCATACATCGTTCTTTACGGTGCAGCAGGGATTTTAGGTGGAATGCTTACCGTTGTAGCCGATTACGGTGTAAATCTAGAAGGAAAGAGAAACCAGCTCCTTATCAGCCTTCAGGATCATCTGGAAAATGTAATGTGGCCAAGGCTGGAACGGGAAAGCGGCAGCGAGCGTTCCAGCGCAGCTGCAGAAGCAGAGGAACGCCGTGAAAATGGAAATGTGCGCACTATTGGCAGAGACCGTGACAGGAGACTTTCCGGTGCCAGAAGAGGGGCAGAGCAGACTGCGGCAAGCAGGGAAAATGCCCGTGAGGCAGCAAACCGGGACAAAAAAGAGGACCGGTCAGCTAAAGACTGGCTGGATGATCTGAACCCGGAGCAGAAACGGATGCTGGGGGAAATGTTAAAGGAATTTCTGTAAGTATATATAATCTGTAAGTATACAAAAGGTCCGCGTAAATGTGGATCTTTATAAAATGATACAAAGGAGTAAAGAAAAAGTTTATGGCAACACATTTTTCTGCTGTCGGGCAGATCAGGCAATTTGCAGGAGAGGCAGCAGCTGATATCAGGGAATTAAGGCGGTTTTTAAAGAAAGAAAAGGCACTTAAACTTATCTGCCTGTCCCTGATCGTAGTCTGCTGGGGATTAAAGATCGTTTATGATGATATTTTTATTGACAGTGAGATCATGAGTCTGGAGCCATATGCACTGCTTCAGTCCTGGTATGGAAGCAGGCGCTTCAGCCTGATCTTTACGAAAAAAATATTTCATATGATCCGGCTGGTTCCCTATTTATCCAATCTGCTGACAGCTGCTTTTCTTTTTCTGTCTGCACTTTTGTTTGCATTTTGCCTGCAGACATGGATCCCAGTTCTGAAAAAGAAACCATATGATAAGGGACTGCTGTTAGCAGCTGCCTTTTTTGTAACAGCGCCGTCCCTTGCAGAACAGTATGCCTATACGCTCCAGGCTTTTGAGATCACATTATCTATGTGCATCTGCATGATCGCAGTGTATTGCGCCGGGAGAGCGGTTTATGGAAATGGTTCGGTGATCTGGTATTTGGCAGCGGTGCTGCTTCTGGTATGGACATTAGGCTCTTATCAGGGGTTTTGCGTCTGCTATATGGCACTGGTGCTGATCTCATTTCTGGGAAGCTATGAGACAGATATGCATAAGGGGCAGGAAGAAGCCTTTCTTTATGGTATCCGACAGGTTATCATTTTTATTATAGGATTTATCTTATATTTCCTTACAGCTTCATTTTTGTGCAGGATCAAAGGCGGGGACTCCAGTTATGTGGATGCCATGTTTATGTGGGGCACTTTAAATAAGGCAGAGTGCCTGCATTATGTAAAGGATGAATTCCGTGCATTGTATTGCGGTGTGGTGCCGGTCCTTTATAATCGTTTTTTTGGCATAATGGCATTTGGTTGTACCATATTTCTGGCTGTCCGCAGTGTGAAGCTGCATTTTAAGAAATGGTATTGGTATTTTCTTGGGCTGTTCCTGTTATTTGCGTCACCTATGTTTGTTACCCTGTTAAGCGGAATGCGGACACCAGTACGTGGACAGCTGGTATTTCCTCTTCTTTTAGGGGCTTTTGCCTGCATTTTTTATTGTTTTGCAGTGGGATGCCTGGAGCGTTTTAAGGGCTTTTCTGTAAAACCCCGCTGTGTTGTTGTTTCCATTCTTTTTGTGGCAATGTTTTATCAGTCATGGGTGCAGGGAATGGATCTGGTACAGTTAAACCAGACCCTTCATGATACGTTGGTCAATGACCGGATCATCGCACAGCAGATGTATGGGGATATCCGCCGTGTGGCTGACCGCTCTGATATGCAGAACTGTCCAGTGGTTTTTGTAGGAACACGCAGCGCCAGAATACCAAATACAGCGGCAAGAGGAGAAGTGATCGGATATTCCTATTTTGATTTTGGACTGACCAATATCGGGATCAATAATCGGACAACGGGCTTATTTAACCTTATGGGACTGAACCTGGCAACACCTACAGTGGAAGAATATGAACAGGCGCTGCAGGAAGCAGCAGATAAGCCTTGCTGGTCTGCAAAGGAGTCGGTTTTCCTTCTGGATGACGGTTGTGTGGCTGTAAAGCTTTCAGAGTAAAAAAGTCCGTTAAAAATTACAATAACAGGTTATGGAATTGGTAGTGTAAATATGCTATACTAGCACGTAGTTGGGAAAATTTTCACAAATCTCAAAAGTATGCAATCAGAAAAGGAGAGCGGGAACATGAGTAAGGAAGTTGTATTCGATTATTCAAAAGCCACCGGTTTTATTTCAGCTGAAGAGATGGCTAACTTCAAAAAAACAGTTATGGCAGCAAAGGAGACTTTGTTAAGTAAAGAAGGTGCTGGAAACGACTATCTTGGCTGGATCGATCTTCCTGTTGATTATGATAAGGATGAGTTTGCAAGGATTAAAAAGGCAGCAGCAAAGATCCAGAGCGATTCAGATGTTCTGCTGGTAGTAGGGATCGGCGGTTCCTATTTAGGAGCAAGAGCAGCTATCGAATTTTTAAGCAACAGCTTTTACAATGTGCTGTCTAAGGAAGTCCGCAAGACTCCTGAGATCTATTTCGTAGGAAACAGCATCAGCAGCAAGTATATTGCAGACCTTAAGAAAGTTCTGGCTGGAAAGGACTTCTCTATCAATATCATTTCCAAGTCCGGCACCACCACAGAGCCGGCTATCGCATTCCGTGTATTTAAGGAAATGCTGATCGAAAAATATGGCAAAGAAGAGGCTGCAAAGCGTATTTATGCAACCACAGACCGGGCAAAGGGCGCTTTAAAGAACCTGGCAGATGAAGAAGGCTACGAAGAGTTCGTAGTTCCAGATGATGTAGGCGGACGTTTCTCCGTTCTTACAGCAGTAGGTCTGCTTCCAATCGCTGTATGTGGTGCTGATATTGATAAGCTGATGGAAGGTGCTGCTTCCGGCCGTAAGAAAGCACTGGAAACTCCTTACGAAGAAAACCCGGCTCTTCTGTACGCAGCAGTCCGCAACATCCTGCTGCGCAAGGGCAAAGCAGTAGAGATCGTAGCAAATTATGAGCCAAGCCTTCATTATGTATCTGAGTGGTGGAAGCAGCTGTTTGGTGAAAGCGAAGGAAAAGACCAGAGAGGTATTTTCCCTGCAGCAGTAGATCTGACTACAGACCTGCACTCCATGGGACAGTTCATCCAGGACGGCGCACGCATCATGTTTGAAACCGTTATCAATGTAGAAGAATCTCCAGAAGAGATCGTTCTGAAAAAAGAGGATGTAGATACCGACGGTATGAACTATCTTGCCGGAAAGACGGTAGATTTCGTAAATAAGAGTGCCATGAACGGAACCATTCTGGCTCATACCGACGGAAATGTACCAAACCTGATGGTAAAGGTACCAGAGCAGAATGAATTCTATTTAGGTGAATTATTCTACTTCTTTGAATTTGCCTGCGGCGTAAGCGGCTACATTTTAGGCATCAACCCATTTAACCAGCCAGGCGTAGAAAGCTACAAGAAGAACATGTTCGCCCTTCTTGGAAAGCCAGGTTATGAAGCTCAGAGAGAAGAGCTGTTAAAGAGACTGTAAAATATAGCCGGATGTAAAACTTATTTACAGCACTGCACGGGGAGTCACTGAAAAGTGGTTCCCCGTTTTTTATGACGCGGCAGATGGAAATTTAGACAAGTGAAAGGGGCGGATAATTATTGTGGATTATACTAGACGTAAAACGGTTCAAATGGTAGAATGGGCGTAGATTACGTTGCAACAACGAAAGGAGAATTATAAAAATGGGCATGATAGAAACAAAGACAGCTAATGCCATTCGTGTATTATCGGCTGATGCTATCCAGAAGGCAAAATCCGGACATCCGGGACTTCCTTTAGGATGTGCTTCTGCAGCATATGAATTATGGGCTAACCATATGAGACATAATCCGGCAGATCCACAGTGGGTGGACAGAGACCGTTTTATCCTTTCCGGCGGACATGGCTCTATGCTGCTGTATTCATTATTCCATTTATTTGGCTATGGAAACTTATCTATGGATGATTTAAAGAACTTCCGTCAGGTAGGTTCCTTAACTCCGGGACATCCTGAGTATGGTCATACAGTAGGTGTAGAAGCTACCACAGGACCGTTGGGACAGGGAATGGGCATGGCTGTAGGTATGGCTATGGCAGAGGCTCATTTGGCTTCTGTATTTAACAAAGACGATATTAAGATCGTTGACCATTACACCTATGTACTGGGCGGAGACGGCTGTATGATGGAAGGACTTTCCTCTGAGGCATTCTCTTTAGCAGGTACTTTAGGACTTGGAAAACTGATCGTTCTCTATGATTCCAACAATATTTCCATTGAAGGAAATACTGACATTGCATTTACAGAAGATACTGCAAAGCGTTTTGAGTCCTATGGATTCGGCGTATTCCAGGTAGAGGATGGAAATGATTTTGCAGCTATCGGTGCAGCTATCGAAGCAGCTAAGGCTGATACCCAAAGACCTTCCCTTATCGTTCTTCATACCCAGATTGGATACGGCTGCCCGGCTAAGCAGGGCAAAGCATCTGCACACGGTGAGCCTCTGGGTGAAGAGAACATCATTGCCATGAAGGAAAACTTAGGCTGGGAGAGCATGGAACCATTCTATGTACCTCAGGATGTTTATGATCACATGGATAAGGTAAAAGAAAGCTTAAAGGCACCGGAAGAAGACTGGAATGCAAGATTTGCAGCATACTGTGAGAAGTATCCGGAAATGAAGGAGCTTTGGGATCAGTATCATGACAAAAACCTGCCTAAGAAGCTTTGGGATAATGAAGAGTTCTGGTCCTATGAGGACAAGCCACAGGCAACCAGAAATCTGTCCGGTGAGCTGTTAAATAAGATCAATAAAGTGGTTCCGAATCTGTTTGGTGGTTCCGCTGACCTGGCTCCTTCCAATAAGACCAATTTAAAGGGTGAAGGCGACTTCTCCAAGGCTGATTATGCTGGAAAGAACCTGCACTTTGGTGTAAGAGAGCAGGCAATGACTGCTATTGGAAATGGTCTGGCTCTTCACGGCGGTGTGATCCCTTATGTAGCGACTTTCTTTGTATTCAGTGATTATATGAAGCCAGTTGCGAGACTTTCATCCCTGATGCAGGTGCCGTTAGTTTATGTCCTGACCCATGACAGCATCGGTGTAGGCGAAGACGGACCGACCCATGAACCGATCGAGCAGTTAGCTATGCTGCGTGCACAGCCTAACTTCCATGTATTCCGTCCAGCAGATGCTAAAGAGACTGCAGCAGCATGGTACAGCGCTATTACCTCTGAAAAGACACCTACTGCTCTGGTACTGACCAGACAGAACCTGCCTCAGTTAGCAGGAACTGGCCGCGATGCAATCAAGGGCGCTTACATTGTAGCTGATTCTGCAAAGGAAACTCCGGATGCGATCATCATTGCTACCGGTTCTGAGTTAAGCCTGGCAGTAGAAGCAAAAGAACTGCTGTTAAAGGATGGAATGGATGTGCGTGTTGTATCCATGCCATGTATGGATCTGTTCGAGGAGCAGAGTGCAGAATACAAAGAGTCTGTTCTTCCAAAGGCTGTAAGAAAGAGAGTTGCAGTAGAAGCACTTTCCGACTTTGGCTGGGGACGTTATGTAGGTCTTGACGGTGCAACTGTATGCATGGAAGGCTTTGGCGCTTCCGGTCCTGCAGCACAGCTGTTTGAAAAGTTTGGATTTACAGCAGAGCGTGTTGCTGAAACTGTGAAGAGTCTGTAAGTAAAACGTGAAAATCAGGGGATGCGTTTTTGACGCACCCTGATATCGGGATAATTAAAATACCCCGGTAACTGCCTGAAAATGGCAGCTGCCGGGGTATTTTTTGTGCCTGGGATGGGCACTTGCATGATGAGGAAGTTTGCCACAAGCGACCGCACAAAAGGCGCGGTTAGCTAGTACATCGTTTCGTAAATAACTGTACTGATCACGTAGGATGCGGATTTGAGTGTGCAGG
>UQJF01000047.1 GCA_900541315.1 uncultured Clostridium sp. | reverse complement strand
TCAGAGATTTACATTAAAGTTCCTTGAAGACCAGAGTTATCTACAGTTAAAACAGGCATTGGAAAATAAAAATTATGAAGACGCTTTCCGCAGTGCGCACACATTGAAAGGGGGTGTGTCAGAAGCTTTCCTTTGACCGTCTGTATGAGGTTAGTAATGAGTTGACAGAACTTTTGAGAGATAGAACCGGAGAGAAGCCGGGGATACCGGAAGCAATGGAAAAAGTAACAGAAGTATATGAGATGACGATTGAAGAAATAAAGAAGGGTCTGTCGCATTAAGTGATGCGACACGACTTTCTGTCTTGGATCAAGTGCTTGGAACATCATAAAAAATGAGTGGATAAAGGAAATAAAAAATATGGATAAAAAACAAAAAATACTAATTGTAGATGATGCGAAATTCAACAGGGACATATTGAAGGAGATTCTTGGAGATACCTATAATTATCTGGAAGCTGAAAATGGAAATCAGGCAATCCAGATGATAGGAGAAAATATTGGAATTGATCTGATGCTTTTAGATATCAATATGCCACAGATGAATGGTTTTGAAGTCTTGGAGATAATGAAAAGAAGCCAGTGTATTGCTGAAACTCCCGTAATCATGATATCTTCTGAAGATGCTGTTAATACTATGCGTAAGGCATATGAGTTGGGAATCACAGATTATATCACACGACCGTTTGATTCTGTGATTGTAAAGAAAAGAGTTCAGAATACCTTGGGTCTCTATATGAACCAAAAACATCTGATAAACGTGGTTTATGATCAGGTTTATGAAAAAGAAGAAAATAATAATATCATGATCCAGATTATGAGTAATATATTGGGATCCCGTAACAGCGAGAGCAGAGAGCACATCCTGCATATTAAAACAGCAACGGAGATGATGCTGAGACAACTGGTAAAAGTAACAGATGCTTATCCTTTGACAGAGGCAGATATTGCTTTGATTACAACTGCTTCTTCCCTTCATGATATTGGTAAGATTCGTATTCCGGAAGAAATATTGAACAAACCGGGCAGACTTACCGATGAAGAATTTAAGATTATGAAAAACCATAGTGAGCTTGGTGCAGCTATAATTAAGGATATGGACTTTCCACAAGATCATCCACTGGTACATACCGCATGGGAAATCTGCAGGTGGCACCATGAAAGATGGGATGGAAAGGGCTATCCGGATGGGTTGAAAGGTGAAGAAATACCAATCTCCGCACAGGTGGTAGCGATTGTTGATGTTTATGATGCACTTACAAGTGAAAGATGCTATAAGAAAGCATTTGATCATGACGCAGCGATTCAAATGATCCTGGATGGACAATGCGGACAATTTAATCCCATCCTTCTTAAGTGTCTGAAAGAACTGAGTATTCAGCTTTCAAAAATGCCTAATAAAGAAATGGACGATAATAAATATTCTCATGAAATACAAAGGCTTTCGAATGAAATACTCAGTGATAAATCCTTACCGAGCCAGATTTATTCACAGAGTCTTGTCAAGGTCATGCAGGAAAAAATCGATTTCTTCAAATCGAACAGTGGCATGAATTCGATTGATTACAATGCGGTTTCAGGTCAGCTTACTATATTAAACGGAAATCAGCAGATATTATGTCAGAGAAATAATCCGAAAATTGATCTGCTCAAAGAATTCGGAGTAAATGAAGAAGATGTTCAATATATTCGGGTTTTGTTACACCAGACATCTGTACAAAATAAAGAAATCTCTGTGCAGATAAAAGCGACAGTGGAAAATAATAGTCAGATGTATAAAATGAAATTGCATACGCTGTGGTCGCCAATGAAGAAAGACGTATGCATAGGAATTATCGGGTATTTTGACACTGTAAAATAGAAAAATACAAAGCAGTGGGGGAAAATGTGGCATATCCTGTTATGGAAAACACTCTGTTTTATAGCAATTGTTTTGATGATTTCCCAGTATTTTAGATTTGTATGAATAAGCTGAATGATGTTCTGGAAAACTGGCTGTAATTGCTTCACAGGTGCATGTGAAAAGCTTCTGAAAAAGTAGAGAGAGGTATAATAGCATTAATATTTTTGCATGAGCAAGTAGCGAAGCGGATTGCGAACATCCGCTTTACAAGTTATAATAGAATAATCGGCAAATAAGATGAAAGTCTGAGATGGGATTATTGAATTATGGTTTTTATTAGGAAAGAATGAGGAAAATAAGCGTATGAAAAAGGCAAAACATTATCTGATAGCTTTATTGTCAGGGGTGCTTGTAGCAGCTACTGTTTTGTCTGGCTGTGGACAATCTAAAAAAGCAGTATCTAAAAATGACGATCACCTTACCGTGTATCTGTGGGAAAATCGTTTAATGAAAAATATTGTACCCTATATCCATGAGCAGTTTCCATATCAGGATATTGAGTTTATTACCGGTAACAATGATACCGATTTATATAGCTATTTTGAAGAACATGGTGAACTACCGGATATCATAACCGTACGTCGATTTTCTGGAAAAGATGCACAGGATCTGGAGCCATATCTAATGGATTTTGCTTCTTATGATGTGGTTTCCAGGTATTACTCCTATGCATTGCAATATTATAAAAATTCAAAAAATGAGATTCAGTGGCTTCCTATCTGCGGTATGCCGCAGACGATTATTGCCAACAAGACATTGTTTGAACAGTATGGAATCAAGATACCGAAAAACTATAAGGAATATGCACAGGCATGCCAGCAATTTTATGATAATGGTATAAAACCGTATTCCCTGGATCTTGCAGAAGACTGGTCCGCTCATGAGGTGATTCAGACAGGTGCAATTGGTGAATTCATGAGTCTGGATGGAATCGAATGGAGAAGCTCAGCTGAAAGTGCATCAGGGGATATCGCATTTGATGATGCGTTATGGAAACGTATTTTTTCAGAAACCAATACATTTTTGAAGGACTCACATTTTACAAGTGATGATATCAGTGTCGATATTAATACTGCAACTCAGATGTTTCTTGAGGGAAAAGCAGCAATGTTTCATGGATATCCGGCACTTATGCAGGAATTCCAGGAACAGATGGATGCAGAATTAACTCGTATACCGTTTTTTTCACAGATTTCGGATGAAGCTTTTATAAATATGACCCCTTCTCTGAATATTGCATTCAACAAAGACCTGGAAAAAGATCAGGAAAAACTGGATCTGGCATTCGATGTCCTGGAGTGTATGATTTCAAAAGAAGGACAAACGCTGATCGCAGATGGAAAGGGTGTAATTTCATTAAATGTAGATGTTCCAAACATGATGGAAGATATACCTGGCCTTGAAGATGAAATTAATAATAATTCTGTTTATATCCGATATTCTGCTCAAAAATCATTTGATGCCAGCCTTAAGGCTGTTCACGGATTATTGTCAGGGGAAATGGATGAAACACAGGCTTATGATGCTTTTCGCAGCACAATGAACAGCAAGGATTCAAAAGAAGAAACCACAGTTAATTTTGAAAACGAATATGCCATTTCGCTAAATGATAAAAACGGTCGCGATGCGGCATCTTCTATTTTAACTACGATCAGAGAAGAAAATGATGCGCAGCTGGCTCTGGTGCCATATTATTATTTTACTTCTTCCATTTACAAAGGGGAGTGCACCGGCAGCCGAGTTGCTTTGATGACGGCAAAGAGTTTAGATACATTTTTATACCTGGCAAAAATCAATGGCAAAGAAATTTATGAACTTGCGGAGAAATATCTTGCTGAGTCCGATAAGAAATTTCACATAACCAATAAATACGAATTGCCAATTGCATCCGGTATGAAAATAATCGTCAGGCAGGAGGAAAACGGATTCTCATTAAAGGACATAGAAGTAAATAAGAAAAAAATAGACAAAGACAAGGAGTACTCTATTCTTCTTACAGAAACCACAATGTCTGTTTTGAAAAAAATAAATCCGGAGTGTGAGATCAGGCAGCTTGGGAACACAACATTATCAAGTGCATGGACCGTAGCAATGGCAAACGGACAGCAGCCGTCAGCACCGGAAGATTATATAGAGGTTGAAAAATAAAAGTGGGAATAGAACAAGTAATAACAAAAAGAAAAAAGATTATAGTGCCATTGTTCTTTTTAATTCTTATCTTTTTAAGCTTAATTTTTGTAAAGCTCCTTTTGAACAGGATGAACAGCTATATCGCGGAAAACGGGAAAAGCAATATGGGAGCTGTTGTTGAACAGATACAGCAGACCTATGATCTGCAGGTGAATGGATACTACAGTCAGCTGCATTTGCTTGAGGATTCTCTTATTCAAGAGGAAGTGAGATCTATTGAACTGGATAGAAACAAGAAGTTCTTTGAGGCATGGCAGAAAGAATCTGAAAGTACACTTATATTTCTCCAGGAAAATGGAAAGGCAATAACCACTGATGGAACAAAACTTCGGGTTGACATGCCAAGTGAATTTTTGTTGGATTTGAGGAACGGATATAATATTGGAAAATTGGTTTCTCTTGATTACAACCAGAAGAAAAAAGATGGTTATCTGGTTGCAATTCCATGTCAGGAATATACGATTAATGGGGAAACTTATACGGCAATTGGAACCTTGTATGATCATTCAAAATTAGATTCCATGTTAAGTGTGAAAAGCTATAACGGGAATGCGTATCTGTTTATGCTGGATAACGACGGAAATATTACTTATACAAATCAGAAAGAAGATAAATTTTTTAGGAACTATTTTTTGTTAAAGCATTTAAAAGGAGATCAGGCTATCACTGAGGAAGAGGCTGATTCTCTTCAAAAAAAGCTGGATGGCAGAGAACAGGGGGTAGAACTTCTGGGAAGTGACAAACCTTACTATCTGGGATACTGTCCGATAGAAAATAATAACACCATGCTGATCTGTATTGTAGGAAAGAGTGTTGTAGATAATGTACTGAAAGATTATCAGAAAATAATAGTGTTTGAAACAATACTCATGGCAGGTTTTATACTTTTGCTTTTTGCCGGATTATTCTACAGTATTTCTAGACGCAGTCTTGCTGAGCAAAAAGCTGAATATGAAAAAAGAAATAATGAGATTCAGACGCAGGCAATGAAGGAAATGGAGGAGTCCAATAAAAAACTGAAAAAAGCAAAGGACATTACAACGGAAGCCTTGCAGACCGCTGAAAATGCAAATAAGGCGAAAACAGATTTCCTGTCCAATATGTCACATGATATTCGTACACCAATGAATGCAATTATTGGTATGACATCATTAATCAGATATGATGCAGGGAATAAAGATAAAGTAATAGAGTATGCAGATAAAATAGATATTTCATCACAGCATCTGTTAGGGATTATTAATGATATTCTGGATATGAGTAAGATTGAAGCAGGAAAAACAGTTTTTAAATACAATGATTTTTCCATTCTGAATTTTATACAGGAAATCAATACTTTATTTCAGTCACAGATAGATGAAAAAAAAACAGACTCTTACGATCATAAAAGAAAACATCCGGCACGAATGGGTAAACGGAGATCAGGTTCATCTGATGCAGATTTTCAGCAACTTGCTTTCTAATGCAGTGAAGTACACGCAGGAAGGTGGAAAAATTCAGTTTCTGGTAGAAGAATGTGAGACAAAGTCATCTGTCTATGCAAAGTACCGTTTCTTAGTCAGCGATAATGGTATGGGAATGTCTGCAGATTTCAAAGAGACGATTTTTGATCCGTTTACCCGCGCTGAAAGTTCTATGACTAATAAGATACAGGGAACCGGTCTCGGAATGGCTATTACCAGAAATCTGGTTAAAGCAATGGGAGGCACCATTGATTTGGAGAGTGAACTGGGACAGGGAAGCTGTTTTGAGGTTCTCATAGATATGAGAATTGCAGAGGAGAGAACAATTGCTTTGGCAGCACAAGAAGAAATAGATGAACAGGATGATAATATCCTTCAGGGAATGAGATTCCTGTGTGCGGAGGATAATGAGCTGAATGCAGAGATTTTGATGGAACTGTTAAAAATTGAGGGCGCAGAGTGCATCATCTGTGAAAATGGTGAAAGAGTTCTGGAGACATTTGAACAGTCTGCCCCGGGGGATTATGACATGATCCTGATGGATGTGCAGATGCCTGTCATGAACGGTTATGAGGCAACAAAAGCAATCCGCAGAAGTTCTCATGAACTGGCAATGACAATTCCGATCATTGCTATGACCGCCAATGCGTTTTCTGAGGATATTCAGCATTCTCTGGCAGCCGGTATGAATGCCCATGTTTCAAAACCGGTTGAGATGAAGGTATTGGAAAAGACGATCAGAAGCATAAAATCCGGCGGCGGTTTTGTGGGGGGGGGGTGGCATCGAAATGCAGGTCATTGAACAGTGATAAATGGAAAGTAAAAAGTGGAGATTGCTCCCTGATGGACCCAGTCGCTGGAGGCAGAAGGGAAGGACGCAGGAGAGGTAACGATCTGGCACCGGACGGATGGCACTGCCTATAACCGCCGGTCCTATAAGGATGATTTCAATTCCCTGAAAAAACTTTACGGTCTCCCGGATGATTTTCACTGGCACGATCTGCGTCATGTATACGCAATATTAATGGTCCAGTACCAGGTTAATATCAAAGAACTGGCCGTCGTGCTCGGACATTCCAGCGGAATTTTCACGATGCAACACTATGTTGTTCCGAGTCAAAAAGTTTGTGAAGAGGTGCCGGAATTTGAGGAAATTTTCCTGAATGCCATGCCAGTAAAACTGGAAAATGATGAGATCGTTCTGAAGGAAACCCTGATTTTTGAGGTTCCTGGATTTGACGAATATTCGGAAAACTTAATAAAAAGTTCGACGATAGAAGCCCGAAAAATTGATTTCGGGAAAGAATCTATTGCGGAAACACGGGAAATACCGTATAATAATGCGGTCTGATCTGTACATTTAGAGCGGATTTATCCGTAAAATGATGGAAAATCCGAATTGTGCGTATTTCAGAAACAATTTTTTTTGTCGTAAGAGCGAAAAATATTATGTAAACTATCCGTGAAAAAAAAACACTTGACAAGAATTTGTGTTTTTACGCTTACGGAAAAGAACAGAGAAAAAGAACTAAAAAGAACCAAAAAACAGCGATGAATATATCGCAAAAAACGTGAGAAATGTAGGTAAAATAAGGCTTTATGAAAAAGTTAGCGTTAAGTGATGAAATTTTATTAACCGTTCAACAACCCGCCAGATACATCGGCGGGGAAGTGAACTGTGTCATGAAAAATCCGTCCCTTGTGGACATTCGGTTTGCCATGTGTTTCCCGGATGTATACGAGATAGGCATGTCCCATTTAGGCATCCAGATCCTGTATTCCATGTTTAATTCCAGGGAAGATATCTATTGTGAGCGTGTATACAGCCCATGGATGGATCTGGATCCGATCATGAGAGAGAAGAATATCCCGCTGTTTACCCTTGAGACCCAGGAGCCTGTAAAGAACTTTGATTTTCTGGGAATCACTCTTCAGTATGAAATGTGCTATACTAATGTGCTTCAGATCTTAGATCTGGCACAGATCCCGCTCCATGCAGCAGATCGTGGGGAAGATATGCCAATTGTCATCGGTGGCGGCCCATGTGCCTATAATCCGGAGCCTTTGGCAGATTTCTTTGATATGTTTTATATCGGAGAAGGTGAGACAGTTTATTTTGAACTTTTAGACTGCTATAAGGAAAACAAAAAAAACGGCGGAAGCAGAAGAGACTTTTTAGAGAAAGCAGCCCAGATCGAGGGAATCTATGTCCCGGCTTTTTATGACGTAGAGTACAATGAAGACGGCACATTAAAAAGCTTTAAACCAAACTGTCCAACTGCAAAGGAAAAGATCGTTAAGCAGGTAGTAGCTGATATGGACAGTGTGCCATATATTGAAAAACCGTTGGTGCCATTTATTAAGGTGACTCAGGACAGAGTGGTTTTAGAGATCCAGAGAGGCTGTATCCGTGGATGCCGTTTCTGTCAGGCGGGTAATGTGTATCGTCCGTTAAGAGAACACAGTCTGGAATATTTAAAGCATTATGCATACGATATGCTTAAGAGCACCGGACATGAGGAGATTTCCTTAAGTTCTTTAAGTTCCAGTGATTATACGCATCTGGAAGGTCTTGTGAACTTTCTTATTGATGAGTTTAAGGGAAAAGGGGTGAATATTTCCCTTCCATCCCTGCGTATCGATGCTTTTTCCCTGGATGTTATGAGCAAGGTCCAGGATATTAAAAAAAGCAGCCTTACATTTGCTCCTGAGGCTGGTTCCCAGCGCCAGAGGGACGTTATTAATAAGGGACTTACAGAAGAAGTGATCTTAAAGGGTGCCAATGATGCTTTCCACGCAGGGTGGAACCGCGTAAAACTGTATTTTATGCTGGGACAGCCTACAGAAACAGTGGAAGATATGGAAGGGATCGCCCTTCTTTCTGAAAAGATTGCAGAGACCTATTATGATGAGATCCCAAAAGATCAGAGGCATGGTAAGGTACAGGTAGTTGCCAGTTCATCATTCTTTGTTCCGAAGCCATTTACCCCATTTCAGTGGGCAAGGATGTGTACTAAGGAAGAATTCCTAGAGCGTGCCAATATCGTTCGCGGAAAGTTCCGTGAGATGAAAAACTTTAAGAGTTTAAAATATAACTGGCATGAAGCAGAACTGACTGTATTAGAGGGCGTTCTTGCAAGAGGCGACCGCCGTGTAGGTGCAGTTATTGAAGAAGCATACCGTAGAGGGGCTATTTACGATTCATGGTCTGAATTCTTTAAAAATGAAGTCTGGATGGAAGCATTTAAAACCTGCGGCGTGGATATTGATTTTTATACCACCAGAGAACGCAGCTTAGATGAGTTATTCCCATGGGATTTCATTGATGCAGGTGTTTCCAAGGCTTTCTTGAAGAGAGAGTGGCAGAATGCGCTTGATGAAAAAGTGACTCCAAACTGCCGTCAGAAATGTTCTGGCTGCGGTGCTTCCAAATATGGTGGCGGTGTCTGCTTTGAGAAAAGATAAGACCATAAAACTGTAAGAGTGCAAATTAGTAAATGAATGTAAATATATAAATAATAAAAGGAACAATACAGACAATGATGAAAATTCGTATAAAATTTCGCAAATACGGCACCATGAAATTCATCGGCCACCTGGATGTGATGCGTTATTTCCAGAAAGCGATCCGCAGAGCTGAAGTGAATATCCGTTACAGCGAAGGCTTCAGCCCTCATCAGATCATGTCCTTTGCTGCGCCTTTAGGTGTAGGTATCACCAGCAAGGGTGAATATGTGGATATTGAGGTACTGGATACTGAAAATTCAAAAAAAATGGTGGACCGCTTAAATGCAGTGATGTCAGAAGGCTTTGAAATCCTGGAGTACAAGCTTCTTCCAGATGATGCAGCAAATGCTATGTCTATTGTGGCAGCAGCAGATTACAGTCTTACTTTCCGGCCGGGTTATGAGCCGGAAAATGAAAGTCCACAGGAGTGGTTTGAAAAGCTGGTTCAATTTTTTGATACAGACCATGTAATGATCATGAAAAAGACAAAAAAGGGAGAACGGGAAATGGACCTTAAGCCCTTTGTCTATGAATTAAAAGTTCGTAAAGAAGGGGAGATCCCTGCTCTTTTTATGAAAGTGTCTGCAGGCAGTGCTGCAAATATTAAACCGGAGCTTGTTTTGGATGCGTATTATGCTTCTTTAGAGGAAGAACGTCCCCAGTTCGCTTTTATGACTGAGAGAGAAGAAGTATATGCAGATGCGGCCACTGCAGAAGAAGCAGAGGCTGGCACACATAAATTTGTAACATTGGGCAATCTGGGACAGGATATAGAATAATGGATAAATTAGTCATTACCCGTTTGCAGGGAAAAATATGTACAGCTTCCGTATCCGATAGAAAGGTAACAGGTATTATCCTGGAAGAGGAAGACCAGGCATCAATCCTTAATAACATTTATATTGGAAAAGTCCAGAAGGTAGTTGCAGGTATTAATGCAGCTTTTATTGATTTGGGCGTGACGGTTGGTTATTATAGTCTGGATGAAAATAAAGAACATATATTTACCCAGCAAGGAAGAATTGGTAAACTAAGACCAGGAGATGAGCTTTTAGTTCAGATAAGCCGGGACGCCGTAAAGACAAAGGCGCCTGTGCTTACCTCTAATTTGTCTCTGCCTGGGCGTTTTTGCGTTCTCACAGCAGGCAGAACAGGGATTGGTTTTTCGGCAAAACTTACAGACACAGCATGGAAGAATCAGATCCGGAAAATGCTTTTGGAAAATGATTTTATAGGCTTTGGCATTATTTTAAGGACCAATGCAGGATCAGCAGGGCCGGAACAGATATTAGAAGAGTGCGAAAAGCTTAAAGCTATGTTAAAACAGCTGATAAAAGAGAGCGGCAGCCGCACCTGCTACAGCTGTCTGTATAAGACACTTCCTTCTTATATTGCAGGTATCCGGGATTCTTATGCCGGAGGACTGGAGGAGATCGTTACAGACTGTCCGGATCTATATGGGCAGTTAAAAGAATATCTGGAAACCAGCCAGGCGGAGGATGCAGGAAAATTAAAATTGTATACAGACAGATTGCTTTCACTTGGAAAGCTTTATAGTCTGGATAATGCTCTTTCCAAGGCACTTGATAAACGGGTATGGCTGAAATCCGGAGGCTATCTGGTGATCGAGCCAACAGAAGCCATGGTAGTGATCGATGTAAATACGGGGAAATATGAAGGTAAAAAGAAGCTGGAGGAAACCGTATTAAAGATTAATTTAGAGGCGGCGGCAGAAATCGCAAGACAGCTGCGGCTGCGCAATCTTTCCGGTATTATTATGGTGGATTTTATTGATATGAACCAGGAAGAAAGTAAGATGCAGCTGATGGAAGCATTAAAAGCAGCTGTAGCGAAAGATCCGGTAAAAACAGTTGTAGTAGAAATGACCCGTTTGAATTTAGTGGAGATAACCCGCAAAAAGGTAAGACGTCCATTATACGAACAGGCGGCAGGATTATATAACAGTACAAGGGAATAGGGGAAAACAAACATGAAGATCATAATCGTGGGCTGCGGCAAAGTTGGAACAACTCTGGCAGAGCAGTTAAACAGGGAAAATCATGATATCACACTGATCGATACCGATGATGAGGCATTAAAAAACATTTCTGACAATGTAGACCTGATGAGCGTAACTGGAAATGGCGCTATTTACCAGGTACAGATGGAAGCGGGTATTCAGGAGGCAGATCTGATGATCGCCACTACAAACTCAGATGAGTTGAATATGCTCTGCTGTCTGATCGCGAAAAAAGCAGGTAACTGTCATACCATCGCACGTATCCGAAACCCTGAGTATTCCGCAGAGATCGGTTATATCAGAGAAGAGTTAAACCTTTCTATGGCCATTAACCCGGAACTGGCAGCTGCGAGAGAAATCGCAAGACTTCTGCGTTTCCCATCTGCTATTAAGATCGAGCCGTTTGCCAAAGGAAGGATCGAGCTGTTAAAGCTTCTCATCCCGGATCATTCCAATTTAGACCAGTTAAAGGTCATGGATGTGGTAAATAAGTTAAAGAGCAATGTGCTGATCTGTGCTGTAGAGCGCGGGGATGACGTTGTGATCCCGGATGGTAATTTTGTGATGCAGAAAGGAGACAAGATCTCATTTATCGCATCCCATACAGACAGTGCGGACTTCTTTAAGAAAGCCGGAATCGTAAACAACTCCGTAAAAACTGCCATGTTTGTAGGCGGCGGAAAGCTGACATATTATCTTTGCAACCAGCTGGCGGATACAAAGATCAAGATCAAGATCATTGAGCAAGATGAAGCACGGTGCAGACAGTTAAGTGAACTGCTGCCAAATGCCATGATCATCCACGGTGACGGTTCTGACCAGCAGGTTTTATTGGAAGAAGGTATCCTTCAGACAGAGGCTTTTGCTTCTTTAACAGGTTTTGATGAAGAAAATATCATGCTTTCCCTGTATGCAGCCAGCAAATCCAATGCAAAGCTGATCACGAAGGTAAACAGGATTGCTTTTGAAAGTGTGATCAATTCCCTGAATCTTGGAAGCCTGATCCAGCCGAAAATGCTTACTGCAGACCTGATCCTTCAGTATGTAAGAGCAATGCAGAATTCTATGGGAAGCAATGTAGAAACTCTTTATAAGATCGTAGCTGACAAGGCAGAGGCGCTGGAATTCCGCGTAAAAGAAGGATCCCCTCTTCTTGGTATTCCGTTGGAAAGGCTGCAACTGAAAAATAATCTGTTAGTAGCCTGTATCAACCGCAGCGGTCGTATTATTACCCCTCGAGGCAAAGATACGATTGAAGCTGGCGATACCGTGATCATTGTTACGACCCATACAGGCCTGAATGATCTGACCGACATATTAAAGTAAAGGGGTTTAGGCAATGAATCATAGTATTATTATTTATATGTTAGGCTGGATCATGAATATAGAAGCGGCGCTGATGCTGATCCCTATCCTGACAGCAGTCGTTTATAAAGAAGGAATTATCAGCTGTTACGCAGGGGTAGCAGTTGTATGTGCAGTTCTTGGTTTTTTATGTACCAGAAAAAAGCCAAAGGTAAGGATGTTTTTTGCAAGGGAAGGCTTTGTACTGGTTTCCTTAGGCTGGCTGCTTCTAAGCTTTTTTGGCTGCCTTCCTTTTGTGTTAAGCGGGGAGATACCTCATTTTATTGATGCTTTGTTTGAAATCGTGTCTGGTTTTACTACTACCGGTTCCAGTATCCTTCCAGAGGTGGAGAAGCTGTCAAAAGCCAGCCTGATCTGGAGGAGTTTTTCCCACTGGATCGGAGGCATGGGCGTTCTTGTATTTATCCTTGCTATTCTTCCCATGGCAGGAGACTATGATATGCACATCATGAGAGCAGAAAGTCCGGGGCCTTCTGTAGGAAAACTGGTACCGAAGATCCGCATTACCGCAAAGCTGTTATATGTGATCTATTTCTTTATTACCGTTGTGACTGCAGTTTTCCTGCTGATCGGGAAAATGCCTATATTTGATACCATCTGTATGAGCCTTGGCGCAGCTGGAACAGGAGGTTTTGCCTGCCGCAACAGCGGACAGGCAGGTTATACCGTTTACCAGCAGGCAGTTTTAAGTATTGCCATGATCCTTTTTGGTATTAACTTTAATGTTTATTATCTGCTTCTCATCCGTAAGCCTAAAGAAGCCTTCAAGTGTGAGGAGATGCGTGGTTATCTGGCGATCATCCTGGCAGCGGTAGTGCTGATCACTATTAATATCCGCTCCATGTTCCCGTCTCTTTTCCTGGCAGCTCACCATGCATTATTTCAGGTTGCTTCTATTATTACAACCACTGGTTATTCTACCGTAGATTTTGATAAATGGCCGGAGTTTTCAAAATGCATTATCGTGCTGTTGATGTTTATTGGTGCCTGCGCAGGAAGTACAGGCGGCGGAATGAAGGTTTCCCGTATTATGATCGCTTTTAAAGAAGCTAAACGGGAAATTTCTACCATGATCCACCCAAGAAGTGTAAAGGTCTTAAAATATGAGGGGAAAGTGATCGGAAATGATACCCTTCGTGTTTTAAACTGCTATATTATTGTATATTTTATGCTGTTTGTGGCTTCTGTCCTTATTGTCAGTCTGGATAATTATGATTTTACCACCAGCTTTACAGCAGTAGCCGCCAACTTTAATAATATTGGGCCGGGACTTTCCGTTGTAGGTCCTGCCTCTAACTTCTCTATGATGTCCTATCTGTCAAAAACAGTGCTTATTTTTGACATGCTGGCAGGAAGACTGGAGCTGTTCCCGGTACTTGTTCTTCTTTCTCCGGGAACTTGGAAAAGAGGATAAAATAATTAAAAATATCCTTGACAATTGAAAAGTCGGGTGATATTATACTTAAGTATGCCGCACAGCGAGGTAAAAGATTTCGTAAGAGACACCGAAGCTGGCGAGTAATGAACATAGGAGGTGCCTTTTTATGTACGCGATTATTGCAACAGGCGGAAAGCAGTACAAGGTAGCAGAAGGCGATGTCATTAAGGTAGAAAGACTGGGCGCAGGCGCAGGCGAGACCGTAACATTTGACCAGGTGCTGGCTGTTAACAACGGCGAACTGCAGATTGGATGCCCAACCGTAGCCGGAGCAACTGTTACAGCAACAGTTGAGAAGGAAGGCAAGGGAAAGAAAGTTATCGTTTACAAGTATAAGAGAAAAACTGGCTATCACAAAAAGAATGGTCACAGACAGCTCTTTACACAGGTTAAGATCGAAAAGATCAACGCTTAATTGTAAATGGTATGATCCAGACAACAGTATTTAAGAAATCCACAGATTCAGGCAATGATCTTTACTGCGGGATCGTGATTAAGGGACATGCAGGTTATGCTGAAGAAGGTGAAGATATTATCTGCGCAGCAGTTTCTGCATTGGCTATTAATTTTTATAATTCAGTAGAGACATTTACGGATGACGGATTTGAAGGAACAGCAGGACAGGATGACATTCAGTTTGACTTCCGCTTCACTTCAGATATAAGCCCTGAGTCACAGCTCCTTATGAATTCTCTTATTCTGGGACTTCAGAATATTGAGAATGATTATGGAAGATCATACATTAATATCCGGTTTAAGGAGGTGTAAGACATGTTAAAGATGAACCTTCAGTTATTCGCTCATAAAAAGGGTGTTGGTTCTACTAAGAACGGCCGTGATTCCGAGTCCAAGAGACTTGGCGCAAAGAGAGCTGATGGACAGTTCGTACTGGCAGGAAACATCCTGTACAGACAGCGCGGTACACATATTCATCCTGGCAACAACGTAGGTAAGGGCGGCGACGATACCTTATTTGCTTTAGTAGACGGAGTTGTTAAGTTTGAAAGAAAGGGCAGAGACAAGAAGCAGGTTTCTGTTTACCCAAGAGCAATCAACGAGTAATTCTGAGGGCCCCATACAAGTATGTATGGAGCCCCTTTTTTCTGTATCCTTAGTGACGGGATGTGCGTTCTGTCTACTGAGGATCCTCACATTCAACACCAACAGGAGGTGCTGTATAATGTTCGCAGATAGAGCAAAAGTATTTATAAAGTCCGGTAAAGGCGGAGATGGCCATGTTTCTTTCCGAAGAGAACTTTATGTTCCAAATGGCGGTCCTGACGGCGGGGACGGCGGAAGAGGCGGCGATGTTATTTTCCAGGTAGATACAGGAAAAAACACACTGGTAGATTTCCGTCATATTCATAAATATGTGGCAAAAGACGGACAGGAAGGTGGAAAACGCCGCTGTCATGGAGCAGATGCCGATGATCTGATCGTAAAGGTACCAGAAGGTACTGTAATTAAAGATTTTGAATCCGGAAAAGTCATTGCAGACATGTCCGGTGATAATAAAAGAGAAGTTATTTTAAAAGGCGGAAAAGGCGGCCTTGGAAACATGCATTTCGCAACCTCCACCATGCAGGTTCCCAAGTATGCACAGCCTGGACAGCCTGGACAGGAGCTGTGGGTCACTCTGGAGCTTAAGGTGATCGCAGATGTAGGTCTGGTAGGATTTCCAAATGTTGGAAAATCTACATTGTTATCCGTAGTCAGCAACGCAAGACCTGAGATTGCAAACTATCATTTTACTACATTAAATCCACATCTGGGTGTGGTGGATCTGGGTGATGGTGCAGGTTTTGTTATGGCAGATATCCCGGGATTGATCGAGGGAGCTTCTGAGGGAGTAGGACTGGGGCATTCCTTCCTGCGTCATATTGAGCGTACCAAAGTGTTAGTCCATGTAGTAGACGGTGCTTCTGTAGAAGGAAGAGATCCGTTAGAGGATATTTTAACTATTAACAAAGAGCTGGAGGCATACAATCCGGATCTTTTAAAACGCCCACAGGTGATCGCAGCCAATAAAATGGATGCATGTTATTCGGAAGATGACTCCAATGATGTTATTGCCAGATTAAAGGCAGAATTTGAGCCAAAGGGTATTAAAGTATTTCCAATCTCTGCAGTCAGCAGACAGGGCGTAAAAGAGCTGTTATGGCATGTAAATGACCTGTTAAAGACTGTAGATTCTGCACCGGTTGTATTCGAGAAGGAATTTGAGATTGAGTATCAGGGCGACCGCAGCCTTCCGTATACAGTTACAAGAGCAGATGACGGTGCTTATGTAGTAGAAGGACCGAGAATTGAAAAGATGCTGGGTTATACGAATCTGGATTCTGAGAAGGGCTTTGATTTCTTCCAGAAATTCTTAAAAAATACCGGTATTTTAGACGACCTTGAAAAAGCTGGTATCAATGAAGGCGATACTGTCCGTATGTATGGACTGGAGTTTGATTATTATAAATAATTACTACAATTACTATTGATCGTTTTAGTTTATATAGATGAAGGAGAAATAAATGACAAGTAAGCAGAGATCCTATTTAAAAGGTCTTGCAATGAACCTGGATCCAATCTTTCAGATCGGCAAATCCAGCCTTACACCAGAAGTGACAGAGGCTGTTTCTGAAGCACTGGAGGCCAGAGAGCTTGTAAAGATCACTGTATTAAAGAACTGCCTGGATGACGGCAGATCTATCGCAGAAATATTGGGTGAGCGTACTCATTCAGAAGTAGTACAGGTGATCGGAAGAAAGATCGTACTGTATCGTCCGGCTAAGGATGAGACTAAGAGAAAGATCGTATTACCTTAATTAACTATGAAAGTGTTGCCAGGTGGCTATAGGGTCTGAGTGTCTGCACCCGGGGAAGTATAGATATCTGGCAGCAGTTGTGTAAGTGCCGGCGGCATGTGACAACAGACTTATGCACCTGCTTTTGTGGTTGATTTTCCGTCAGCTGCACCTGGATTTTATCACCGTACGCACTGCGTATGCCTCAGAATTTGGGCATGACTGAAAAAAATCTTTTCACAAAATCAGGCACAGAGAGATTCAGAGAGAACATCAGATGACTACGGAGGTCTGACATGGCGAAAATAGGAATCTTGGGAGGAACCTTTGATCCGATCCATAATGGTCATCTTGCCCTTGGAAAACAGGCATACGAGCAATTTGGGCTGGATGAGATCTGGTTTATGCTTTCAGGTCATCCTCCTCATAAAAAGGGGCGCCTGGTAACAGAGGGAAAAGAGCGGGAAGACATGGTAAAGCTGGCCATTGCGTCAGTTCCCTATTTTGTATATTCCGATTTTGAATTAAAAAGGGAAGGAAACACTTATACAGCCCAGACGCTGACACTGCTTAAGGAAGCATATCCCCAGCATGAGTTTTATTTTATCATAGGTGCAGATTCCCTTTATGAGATCGAACAGTGGTATCATCCGGAGCTGGTCATGAAACAGGCTGTTTTGCTGGCTGCGGCAAGAACTTACGAAAAAGATCACCGTGATTTTGAAAAGCAGATAAATTATCTGCAGGAAAAATATGGTGCCAGGATCGGTATGATTCAGTTCAAAGAAATGGATATATCTTCCAGACAGATACGAAAAGCAGTTGGATCAGGCCAGTCTGTTGAAAAACTGGTACCAGGTTCGGTTGCCGGATATATCAGAATACATGGACTTTACAGAGAAGCCTTTGATGATTAAAGGAGTGTACAGATATGCAGATGAGTAATCATTGCAGTCAGATCATGATGCTGCGCAGTAAACTGAAAACAAAACTGGATCCTATGCGTTATGAGCATTCACTTAGTGTATCCTTTACCTGTATGAATCTTGCCATGCGTTATGGGTATGACATAGATAAGGCAGAACTTGCAGGACTGATGCATGACTGTGGAAAGCGTTTTACAGATGAGATCATTTTAAAGAAATGTATCAGTCATAAGATTCTTGTGACTGATGCAGAACAAAAAGCCCTTCCAGTACTTCATGCCAAATATGGCGCCTGGCTGGCGGAGAATAAATACGGGATCGAAGACCCGGAGATCATAAGCGCCATTGCCTGTCATACAACAGGTAAGGCAGATATGTCTGTTTTGGATAAGATCGTGTATATTGCTGATTATATTGAGCCAAGGCGATACAAAGCAGATAATCTGCCTCAGATGAGAAAACTTGCATATGAAGATCTGGATAAGACCATGTATGAGATTTTAAAAAGCACATTGGAATATCTGGCAAAGAAGGGCGCAGCAGCTGATCCTATGACTGCTACGGCTTATGAGTATTTCAGACAGCTGGTAGCCGCCGAAAAGTAAAGGAGAAATAGAATGAATTCTAAGGAAATGGTAAAAATTGCCTATGAGGCGTTAAGTGATAAAAAGGGACAGGATATTAAGATCATCGATATCCAGTCTGTATCCGTTCTTGCTGATTATTTCATTATTGCAGACGGAAGCAACCCAAACCAGGTACAGGCAATGGCCGACAATGTAGAAGAGATGCTTGGCAAAGCAGGCTGTGAGTGTAAGCAGATTGAAGGCTATCAGAGTGCAAACTGGATTCTTATGGACTACAAAGATATCATCGTGCATATTTTCTGCCGCGAAGACCGTCTGTTCTATGATCTGGAGCGTATCTGGAGAGATGGAAAGACATTTGTGGATGTAAATGAGATTAATTAAAACTGTGTTTAATTCCTTTTATTTCCGAAACATTCCTTTTATACCCGAAACAAGGGATGCGGAAACGTAATAATTTTCCTTTTATATCCAAAACAAGCGGTGTAAAACAGGGATTTGAGTTTTCCTTTTATATCGCAAACAAAGAATAAAAATCAAAAAACCAGTTTTCCTTTTATATCCGAAACAAGAGGGTATAAGGGCGAGAACTGGTTTTCCTTTTATTTCCGAAACATCCGATTATCTGAAAAATACCCTCTTGCAATTTGAAATACTTGATGATATAGTGGCGGCAACGGTTTGGCGAATGCTGAAACCGGAATTATGACAAAGCGCTTTATGATTTCAGGCAGGAACGTCGGAGTGAAAATTTGACTCAAAACGTTATCCGCAGAAATCGCTAATTGGAAATTCGAATTCGATGATGATATAGTTGCAACGAAAAAATAACACGGATACCGGGTTCGGGATTTTATCGCAGCGGTCGGTGAAATACCCGTGTGATAAAATTAAGGAGTGGATGAGATGCATTTGGATCAGTCGGCATTGGGAATCCTGCGTAAAGCAGAAGATAAGAACGGTCGGAAATACATGGATTGGCGGATACCGTATATGGATCAGCCAGG
>UQJF01000046.1 GCA_900541315.1 uncultured Clostridium sp. | reverse complement strand
CCTTTTCTTTTAATTTTATCAGAAAAGGGGCGTGTTCACAATTTATTTACTCATGTGTTTGTCGTGCTGTATACAGTGCGGGATAAGTTACAGGTCAGCCATTTCATCTTCTTGTTTCCATATTCATGAAAGCAAGAAGCATGGTGGGTTCACCATATGCTGGTTTGAATGAAAAAGTACTTATGCAAGCAAGCATGTAACATACTTTCTCATTCAAACTAGCGCATGGCTGAAATTTAACCAGATAATTAAGATAATGTAATAAAAACGTAATTGAAAATATAAGATAGATTATGTATGATGTAGGTTGTAAAAAAACTGACAGAATATGGGAGGCAGAAAGAATGAAAAATCATAAAATATCAGGAGCTGCAGGTTTTTTGTGTGCAGCGGTTCTGTTTCTTGGAGCAGGCATTTTCGCCCTGGGAGCCAGTGCATTTAATGTTCTGGCTGCAGAAGTTTCCGGACAGATCACATCCTGTAAGATAACCAGTGATAAACAGAATATTGAGATTGCCTTAAACAGCAGCGGCAGTACAGAAGGAACGGACGGTAAGGTGTATGTGTTTGAGCAGCCCATATATCAGGATGATCTGGGAAGCCGCAGTGACTATCTTGCTTCAGTAAATGCATCTGGTGCGGCTACAGTTACGGTTCCTTTTAGTAAGGGCAATGGATCAGACCGTCTTTACAGCAAATTTGTGCTGGCAGTAAAAGAAGACGGCACTTACAAGGCAGTCGGCGAACCTCATTATATTACCAATCCTGAGATCGCAGCAAAGAATAAAGAAGCTTTTAAGGAACCTCTTACAAAGAAAGGTTTAAATATTGAGCTGAATATGCTAAATGATGCCTTTGATCTGGGTGTGAAATATGTTACCACCAATATTGCGGTATCCAGGCTGATGGGATCAGGTATTGATTTCCAGTATGAGGGCAAAACTTATCATTTTAACAAAAGCATTGTAGAAGATTATGATAAAGTCATCAGCGCCTATTCTGGAAAAGGAATGGTTGTAAATGCGATCCTTTTAAATGACTGGAGCGATACTACTTCCAATCTGTTTATTCCAGGTGTGCAGAAAACTTCAGATGCCTATTATTATATGTTTAATGCGACTACCGAAGCTGGTTTTGAGCAGCTGAAAGCAATTTCTGCGTTTCTGGCAGATCATTACAGCGGAAAAAATGCTGATTATGGAAAAATTTCTAACTGGATCATTGGAAATGAGATTGAAAATCAGCAGTGGAATTATATGGGGCCTATGGATCTGACTAATTATGTAAAGACCTATGAAAAGGCGTTCCGCGTATGCTATACAGCCATTAAGAGTACCAATGCAAATGACAGAGTCTATCTTTCTCTTAGTTATAACTGGATGAATGACATGGACGGTCAGTTAAAATACGGAGGAAAAGAGATCATTGACAGCTTTAACTCTATTGCCAACGTTCAGGGACAGATGGAATGGGGACTGGCTTATCATCCATATCCATGTCCGCTGGCAGATCCTGTATTCTGGGATGATGCTGAAACCACAGGACTGGTTAAAAAGGACTTTAATTCACCAGTTATTAATTTTGCCAACTTAAATGTGCTGACTGATTATTTCTGCCAGGAAACATTAAAGACACCATCTGGTCAGGTACGTCACATTATCCTTACTGAACAGGGCTTTACTGCCTACAGTCCTACCAGAGGGGCTGTTCCAGAGCTTCAGGCAGCAGCCTTTGCATATTCATATTATCTGGTAGACAGCAATCCATACATTGATGCGTATACCTTAAGCCGCCAGGTAGATGCGCCTTCAGAAGTAAAGGATGGACTGAAATTAGGCTTATGGGAGTGCGATATGAGTAAGCCAGATCTGATCGAAGCTACAAAGAGACGAAAAATCTGGCAGGTATTTAGGGATATTGACAAAAAGAACTCTACTTTAGAGGCAAGTGAGTTTGCAAAATCTCTTATCGGTATCAATAAATGGTCTGATGTAATACCTGATTTTAAATGGAAAAATATGGAAAATTAACCACAGAAAAGTGATCAGGAAAAATGAAAACACTGCAGGAGCATTTTGCTTCTGCAGTGTTTTTGCGTAAAGACAAATATTGTCATTTGTACTGGACAAGCGGACAAAAAAAGATTAAAATGAAAACTGACTCTTTAGAAAAATGCAGCTGTTTTATGCAGAAAAAGATACAGGAAGGAAAAGAAAAATGGGGTTGATCGTACAGAAATTCGGCGGTACCTCTGTAGCTGACACAGAGCGTCTTCGCAATGTAGCAAGGATCATCACTGATGCCTACAAAGCAGGAAATCAGGTAGTGGTTGTGCTTTCTGCTCAGGGTGATACCACAGATGATCTGATTGAGAAAGCAAAAGAAATTAATCCGGAAGGCTCCAACCGGGAGATGGATATGCTGTTATCTACAGGAGAGCAGATTTCCGTTGCACTGTGTGCTATGGCTATTGAAGCTCTGGGGTATCCGGTGGTTTCCCTTACCGGCTGGCAGGCAGGTGTGCTTACAGATACAGCAGCTAAAAATGCAAGGATCAAAAAGATCGATACAGAGCGTCTGGAGGCAGAGCTGGACCGTAAGCGTATTGTGATCGTTACCGGTTTTCAGGGAGTAGACAGAAACCAGAATATCACTACATTGGGAAGAGGAGGTTCTGATACCTCTGCAGTTGCACTGGCAGCAGCTTTGGAAGCGGATCTTTGCCAGATCTATACAGATGTAGATGGTGTATACACAGCAGACCCACGATATGTAAAGGGTGCAAAAAAGCTGGATGAGGTTACTTACAATGAGATGCTGGAACTGGCAACTTTAGGAGCGCAGGTGCTTCACAACCGTTCTGTAGAGCTTGCGAAAAAATATAATGTAAAATTGGAAGTATTATCCAGTTTTACCGGTCATTCGGGTACAAAAGTGAAAGGGGTGGCAAAACGCATGGAAAAGACAGCAGTCAGCAGCGTAGCAAAGGATAAAGATATTGCAAGGATCGCACTGGTAGGAGTGCCAAATGAAGTAGGAACTTCTTTTAAGGTATTCTCCTTACTGGCACAGAATCATATTAATGTAGATATCATTCTTCAGGGCGTAGGTCATGAGGAAGGAAAGGATATCTGCTTTACAGTAGCGGAAGGGGATCTTAAGAAAGCGGCAGAGCTGTTAGCGTCCCATAAGGATGAACTGCGTTTTACAAGACTGGAGACAAATGCAGATATTGCCAAGGTTTCCGTAGTTGGTTCCGGTATGATCAACAATCCAGGTGTTGCAGCTAAATTGTTTGAGGCATTGTATGATGCACATATCAATATTAATATGATCTCTACCAGCGAGATTAAGATTTCTGTTCTGGTAGATAAGAAGGATGCAGACAGGGCAGTTCAGGCAGTTCATGATAAGTTTTTTGCATTCTAAGTTAAAAGAGAGCAGACAAAATAGGTAAAACTGTTATGCCTGCTCTTTACTTTTATGCAAAAATGGATACAATATAAAATATGATATCAAAATTAAAAGATCAGAAATCCTGTATCAGGAGGATAATAAAACTCGGAGGGAAAAAAAGATGTATACTTGCGCAAAATGTAATATATTAGCCTGCGGATCACAAGATCCAGCGGTAAGAGAGAAAATGCCGAAAAACTGTCCTATGCGGGAACAGGAGAAAATGAACAATGCCTTTGAAAAATATGCATTGGAAGAAAATCATGAGTTCTATGTAAAATGTTCTGAGATTGAGGGAGAAGGTTATTGTCAGTGGCCAAGATTAAAGGAAACAGTGGAATTTTGTAAAAAAATGGGTTATAAAAAGATAGGACTGGCATTTTGCAGGGGACTGCGAAAAGAGGCACGTATTGTAGCGGATCTATTAATGGCTCAGGGATTTGATGTAGTTTCAGTGATCTGTAAGACTGGTGGTTTCCCAAAAGAATCCGTAGGGATACCAAAAGAAAAGAAGGTCAATGCTGATGCATTTGAGCCAATGTGTAATCCCATTGCCCAGGCAGAATTTTTAAATTCCCAGGAAACAGAGTTTAATATTGCATTGGGGCTTTGTGTGGGACATGATTCTATGTTTTATAAATATTCGAAGCAGATGGTAACAACGCTGGTGGCAAAGGACCGGGTACTGGCACACAATCCGTGCGGTGCTATTTACTGTGCAGAAGGATATTATAAAAAGAGATTACAGTAAAGCATCAGGAGTATTTCCGGGGAATCTGGATTTTGGAGACTTGAAAAGTGAGGACAAAATAAATGGAGTATATTGGAAATAAGAAGAAGCAGGGCAGTATTGTTGAGCTTTTGCGGGATGAAATATTGGCAGGAAATATACCTGATGGCAGTGAGATGACCCAGAATGAGCTGGCAGAAGGTCTGGGAGTATCCCGTATGCCAGTGCGGGAAGCGCTGATCTTATTAGAATACCAGGGACTGATCGACCGTCTGCCGAACAATCATGTACGGGTGGCTTCTCTTACAGAAGATTATTTCCGTCATATTTTAAAAAACGCTTGTAGTCTGGAAATCCAGTTTTTACAGAACTTAAGGGAAGAAGAATTAGAAGAGCTTCCTGAGGGGGAGTTAAACTTCCACAGGGAGATCTGGCAAAATTATCCTTACAGTCTTTTCAGAAAAAATCTGGAGACTGTAACCGAGATATACCTTTATTTTGTCATATCCAGACGTAACCCGGAATGTATATGGGGAAATGTGCAGGAGAAGGCAGAGGAAGAGATATTATTAAGTAAGTGTATCGAAAGCTGGAAGTCTGGAAAGAAAGAAGAAGGAGCCGGACTATTAGAGGCATATTTTAGGAAAATGGCAGAAAAACTGGCTGCGCTCCATAAGGGACAGTAAACAGGTAAAAGATATATAAGGTAAAAGAAGGGATATATATATATGGTTACATTAAAACCAATCAAATTGCTGCCTGCAAGGGAAAGAGTAGCTTCTGCGCTGCGCAAAGCCATTATTTCAAAGCAGATAAACGAAGGAGAGGTCATTACACTGGAGTCTACGGCCCAGCAGCTTGGTGTATCAGTTACACCAGTGCGGGAGGCATTTCAAATCCTGGCAAGAGATGGCCTCATTGACTTAAAACAGAATAAGGGCGCAACCGTTCTTGGCTTAAATGAAACAACCATAAGAGAGCATTATGAAATCAGAGCAGCTTTAGAAAGTGCGGCCTGTGTACTCTGCTGTCAGAGAAAAGCGGATCTTTCTGATATAAGAAAATGTCTGGAAATGGCAGATGAGGCCCTGGAGAAAAAGGATTCCAGCAGTTATTCTAATTATAACCAGTCTTTCCACTATGAGATCTGGACAGCAGCAGGAAATGAAAAGCTAAAAACAATGCTGTCAGAGATGTGGAACGGTCTTTCCATGGGCTTAAAGTCCACAGAAGAAGAGTATGCCAGAAATTCCCAGGAAGAGCACAGACAGATATTGGCAGCTCTTGAAAGCGGGGATCCGAAGCAGGCAGGTGAGAAAATGGTATTTCATATTATCCGAAGCATGAATGATGTACTGACAAGATACTAGTATAATCCACAATAATTATCCGCCCCTTTCACTTGTCTAAATTTCCATCTGCCGCGTCAGCTTCAATCGACGATGCTACCGGCATCGCCTCATTCAGCTTCCTTGCACATGAAAATTTATCCTGCGTGTAATGGATCGGTAATTATCGTGGATTATACTAGTAAAAAGATATGACTTCCCCGCAACCAGCGGGGATTTGTTATATATGCACAATAAAATATCAAAAAGAATATGCAGAACGCTGAATTGGTAAATTACTATTGACAATTACAGCGTTCTGTTCTATTATAAAAACATGAAATGGATACATTATTAAATATAAAATATCAAATACAAGATATAAAATAATAATGATCCAGGACAGCAGCTGCGAAACATAAGTGTTCTGACTGGCAGGCGGGACACCAGTTACAAAGTACCTTAAAAAATGAATAAGGTTTATACAGTTTTATAAAACCGAAGGGGGAGTTTATGAGTCCATCAACTATAACCATCCTGTTTCTCTTGTTTGCAATTGTAATGTTTGTAATGGAGAAAATCCCGCTGGGGGTAACATCCATGATCGTTTGTGTAGGTCTGATTGTTACTGGGGTTCTGGATGCGAAGACGGCATTTGCAGGTTTTATTGACAGCAATGTAATTCTCTTTGTGGCAATGTTTATTGTAGGCGGTGCATTTTTTGAAACAGGTATGGCCAATAAGATCGGCGGCATTGTTACAAAATTTGCTAAATCCGAAAGAATGCTGATCGCAGCCGTTATGATCATTGTAGGAATGATGAGCGGCGTTCTTTCAAACACCGGTACAGCGGCTGTACTGATTCCTGTTGTGATCGGTATTGCAGCAAAATCCGGTTATTCCCGTTCTAAACTATTGATGCCTTTAGTATTTGCGGCAGCTATGGGCGGTAATCTTTCGCTGATCGGTGCACCGGGCAACATGATCGCCCAGAGTGCTTTATCAGAGATCGGACTTAGCTTTGGATTTTTTGAATATGCCATTGTAGGGGTTCCGATCCTCATCTGTGGAACACTTTTTTACACCACACTTGGTATGAAGCTTTTACCGGACAGACAGCCAAAAGATGATGGGGCGTTTGATACCACAGCTGATTACAGCAATGTACCGGTCTGGAAGCAGAAACTGTCACTGGTGATCCTGGTGCTTACTTTACTGGCTATGATCTTTGAAAAAAAATCGGCATTAAATTGTATATTTCAGGATGCATAGGAGCTTTGGCATTGATCATTACCGGTGTTATCTCTGAAAAACAGGCATTAAATTCCATTGATTTGAAGACCATTTTCTTATTTGGTGGAACCCTTTCACTGGCAGCAGCCCTTGAAAAAACAGGCGCAGGTGAAATGGTGGCAGAAACAGTAATGAATCTGCTAGGTGAAAATCCTTCACCTTATGTTTTAACTTTTGCAGTATTTATGCTCTGCTGTATCATGACAAACTTCATGTCCAATACAGCAACTACAGCACTTTTAGTTCCCATCTGTGTTTCCATTGCACAGGGAATGGGAGCAGATCCAAGAGCCGTACTTATGGCTTGCGTTATCGGCGGTTCCTGCGCGTATGCAACACCTATTGGAATGCCGGCAAATACCATGGTACTTGGAGCAGGCGGTTACACTTTCTTAGATTATACAAAGTCAGGACTGCCGTTAATTGTGATCGCGACCATAGTCAGCATGATCATTTTACCAATTGCATTTCCATTTTTCCCGTAGCATACATGGGAACAGTTTATAAGAAGTGGAACAATGAATATCATGATGTTTGAGGATTGCGGGAATTGCATAGCAATGGAGCAATCAGGTTACATCAGTGAGTGGCAAAATTTACTTTTGACACTCACATCATATCATTACATGTTATTTATTTAAGGAGGCTTAAACATGAGCAGAACAGAACAGGTAGAGCAGCTTACCAATTATATGGCGCACTTTGTTGCCCATATCGGTAAGAAACTGCCAGACGACATCATTGTCAAGTTAGATGAACTGGCAGAAAAGGAAGACAGCCCATTATCAAAAGTAATTTATCAGACTATGAAGCGCAATCAGGATTTGGCAGTAAAATTAAACCGTCCTTCCTGTCAGGATACAGGTGTCCTTCAGTTCTGGGTAAAGTGCGGAACCAAATTCCCACTGATCGATGACCTGGAAGTACTGTTAAAAGAGGCTGTTGTAAGAGCAACAGTGGATGCACCTCTTCGTCACAATAGTGTAGAGACCTTTGATGAGTACAACACAGGCAAGAACGTTGGTAAGGGAACTCCTACTGTATTCTGGGATATCGTTCCAAACAGTGATAAATGTGAGATTTACGCATATATGGCAGGTGGTGGCTGTACACTTCCTGGAAAAGCAATGGTATTAATGCCAGGCGCAGGTTATGAAGGTGTTACCCGTTTCGTACTGGATGTTATGACTTCCTATGGTTTAAATGCATGTCCTCCACTGTTAGTTGGTGTTGGTGTTGCAACTTCCGTAGAAACAGCAGCTCTCCTTTCCAAGAAAGCTCTTATGCGTCCTTTAGGCAGCCACAATGAAAATGAAAGAGCAGCAAGCATGGAAAAGCTGTTAGAAGACGGCATCAATGAGATCGGCCTTGGACCGCAGGGAATGGGCGGAAAGTACTCTGTTATGGGCGTACATATTGAAAATACTGCAAGACATCCATCTGCCATTGGTGTAGCAGTAAACGTAGGATGCTGGTCTCACCGCCGCGGCCACATTATTTTCGATAAGGACCTTAACTATACAATTACAACTCATTCGGGGGTGACTTTATAATGTTAGAGATCAAAGATGGAAAGAAAATTTTAACAACACCAATCAGTGACGAAGATTTAAAAGATATCCATATCGGTGACATTATTTACTTAAATGGTAACTTAACAACTTGCCGTGACGTAGCTCACCGCCGTCTGGTAGAAGAACACAGACCACTGCCTGTAGATGTGAGAAACAATGCTATTTTCCATGCAGGCCCGATCATCCGTCCTTTAGAAAATGACAAGTTTGAAATGGTTTCCGTAGGACCGACCACTAGTATGCGTATGGAGAAGTTCGAGAAGGAATTTGTAGAACAGACCGGTGTAAAAGTGATCGTAGGAAAAGGCGGTATGGGACCAAACACTGAATATGCGTGTAAGAACTTTAAGGCTATCCATTGTGTATTCCCGGCTGGAAATGCAGTAGTGGCAGCAACAGAGGTAGAAGAGATCGTCCGAGCAGAGTGGCGTGACCTGGGAATGCCTGAAACACTGTGGAACTGCCGTGTTAAGGAATTCGGACCGCTTATCGTATCAATTGATACAGAAGGAAGAAACCTGTTTGAGGAAAATAAGGTTGTATTCAATGAGCGTAAGGAAAAAGTTTATGAAGAAATCTGCAAGCATGTAAGTTTTATTAAATAGCGTTACAGTTCAGCCATGACATCTTCTTGTTTCCATATTCATGAAAACAAGAAGCATGGTGGGTTCACCATATGCTGATTTGGATGAAAAAGTGCTTATGCAAGCAAGCGTGCAATATACTTTCTCATTCAAACCAGCGCATGGCTGAACTGAAACTAAATAGCAGACTGCCTGGGAAAATGGCGATTTGGCACGAAACGCAGGTTTGAGATTTTTTGGGTATGAGTATAAGAGAATAAAGCAGCAGACATAAAAGGCCTGTCATTTCTTCAGCGGCGTAGTAAGATTCGCGGCAGGGACGGTGACAGGTCTTTTTATGTTTTGCTTTTAAATAATAGGGACTTGTCTTAAAATTTATTAAAAACTTTACCGTTTTGAAGTAATCGGAATTGAATGGAAACCGCGTAAAAAGCAAGGTTTTATGCGGTTTTCCTCAATATCCGGTCTTTAGAACTCTTTAGAAAAAATAAGTATTCTTGGGGTCTATTGGTCACAATAAAGTCACAAAACATTCTTTATCAATTTTTTCAATTTCTATTTTTAAATCTCTTAAATCACGGTGGCCGTAAACACGGTTTGTAACGTCGTTTCCAAATGCATGCCCGATCATACGCTTCCGGTCATTTTCATTTACATGACTGTCTTCACAGAGTTTGGAAAAAGTATGACGGCAATCGTGAGGGGTATGTTTTTCTATACCAAGCTCATTTAAAATCTTATACATATTAAGGCGGAAGTTATACGCACACATTGGCAGGAGTGTTCCATATTTTTCATAGCGATGTTTTACCAGGGGATAGACTGCTGAGTGGATGGGGACAATGCGGCCCTTACCGGCTTTTGTTTTTATTCCGCCTTCATAGTAGCCTTGATCCAGGTCAATATGTAATTTTCCTGCCTCTGTGATACGCCAGCCAGAATAACACAATATGAGCAATAGTTCCACGATATCATTGTCTGCATGGTACCATAAGGTCATTAGCTCTGTAGGAGTAAAGGGAACGCCATGTTCATCATCTTCGTCTTTGGTGATCGTTAAATTTCGGCTGTAGTTTTTATCTGAAATATTCATATCAACAGCGAAAGCGCATAACTGGTGGAAAAGGTTGAGAATCAGTTCAATGCTGCTGCGTTTCAGCGGACAGTTATCTATGACGCTTTGAAAGTCAGCAGCTCTTAAAGATTCCCATGGAAGGTCATGGAGTGCAGCACTGTTTTTGTAGGCGGCCTGAGTGGAGTATTTGCTGCTTTGGGAAAATTTGTTTCCTTCATGGAACTTTGCTTCGTAGAAAAGCTGGTAGACGTCTGCAAAGGTCTTAGGCTTTTCTGGTGGAGTTACACCCTTGATCAGGCTGTAGTCTGCCATGAGCTTCTGAGCCAGAGAGTCCAGATCTTTTTCGTCTGTAGATAATACTTGCAGGTCCTTTTCCATACCAGGCTTATAAGTGCCGGCTTTGTAGGCAGTCAGTATGATGAAGCCCTTCATCCAGTCATCAACGTAACAGAGGGCTGCAGGGCGGTCACCATCGATATTTGCAGGCGGATGGACTGCGTATGGGTTCTTCCGGTTCTTTCCCAGGTAGCGGATGGAGCCGTAGCCGTTGGGAAGGCGGCTGTGCTTTTTTCTTCTTGGCATATATCATTTCTCCTTTGATTGCGACGTCGCAAATGGTAAATTCCTCAGTCCTGAGGGTAAAAATGGGTACAAAAAAGACGCCCCTTGCGCAGACGTCCTGGAGATGATATAATTCAGGTGTTGAGACTGATTATATCTTTCCGGGGGTCCGGCAAGAGAAAATCTATGTAAGAGGCCGTTCCTGTTGGCGCAGGGGCGGTCTTTTACTTTTTAACAGTAAAAGCTAATCTGTTTGAATGTTGAATACCATAAGTCGAGCACTGACTTACTGCGGGCTTCAATAATCTGCATAAAAACCCTGAGCTGCTTATCTGGAATTTTGGAATTGTTATTGCACAAAAGGCATTTGCCATTTTTTGTGATCCATATTTTAGTAGCATTGGGAGAAGGAACCCCTTTGGCAATATGCACATGAACCGGTTCCAGAGGATCATTTTCATTAACCCAGAAATAAACAGTATATCCAGCGATTTTAAAAACCTGAGGCATCGTCTAAACCTCCTTCAATACCACCTTCTCGTGCTAACTGCAAGATAATGTGCGCAACCGACTCTAATAACTCTTGAAAATATTGAATATCCTCAGGAGAGAAGCCGTCGATATTTTCCCATTTGTATTCAGGAAGCCAGCAGGTAGCTGAATGAAAACCGCCATACACTGGTTTTTCAATACGTACCTCAACTTTTTCCTTTCCAGCTGTTTCAATGGTTTCTGAATGTACAATTTCAGTTCCGTCATTCAATGTCATAAATGGATATAACATAGTGAGCACCTCCATGTTTAGTTTAATAAGTCTGCAATGGTAATAGTTAAGTTTTTGTAGATACCTACAGTGATCGGCTGCGTGAAAGTGTAATTGGTAGGCGCCGCATCTTCCTCATAACGATATACAGTAACCCATTCTTTTATCGGGTTTACGATCCAGTATTCTTTTACTCCTGCTTCTAAATATAAAACGTTTTTCTTGATGTAATCCATTTTGCTACTAGCTGGTGAAGCAATCTCTATAATTAGGTCAGGAGCTCCGGAGCATCCCCGATCGGTAAGCTTATTAGGATCACAGATAACGGAAATATCTGGTTCTATCTAGTCTTTATCATCGGCGTCAAGGTTAACAGCAAATGGAGCAGGATATACCTGACAATTTCCGTGATGATTACTAATGTACTGATCAATAACAGATGTTAGTTTAGAAACAAGTCTTTGGTGGATTCGACTGGGTGGTGCCATGTCGTAGAATTTACCGTCAATGAGTTCTGCTCTGGTGCCTTCCGGTAGATTCCAGTAGTCTTCAGATGTATACTGATCATTTTTTAATAGTGGCATGTGAACACTTCCTTTCTATGGGTGCGATAAAACGAAAAAGACCCTACAACGAAGTAGGGTCTTTAATGAATACGGTTCCCAGTTGTCTGGAAACAATGTCTTTTATACGGCCGGTATACGGCTTTGTTTTTAGCGTATTCATCATACCCTTATTTTATGTAAATGTCAAGGCAAATATGTTATATGTTTGTAAATTTTTTTTGAATTTCATCATCAATCAAGTCAAGTTTTTCATTGGACAATCTAATACCACTTAAAATATCGTGATCTGTTTTAGGGTCATAAATACGGATTTTACTAATTGTTGTAATTTGATTTACAAGTGCGATGCTTCCACATTTCATTTTTAATACTTCTGCCTTCATTTTATCAAGTAATTCAAGATCACGATTAGCAATGTCCAACTTAGGATCAATTATGGCCATTTGATTGTCTGAGTTCTCATCATTCAATTCATTCACTAATTCCTGGAGTTCTTTTATCTTCTCTTTTAAATTTTTTGTTTCGCTGGATATTTTACTTTTTAACATGGCGAATAGTTCATTTCCAAGGAAAATACTTCCATTTTTTAATTTAGTAACATCGGTATGTGGTTTTACTGAAGTGAGAGGGATAATTGTAATAACAGGAGAAGATTTTGCATTGTTTTTGTCTAATACAACAGCATAGTGGAGGCCGCCCTCTTCACTACCAACATTGAAGCCAAGATGAACTTTTACAATTTCGCCACGTTTATATCGTCTAAGGCTCATAGGAGAAAATGATTTTTCAAAATCCAAAAAGGTCATCCAGTCCTTTAACCAATAGCAAAGCTTGTCGGCCTTGCCGTTATCATGAGAATCTTCAGAAGCAATAAGTTTATTCAGATAATCTTCTACATTTTGAAGTGCTTGCTTTTTATGAGAATGGAGTTCATCTGTGCTTTTGGTCTTACTCATTTGTGTATTAGTCCTTTCTATAAATATTTTTTGCCATAGGCTATTTTAACCTTAATTCTATAAGTTCTTTCTGATATCCCAAAATTCGTGAAAGCTGATCTAACAGTAGGCTTTATCAATGGCAATAAGTAAAAAATGCAAATCTCCAAACATAATATTTAATGTATCATAAAGTTCCCATGTATGTTCTGAAAGGGAAGATATTTTTTCCCTGTTATCCTTGACACGCATATATTGGTTAGTGGTAAGATTAAGATAATCTTCTAAAAAACAAAAACAGTTGGAAATTTGATGTCGGGTGCGTGAGTCAGGTTCATCATCCGTGAGCGGTTCGATATATAAATATATATCATGATAAGTATGAAAGGTTCTCATGTCATTTTCCTCGAAAGGTGGTGCTTTTAATGAATAAGCATACAGCAGGTAACTTGGAAGCAAGGTTTTCATTTACTGACCGAGACGGCCACCAGATAAGTGGTAGCTATGCCAAGGAAGACCTTGCTACATTGTTGGAGTATCTTGGAGACTATTTATGGGATATGCATCCTGTAAATGCAGCTCCGGATACATGTGGTGGGATTGTGGATACTTTAAAACCAATTACTATAACGATTATGCGTCAAGAGTCCTGATCAGGGGCTCTTTTTATATTCTTATTTAACTTTTCCTATTACTTTTCCCATACAGACGATATTATCACCACTATGAATAGCAATATTTTTGAAATCCTTATTATGGGAGATTAATTCTTTTTCACCTAATTCTTTTATAAAAGCATTTCCGTTTATCACAAATACCCCAATATCACCTAATTGCATTTCGGCATCCTGGTTTACCAGGGCAATATCTTTATCAGAAAATTCAGGCTCCATACTCTGACCATTGACATCAATGGCAAAGTCGGCAGCAACATATTCCGGGAGGTTCGGAAGTTCTATTTCATCTTCAGCTTCGTTTCCAAGAATAAATATTCCGGATCCGGCAGAGGCACCGGCACGGAAATAAGGAAGAACGATGATCTTGCTGTCTGGACGTGACTGGTATTCTACGATAGTCGGAGCTGTAAGTGGGCCGTATTCTTTTATGCGGGCGGTTTCTTTGTCTAATATAGTATCAACAATGTCCTGACCATATGGGTCAAGTGCGCTGTATTTTTTGATATGTTCGTATTCAGATGCTTTTAAACGAAAAGAATTTAAAATTTCTTTTTCGTTAGTTAAACCTAATAAATAATCTACAGATACATTAAAAAATTCAGAAATTTGTTTTAGAAATGTATGACCTGGCTCTCTAACATCAGTTTCATAGTTTCTTAAAGTAGTGCTAGGAATTCCGAGTTTATCTGCAAATTCATTTCTTTTAGTATATCCAGCAGAAGTGCGTAATTCAGTAAGTCGTTCTCCAAAAGTCATTGATAGATACCTCCTTTGTGCTCATTATATGTAATTTATTTCATAGTGTCAATAATTAAATGCTCAAAACGAGCAAATTATTTTACAAAACTATTGACAAATGCTCAAAACGGATATAATATACAAGCATAAATGCTCAATTTGAGCAGAAAAGAGGTGAAAAATGCTCAGGAGTATTGAAGCAGAACGTGTCCGAAAAGGTTGGACAAAGGAAGAGCTTGCTAAAAAACTTAATGTGTCTACAAAAACTTATTACAACTGGATTAATGAAGAAACAGATGTTCCAAGTTCAGCTCTTCTTCGGATGTCGAAAATGTTTGGAACAGATGTGGATTATTTATTAATAGGCGCATCTGGTGTATTAGGTGAGAAAGGAGCGTGAGAAGAATGGAAGAAAGAGTAACAAAGAATTTTTCGCGGAAAATTGGATTTGAAAAGTCTGGCGAAATATTTTCCGTGACAGTATGTGTGGAGAATGTTTCACCAGACTTTCAAATGGGTATCGCTAAACCATATTTGGATATGATTTATGCAGATATCATGAAAACCATTATTTTTTAGGAAGCTTATTGGCAAACTCTGTAAATTTATTAAACTGTTCTGGATTGTCAAGCAGTTTTGGAAGTAATGTTTCAATCAGGGTTGTTTCTGGTGATTTTGCATTACTGCTAATTAGTTTATCAGCTAAAACGGATATCATGGAAGAGTCCTTAGCATTGATAGAACTTTCTAATTTTGCGATGCTGTCCTGTACTTTGTAAATTTCTTGAAGAAGTTGTGCATTAAACATAGTGCTACTAGTTTGCTGATTTGAGGTTTTAGATTCAGCAGGAGCGAAGTCGATGTTTTGTATTGTTTGGATTAAACGTTCTTTCATTTCTGCAACGTTATCTAAATCGGATAAATCATAAAAATAAGTTCGTATAGTTGAAACATCAAATGGAATAGAAGCATTTTTTGACATTAAGTGGATGGCGGGCTTATCCAGAGCTGCGCGATATCCTATTTCGTAGAAAACATTTGGGTTATTTTCTGTCAGGTCTGCAATAACCAAATCATCTTCGCAAATATGTTTAAATATTTCGTCTGTTAAAGAACCATTTGTGTTTTCTCTATCAATACGTATGGGAGTGAAATTACATTCATCACATACGGGTGAAATTACATGCTTAAAGAGAGTGTCAGAACGCTTCCTGGTTTCAGTGTCATCGTTTCCGATGGGGCAAACAATAAAGCAAGTTTTCATGCTGATGGATTCCTTTCTTTGGTGTTGTAGTACGAGCGAAAGTTACTAACGGTAGTATATTACAAAAAAATGCATTTTTCAAGAAAAATATTACATAAAAATTACAGAAAAATTACAAAATCGACATTTTTATGTGGATTATCTAAATGTCAGAGATGACGGTACAGAACGTATAACACTAAGAAAAAATGTGAAAACACGAGATTATCTATTTGTAACAGAAGCATTAGAAGAAAAGGGGTGAGAGAGGTGGTAATAGCACTGCTGGTGATTACTTTAGTAGTCGCAATTTCCAAATGGATTGCATATCGGTTGAGCTTTATGGCGGTGCTTCTGTATTATGCAGAATGCGGACAGGAAATACCGGATAATAGCACAATACAGAAATATCAGACGAAAGCGGCATTAAAGCTGCTAGGCATTAGGGAGAAGTGATACCGATGCCGAACTGAGCTTTGATGAGTTCAGTTATAACATTGGTGGATATTTGAATAAGGGCATCAAGGGAAGAAGAACCAACTTTTCCTGCGATTATCTTTACGCCATTCCAAATCTTATTTTCTCGGATGTTGGATAAAAAATCATGACCTTTTGGAGTAAGATCCGAAGCAAATACGCTTTCGCTGTTGCCACCAATAGAGAAATCTTTTATCAGATTTGCTTCGTAACAGTATCGTGCATGATAAGCAATTTCAAATTGGCTGTAATTAAGCAAACGTTTAGAAGGATTATGAGAGTCATATTTCCAGGCAGTGTTTATGGTTGTGGTGTCTTCAATATCTATAAGAATATCACGAATGCAATCTGGATTAAGTTTCATTGTCAATCTCCTTTCTTCTGTACTCGGCGGTGCAACGCCTGTATGAAAAGTATAGCACTGAGGAGATAAGGAAAACAAGCATATTAACAGCTTTCATTATACCCATTGAGAAGCTGTTGAAGTAGGAGGTGAGGAAACGTGAAGCATTCAGTAGACGGATCAGAGATAAATGCTGCGGATAGTTCCTATGCAGAAAAAATCAAAGAGAGAACAGCACGTAATGAAAAAAATGCTAAATGGTTAAATCGTGCATCTATCATCATCGCAAGTTTAGCTGTCCTTTTAACGATTATAGCGTGCCTAGATAAGATAATATTGCTCGCAAGTTATGTATTATCTTGTCTGCATTAATTATCAATGTAGCTATGAGTGCAGCAATAGAAACAATAAAAGATTTATTGGCTTTCAGTATAGCAGATACAGAGTTTTGTTCGGCTTTCCGGGCGACATCAAGTGCTCTGGCCTGATTTACGGAATCCATGAAGTTTAATCCTTTGATGGTGACATATGGAGTACCGGTGCATTGCCCAATAGAATTGCCGTCAGCCACTCTTTGTACGGAATATCCAATAATAAGATTGTCAACTACACATTGATGAAGTATTTCAGAAAAATCTTTTTCGGTACATTCTGGAAAAAGTTCTTTTGAAAGACGTTGACCGGAAATAATAAGATTTAGCATTTTAATTACAAGATCTTCGTATTCGGATTTTGTTTGAATCATTAGCGTTTCTTCTCCTATGTACTCAGCTCTGGTGGGAGCCTGTAAGTACAGTATAAGACGGAAACAAATTAAAAGCAATGTAGGAGGTGTTTAAATGGAAAAACGATATCTTTCACCAGAAGATGCAGCTCCGTTCCTGGGGCTGTCGGCAGCGGCCGTAAGAAAGTACATGCGCAATGGAAGCATGGATCTGGGAATGGTATTAAGTCCTCAAAAGACGGGGACTAAGACCTGGCGGTACAAGATCTATCCGGAGAAGTTAAAACAGATTACCGGATCCAGTGTACCAGGATATGAATAAAGGTCAGGAAAGGAGAGAAAAACAATGGCAAAGATCAAGAACTATGACGGTCAGACCGGCATGGAACTGTCTTATGTGGCAGTACAGGCAACCAGGCCTAAGAAGAAAACTGTGGACTGGGTAGGCATCACGGAGACATTTATAGCCGGTGGCATGTGGGTGATAGTCTTCATGATGCTTGGGGCTACACTTGCGGTCCAGGTGCTGTGATGGCTGTGTGGAAAGACCAGTGCGGTACCTGCATCGGGAAGAACCGGTGCATGGAGAGAAGCCGCTTACAGGCATGCAGAGGATACATAAAAAAGGACCCAGGCAGCGGCAACTGCGGAAGGTCCAAAAGAAAAATAATTTCACACCCTCATTATACGGAGGGAGAAGGAGAATTGCAAGATGGCAAAGACAATAAAGATCACCAGCAGCAATGAAATTTCCGTTGTTGATGTGGACTTTGATGATTACAGGGCCATTCAGAAAGTTGTGGGTGGCATGTTTGAGACGGTAAGAGCTTCCAAACTGACCGCATATTTTGGTAAGCCAGTAATGATGCTGGTGGATGAAGAAGGCATCTTAAAGCAGCTTCCGTTAAACAGGACAGGATCCCGTTTTTATGGGTATCCCATTGTAGGTGACTTTATCCTAGCGGTTCCAGTACATGAAGATATCGTGGCACCGGATGCAGAAGAGCTTGCTGAATGGAAAGAGCGCCTGATCCGGGACCAGGGCTTGAAGGAAGTGGGAGCATGAGCCGCCGCAGGAATGGAACGAACCGTGTTCAAGAGCTTTTAAATGCCAGTCGCTTTACTGGCTATGGAAAACCGAAACGGATATCTGTTGATGCAGATATGTTAAACCGAAAACTGGAAGGGGATAAAACAGATGGAAGAAAGAACAATTGAGATCACATTACAGGAATATATGGAACTGCTTCAGTGCAGGCTCCGCAATGAAACAGTTGTTAAGCTGCTTGATGCAGAGATCCTTTACGCACCTTCATCCGTAGGGACCGCCATTAAAGCGATTCTTACAGGAGCTGCTGGAGTGGATCCAGAGAGAGCTGAAAAGGGACAGGAGGAAGCAAAATGACAGTAAAAGCAAAGGAACTGACTGTAGGACAGCAGATTCAGGTGGAATACGGAGACTATGGCAACTGGGTCGATTTCCAGATCGACGGGATCCGGGCAGATGAGAAATACATCAAGGTGGACTGTCATACAGACACGATACATACAACGCTGGTGATGAAGCCGGAAGAAATGGTGGAGGTGCAGGTATAAATGGCAAAGGTAATTGGGATCATGGGAGAGTCCGGATCCGGCAAGACAACCAGCTGCCGGAACCTGGACCCATCCACAACATATTACATTGACTGTGATAAAAAAGGACTTAACTGGAAAGGCTGGAGAGACCAGTATAATGCTGCAGCCAATAACTATAAGCAGACAAACTTTCCATCCATTGTCCTTGGTATCTTAAAAAATATCGAGGAATCCGATAAGGCAAAGCACGTTAAGACTGTTGTGATTGATACCATCAACGGACTTATGGTTGCGGAAGAAATGCGTAATCTTAAAGTCCAGGGATACGGGAAATGGTCGGATCTGGCTTCCTACATCTGGGAGATCATCGATTATGCGCTGACCATGAGGGATGATCTGACAGTCATCATCATCGCACATTCCGAAACCGTTTCTGATGATAACGGGATCGTGTTTACCAGGATCAAGACCAATGGCCGCAAGCTGGACAAGATCGTCCTGGAATCAAAGCTCACAACGGTCCTTCTGGCAGAGTGCAAGGATGGAAACTATATATTCCATACCCATGCAGACAGAAATACGGTAAAAACGCCGCTGGGAGCATTTGAAGCGGATGAGATACCCAATGATATCACAGCAGTGATCAAAGAACTGGAAGAATATTAAACAGCAGAAAGAAAGTCCAGCTAATAAATGTCAATAGAAAATGGAAAAAAATTTTCTTAAAAAAA
>UQJF01000045.1 GCA_900541315.1 uncultured Clostridium sp. | reverse complement strand
TCATAGTTTTATAAATGCTTACGATTTCTGCTCTTTGCTAAAGTTAATGACATTGCGTATTTATACGGCTTTAGGCATTTCGCAAACGCCTAAGAAAACCAGAAAATGGAAGGAGATGTGATCTGGGACAGTATCAGTACTTTGGACTTTAAGATGACAGAGGGAAGCGTTCTTACAGGCGGCTTCATCCAGGATGAGTCCTGCGCCGGAAATGGAGGCAGCGGAACGGCAGATCTGTCCATTGATGCCGCATCCACATGGATCGTCACAAAAGACAGCCGGTTATCAGGGCTCACAAATAAAGGAACGATCAAAGATGCAGATGGAAAGACGGTAACGATCAAGGGAAGTAACGAAACAGTGTATGTACAGGGAGACAGTGCTTATACAGTTACCGTAGATTCTTATACTGTATAAAATATATAATTTCATATGTAATGTAAAATGTCCGGAGATACGTATACCGGACATTTTGCGTTGTTAAAAACTATTTGATTGCGGAAAATGCATTGCTATACATAGCAAGAAGTATATGTTAATATGTTCATGGAATAAAAATACAAGGAAAGTTGAAAGGATGAGGACAATGTTATGGATGTAAAAATTAATGATTATTATGAGCCAGATCATTTTAAAGCTTTGAACGAAGCAAATTATGATGTTTCTCATTCTTGCGAATATGAACAAAATGAAATGCACCATATTCATGAATCTGCAGAGATTCTTTTTGTAGAAAACGGAAGTGCTGATTATTACGTAGAGGGAAAAAAATATTATGTAGAGAAAGGTGATATTTTAATCATAGGCTCTCGTAAACATCATATGAGACGATTAGATAAACTTCCGTTTTTGCGGTATGGGCTGGCGGTAAAGCCAAGTTACTACAGGCGATTAAACCTGGGGGAAGATTTGATCAAAGTATGGCAGGGAACATCTCCTGATGAGTTTGTACAATATTTTAAAAAGGTAGAAAACAGTGTTTTCAATCAATGTATTTATCTGTTGAAATCTCTGTATGATGAACAAAAACAGGATATGCCTTTTAGTTCAATGGTGGAAAAAAGTATAGTGACGCAAATTGCAGTTATTCTGTATCGCCAATGGGACCTGAAAAGAAATAAAAATGAGGTTTCTTCTATGAGCCAGCAAATGTATGATATTAAAGAGTATATTGACCAGCATTATATAGAGGATCTAAACCTAAATGGATTGAGTGAACAATTTTATCTTCACCCTGTAACCATCAGCAAAGAATTCAGCCGATGCATTGGGCAACCACTTACAAAATATATTAATCGTGTTCGTGTTTGTGAAGGGGCCAGACTTTTGGAGAATACGCAAGAAAGTGTAACAAGCATTGCCAGCCAGTGCGGGTATGACAGTGTAAATACTTTTTTGCGTCAATTTAAAACAATTATGGAAACAAGCCCTTTGCAATACCGGAAAGAAATGAAAGCGTGGTTAGAACGAGCTAGGTGATAATTTTTATTATGAAGAGATGCAAAACGCCCAGAGTAGAAAAGTTCTGGGCGTTTTTGACTAAAAAATGGTGAAAAACGGCAAAAATATATACAGATTGTTCGAAATCTGTATGCTAAGATAATTGCATCGGAAAGGTACTGGCCAGTACAATTATGAAGGAGGAGCTATTTTATGGTAAAAAAGATGAGAATTATATCTGCTGCACTTGCGGCAGTTTTAGCAGCAGCATCATTAACAGGATGCGGAACTTCTGGAAACAGTACTGCAACAAGTGCTGATACAAGTAAAAGTGAGAGTACAGACACAAGCGCTGCATCTGATGAAAAAGACTCTAAAGAGGTTTCATTGACTGTATTATGTGGATATGCAGGAGAGGATCCACATGGAAAATATGTATATTCTTATGCTGATGAATTTATGAAAGAACATCCTAACATTAAGGTAGAGATTCAGGCGATCAGCACAAATGATATTTATACAAAGCTGTCTGCAATGGCAACAACTCCTGATGATCTCCCACAGATTTTCTTTACATCTGCGGATGCCGTGGCAACACTGCATGATCTGGAACTGACAAAAGACCTGACTAATTTACTTCCAGATGATCTGACGGCAGAATTTGCTAATGGTGTATTAGATTCCTGCAAGCTGGGCGATGAGATCGCATATTTCCCTGTTGCATTGCAGCCTCAGGCTATTATTTATAGGAAGGACCGTTTTAAAGAGGCTGGCTTGGAAATTCCTAAAACATGGGATGAGTTTGTTGAGTGTGCAAAGGCACTTACAAAGGATACAGATGGTGATGGCGAAGTCGATCAGTGGGGCTTTGGTATGGTAGGTTCTAATAACTCTTCTGGACAGAGCCGTTTTATGTCTTATCTTTGGTCTAATGGTGTAGATTGTGTTACAGATACCGACGGCAAGTGGGATACAGATCTGAAAGCAGATAATAAGACATTTACAGATGCTTTTGAAAAATGGACAAAGATGAATGATGACGGAATCGTTCCAATTGGTATTACAGAAGTTGATTATCCTACAGCAGCAAACTATTTTGCAATGGGATATACCAGTATGTTTATGACAGGTTCTAATGCGTTAGGAGTTGCTTATGCAAATAATCCAGATTTGAAAGGCAATTTAGGGTCTTTCAAACTTCCTGGTGATTATCCTGGAACTATGCTGGGAACAGAAGGCTATGCAATTAGTGAGTATACTACAGATGAGGAAGCCGCTGCTGCTGTTGAATTTCTTCGCTTCTTTGTAGAGCATGACGATCAGATGATGTTCTGGCAGAGCAGTGGTAAGATTCCTGCTACTGTAGATGGACAGAAGGCTGAGTACATCACAGGTGATGATTATGCCGGTTATCTGCAGCAGATCGAAGATGGCTGTCGTCCTACAGTAAGCTTTGCAGGCATAAGTGGATTAAAGAGCGCATTGGGTGATGCTTATGCTGCAGTATTTTCAAATGAAAAGACCAATGAAGAAGCAATTGCGGATCTGGAAAAGACAGTAGATGAATTAATGGAAGATTATAATTAATAATATAAAAAATTATAATTCATAGTAATTTGTAAATTCCCGGGACATTTTTGAGTTCCGGGAATTTACAAAATAAAAGGAGGGGAATTGGAAATGTTGGGAAAAAAGCCCCCAAAAAAACGTAAGATCAAAAAACAGTATGATGGATACTTATTTTCCTTCCCTATTGTGTTTCTGCTGGGAGCATTAATTGTATACCCTATGTTATACGGCTTCTATATCAGCTTCTTTAACACAAATTTGGTAAGTAAATGGAAATTTGTGGGATTGAAATATTATTTAGCGGCTTTTACGGAACCTGAATTTTACCAGTCAGTTTTTTTAACGTTAAAATTTATGGTACTTGTAGTAGCAGGACATTTTATTCTGGGATTTATATTAGCAAGTCTTTTAAATAGAGAATTTAAAGGAAGAACGTTTTTTCGAGTAATATTTATGTTGCCGTGGTTTTTCCCTGAAGCAGTGGTGGCATTGTTATTTACCTGGATCATGAATCCCATGTATGGAATTTTAAATAGTATTCTTAGAGGTCTGGGATTGATCAGCACAAATCTGTCATGGTTGGGAAGTAACAGTTTTGCGTTCCCGTCAGTTGTGTTTGTGTGCATTTGGAAAGGCTTTCCACTGGTTATGACAATGATACTTGCAGGACTGCAAAGTATTTCTAAAGATTATTATGAAGCAGCAGAACTGGATGGCGCAGGAAGATGGAAGCAGTTTCAGTATATTACGTTGCCGAGTTTAAAACCAATCTTAACAACAGTGCTAATCCTTGATTGCGTATGGTGGTTTAAACAATATACGTTGGTGTATACAATGACAGCAGGTGGACCTGGCACATCAACCAGCCTGATCAGCTTAAGCATTTATGGTACAGCATTTAATGATCTGCGTTTTGGAAAAGCATCTGCCTGGGGTATTCTGGTGTTTATAATCTGTTATCTGATCAATCTGGTAAGTAAGGTGGTGATGAAGGACGATGAATAGATCAAAGCGAAAAAAATTAGATGCGGTTCTTACTTATGTGATTCTTATAATTTTAGCAGCATTTATTGTGGTTCCTGTGTTGTGGATGCTGTCAACGGCATTTAAGACCGAGGCACAGACTTACTATCCCAATCCTAAATGGTTGCCGGATCCGTTTTCGTTAGAGGCATTTTACAAATTCTTTAATACATATAACTTTGGAAAAATGACACTTAATAGTTTACTTACCTGCCTTCCAGCAATGGTCATCTGCGTAGCATGTGCCTGCCTTGCAGGTTACGGAGTTACAAGATTTAAGTTTAAGGGACGTAAGCAGTTACTGGATTTTTTACTGATTACACAAATGTTTCCAAGCGTTATGCTGGTAGTACCTTTTTATGCAGTTCTTTCCAGATATCATTTAACCAATACATTGTTTGGTCTGATCGTTGTGTATGCGGCTACCAATGTGGCATTCAGTACCTGGATGCTGGTATCATATTTTAAAACAATACCAATCGAACTTGATGAAGCAGCAAGAGTAGATGGAGCTTCCAGCTTTTGTATATTTTGGAAGATCATTGTTCCATTGATCCTTCCGGGTATTGCGGCAGTAGCTATGTTTGTGCTTTTTAATGGCTGGAATGAATATATGTATTCATCAGTACTGGTATCTAAGGATTCGTTGAAAACACTGACAGTAGGTATTGTTGCTTTAAATTCACAATACCAGATCAAATGGAATGATCTGATGGCGGCATCCACCATATCCAGCCTTCCGTTAGTAGTTCTGTTTATGTGTTTCCAAAAATATTTCATTGCAGGAATGACCGGTGGCGCTGTGAAGAGCTGATAATAGTAGGAGGAAAATAAAAATGAATCATATTACAATACGTGATATAAAGGTGTTTGTAACAGCACCAAGAAATATCAACCTGGTGGTAGTAAAAGTAGAGACATCTGAGCCGAAATTATGTGGTTATGGTTGTGCGACTTTTACATGGCGCCATAAAGCAGTCGTAACAGCCATTGAAGAATATTTAGCACCTATGCTTAAAGGTAAATCTGTAGATAATATTGAAGGTTTATGGCAGATGATGATGGGCAGTTCTTACTGGAGAAATGGTCCGGTGCTGAATAATGCAATTTCTGGTGTGGATGAAGCTCTTTGGGATATTAAGGGAAAAATAGCAGGACTGCCTCTGTACAGTCTGTTAGGTGGAAAGTGCAGAGAAGGAATTACAGTATACCGCCATGCGGATGGAAGCTGTGTGGAAGAGGTAGAAGAATGCATCCAGCGTTACATTGAAGAGGGATACAGATATATTCGTTGCCATATGGGTACTTATGGAGGAAATTTTGGAGGAAAAAGACAAAGTATTGTAAAACCTGAAAATGCTCCACAAGGCGCATATTTTGATCCCAGAATGTACATGAACAGTGTATATCATTTGTTTGATCGGGTTAGAAATGATATTGGCTGGAATGTAGAATTAATGCATGATGTACATGAACGTCTGTCTTTAGCTCAGACAATAGAATTTGCTAGGGAACTGGAAAAATATAAGCTGTTCTTCTTGGAGGATTCTTTAGCGCCAGAGTATGATGAATTTTTTAAAGTTTTGCGGGAACATACCACATTGCCTCTGGCAATGGGCGAACTGTTTACCAATCCGACAGAATGGAAACCATTAGTACAGAATCAGTGGATTGACTTTATTCGAGTTCATTTGAGCGATATTGGAGGAATTACACCAGCCAGAAAGTTAGCTCATTATTGTGAAGCTTATGGAGTAAAAACTGCATGGCATGGTCCTAATGACTTATCACCAATTGGTATGGCTGCTCAAATGCATTTGGATTTAAATTGTCATAATTTTGGAATTCAGGAGTTTTCAGGATTTTCTGAAGAGGAACAGGCAGTATTTCCTAATTGTCCTGTAGTAAAAAATGGTTATGCTTATGTAAGTGATAAAAATGGAATTGGTGTGGATTTTGATGAAAAAGAAGCATTAAAATATCCGGAAGTAGAGATGGATCATAGTTGGCTTTTTTCTAAACTCCCTGATGGAACTCCGGTAAGACCGTAATTGATGAACTAAAAAATAACGTTGAAAAAACAGGCACTGCGAGGAATTTATGATCTTCATAGTGCCTGTTTTATATATTTATTGATCCTGTGTTTTCTCATCCATTTCCCGGATGATCTTCTGGTCTTCTTTTAATTCGTTCTGTTCTTTCTGGAGCTCTTTTTGTTCTTTTTGAAGCTCTTTCTTTTCTTCTTTCAATTCTTCCTGCTCTTTTTTCAGCTCCTGGCGTTCTTTCTTTTCTATTGCCTCCAGATCATCCTCTTCTTTGATCAGCATCAGTAAGAAGCACAGGATCAAAAGTCCGCAGGAGATCCAGATGGTGCGGTAGGAAAAATAGTTTGCCAGGTGTCCGCCGCAGGCAGCGCCAATGGTAAAGGAGCCGATAGCAGTCAGATAGATAGCAGCGATTTTAAGCTCCTCTTTTTTCTTTTCAGTAACAGCTTTATAAAAATGATCCGTGCCGCTTCGCAGGTTTCCAATACACATGGTGCTGGCATAGGCACTGCCTCTTACTGTACGGAAAGACTGTACTTGCATGGCACAGGCAAAGGAGGTAAGCCCATTTGCAAGCCAGTTTAGCTGTTCCGGGATAAAACCAACGATAAACAGCAGGATGATCTCTATGGTCAATACCAGATGGCGCCAGTGGATCCTTCCGGTACGGCGAAAACGGGAGCGGATCAGACAGGCCATAAGTATCCCCAGTGCAAAAAAGGCAACAGGGAGAAAATAGTGGATGGAATCCTTCAGATTTTTGGAGATTAGATGACACCCCATTAAAACAATATTTCCCGTCTGGGCATTGGCAAAAACGTGGTCACGTAAAAAATAGGAGCAGGCATCCTGTGTTCCGCCGGATAAGTTAAGAAGTATCATAACAGGCAGAGAACTGGACATTTGCAGCCCGGTTTTTTGTTTCATGTATATCCCTTCTTTCATTCCCTGTTTTATCATTTTTTTCAAATAAAATCAATTTGCGTTTTTCACACTTCTGACTTTATATATTCCTGATTTTTCTACGAAAAAAGCAGCTGTTGGAAAAATCCGGTCAGCTGCTTCTTTTATGTATGTCTGTTCAATGAAGTGGATTTTCACGATTTTTTACTCGTCATCCTCATTAGCCCCATCATTATACTCATTTACATAGATCAGATGGCTTCTGGACTCTTCTACAATAGTCCGGATGGTCTCTGCAGTAAGAGGCATATCCTGAGGCTGTAATACCAGGCTTAAGGCACATGGAAGATTAATACCGCAGATCAGGTGACGATGATCGTTTACATATGGGCAGAACTGCTGGTTTACACTGCCACCTAACATATCAGTCATCATGACTACTTCATCCTCCGGGTCAAAGGAATCAAATAATTCTTTGATCTGGGTTGGAAGATCGGTGTCATCCATATAGGCACTGATATCAATGATGCCATCCATGGAAGTAAGAAAATTTAATGTGTCTTTCAGGCCGTGGGCCAGTAAATGATGGGAGGCGATAATATATCTTCTCATAACGCTTCTCCTTATAGTTTTATAGTTATAGTTATATTTATAATAGTGTGGCGGGGATCAGATGATGTTGGGGTCAAAAGGTATTTTGCCCCCTCTGATACCGAATTGCTACGTGCTTTGCACTCCCGCAATTCTAAAAACATTCGTAATCCGCTCATTTTTCTTCAAAAAATGGCTTCTTACTCATGTTTTTGGCGGGTCCCAAGTTCAAAAATCCTCCTGCAAGCAAGCTTGCATCGGATTTATGACCTTTTGACCCTGGTATCATAAATTATTTCTATTGATACCGGACTGTTGATTATAATGGAATAATTCCTACAATTACACCAATAAACATACAGATGATACTGAAAGCCCATACCCACAGGAAACTGTTTTTAATATGGTCTTTAATATCTACATCAGCAAGACCTACACCTAACAGAGTTGCAGGTACCATTGGGCTGATGAATGTTGCACAGTTACGGCATACAACCATGGCAACTGCGATTGGCATTGCTCCAACACCGAATCCTTCGCCGATTCCGATCATAACAGGAAGCATTCCATAGAAGTAGCTGTCTGTATCGAATGCCAGTGCTAACGGTACACTTAAGATACCAATTACTAATGGCAGATGCTGTCCAAGTGCAGTTGGCAAGATGCTGCTGATCAGGTTTGACATACAGGTGATAACACTATTTACACCTTCAATATCCTTAACAAGGATACCCATTAATACTGCTGCGCCCATTAATGTAGAACACATCATCAAAGCCGGACCTGAATGAAGATTGATGATCTTCTTCTGCATCTTTGCGCCTGGATAGTTTACCAGGATAGCGATGGCAACACCGATCATGAAAGGAACATAGCTTGGGAAGATAGCCTTGATCAACAGTGCGATAACTGCGATTGTTAAAATGATATTAAACACAAACAGCTTTGGACGGGCCAGATCATTGTTTGCAGACTCTGCTTCAGCTGCTGCCTCTTCTACACTGTTCAGATGAGTAGCTTCCTGTGCCAGTTTACCGTTTAAGCCAGCGCCTCTCTTCTGCTCAATAATACCATTTAATACTGCTACTGCTAATGCCAGGACAATACCACATGCCTGAATCGGCAGAATGGTCTGCCATAAAGAACCTGCCTCAATACCAAGAACAGTTGCCGCTCTCATAGTAGGGCCAGCCCATGGCATCAGGTTTAAAACGCCCATGGCAATAACGGAAATACGAAGCAATGTTGTTGGACGCATATGCATTTTCTTGTAAACCGGAAGCATTGCCGGAACTACGATACAGAAAGTGGAAGCACCGCCGCCGTCCAGATGTCCGATCAGGGCAATGATACAGGTCATGACACAAACGCCGATGACATTATCCTTTACTAACAGCATTAACTTTCCAATGATTACATCAAACATTCCTGCATCGGTCATGATACCGAAATATAGAACGCTGAATACGAACAATGCCGCTGTTGGACCTGTGCTGGAAAAACCGCTCTTGATCAGCTTACCAATGTTTTCCCATGAATAATAACCGCCAAATACAAGAATGACTCCCAGGATCATCGGGAAAATGATAAATGCGATGCTGGGAAGGGTTTTGCTCTTAAAAAGTGTTACAACAATGGCAACGATGCAGGCAAAACCAAGAAGACCTACTACAACCTCTGACATACTCTTTCTCTCCTTTTTCTTATTGTGCATTGTATGTACTTTTTTAAGTACCTTACTTTGCTATCTGAAATGAGTATACAAAGGCAACCTTACAGATATAAGGGATTTATCTTAATATTTTTTAAGGTTTGTATTAATCTTTGTACATTCATATACTATAAAAGGACTGCCTGCCCTGACAGTCCTCATTATCACTCAGTCTTTATATGTTTTTATGGAAGAAAACGATATCCCATGCCCCGCACCGTAATAATATGCTCCGGCTTCTGTCTGTCTTTTTCAATCTTACTGCGTAAGCGATTGATATATACCATGATGGCATTATCATCAATAGCTACTGTGGTTCCCCACACCTGTTCATAGATCATATCTTTTGTATATACCTGGCCGGGATGCTTAATAAAAAGTAAAAGCAGGGCACTTTCTTTTGAGGATAAGATCAGCTCTTCCCCATCTTTATAGAAACGCATAGTAGAACTTTCGTAGCTGAACGGCCCGCACTGGATGATATCTGAATGATTTCCCATATTTTTGGTGCGACGGATCAGTGCTTTTACCTTTGCGCCAAGAACTAATGGTCTAAAGGGCTTTGTAATATAGTCATCTGCACCAATGGAAAGCCCGTACAAAGAGTCATAATCTTCATTTCGTCCGCTGACGATCATTACCGGTGTCTGAATCCCGTTTGCACGAAGCTCCTTGATCACATCAAAGCCTTCCATATCCCCTAACATAATATCCATAAGGATCACATCATATGTGTGGTGCTTCAGCAGTTCCAAGGCATCTCTTCCACTTCCTGCTGTTTCTGTATCCAGTTCATTGCTGTGCATTACTTTTTCCAGTAATTTACAAATGGAAATATCATCATCAACGATCAGTACTTTATCTGCCATGTCTTCTTTTTCCCGTCTTATCCTGTTCTTTGTTTCGTGAATTATCATAAAACTTTTGCATATATGCGCTTAATTCATTATAATATTACCAAAGAAGCAAGTCAACCAGAAAGGATACAACATCATCTATGGAAAATAAAAAACATTCAGTATCAAAAGGATCTGCATTTGAGGAACACATCCGGAAAAACAGCCGTTTTTATTTGGTCACACTGTTTTTAGCTGTCATTATCCTGGCACTTATGTGCATTGGCAACAGCATCTGGAATGAATACCGCAATTCTGCTGTGCAAAACCAGAAAGACCAGATGCTCTTAGCAGTAGAAAGTATCTCCGGCCGCCTGGAAGAAACCATAGACGAATATGCAGCTGATATAAGAAGCCTTTGGAATTGCAGTCATTCTTTGGATGAAAATGAACAGGAAGCACTGTGGGATACCTATGTAGAAGAACATGGGCCTGTGGTCCAGGATGTTATCATTAAGAAAAAAGGGGAGACGATCTTAACCGCCGGTACAGATGATGAACCGGAAGAAATCCTCTCTGAATCCAGGATCGATAGCCAGATGTGTTTTCGACTGGTAAAAATCGGAAATAAAAATCATTATCTTATGCTCTACTACGAAACAGACACCGGTGAGACTATTTCTATGATCCTGGACGGCATGGCTTACTATAACAGGACCATGCGCCCTTTAAATGTAGGGACCAACGGTTATTTTGTATTAAAAGATCACAACGGCATTGTACTGATGCATCCCCAGGCTGAACAATGGGGCATCGATGTGATCCATGGACGCGAAAAAATGTTCCCAGGAAAAAATCTCACCAGTTTAAATACCATGATCGATCGTCAGAAACAGGGGCTGACTGCTGTAGATGAATATTATTCCTACTGGTGGACAAAACCAGGTGCTCCAGGTGTAGAAAAAGTTAGTGCATATACTCCTGCTTATATAGGAAAGGATTTCATTATCGTCAGTGCTGTTATGGATCAGAGCGATATGTATGTCCCACTGGAGGAAGGTGCCTTGAAACTGCTCCTTGTTTTCACAGGTGTTCTTTTTACCATCCTTGCTGCTGCTTCCTACATTTTCCATTTGATGTTAAAGAGCAGAAAAGACCGTCAGCAGATTACCTATTTAACGGAATTAAACGGTATTTTAGAGCAGATGCATCAAAGTGAAGAGACCATTGCCCACCAGCAGCGCTTACAGATCATGGGAACCATGACCGGCGGTATTGCCCATGAATTTAACAATCTGCTGACACCTATCATGGGGTATGCAGAATTTCTCATGATGGATCTTCCTGAAGATTCCGATAACTACGACAGCGCAAAAGAAATCTATGAAGCTTCCGTAAAAGCAAAGGAGATCATACAGCAGATTTCTTCTCTCAGCCGTAAAAATATGGAAACAGCCTTTAAGACGCTGGATGTTAACCGGGTGATCAAACGTGCCTTAAAAATGGTACGTTCTGTATGTCCGGATAATGTAGAACTAAAAGAAAACATAGAACTTCCCGGTGTTACTATAGTAGGAAATGAAACACAGTTAAACCAGGTCATCTTAAATATTGGCGTTAATGCCATTCATGCCATTGGACATGAAACAGGCGAGATTGAAGTATCTGCCATTCTCTTAGACAAAAAAGATATGGATCCGGACCTCCATATTGGAAATGAAAATGCATGGGATCAATATATTCGCATTGATATCCGGGACACCGGCTGTGGTATGAGCCCTGATGTATTAAAACAGATCTTTGATCCTTTTTTTACTACAAAAAAAGGCGGGAAAGGAACAGGACTGGGGCTGGCTCTTACAGAACAGATCGTCACTTCCCACCGCGGTGTAGTAAATGCCGAAAGCACACCTGGCGTTGGTTCTGTATTCCACCTGTATTTCCCGGCATCTGCATCCAATGAGAAAAGCAGTCCCGAACCATCTGTACAGGATTCATTGGATTTTGCGAGAAAAAATCTCCTAGAACAATCAGGAGAAAAAATCTCATTGCTGATCGTGGATGATAACCCTAAGGTACTCCGTCTCTTAGAACGCAACTTCTCAAAACGAGATATACAGGTCACCTGCGTTATGGACTTTAAAGAAGCTGCAGAAAAATTGAAATCATACCGTTTTGATGCTCTGGTTGTAGAACAGTTCATTGACGGAAATTCCGCTGTGGATTTCTGCATGTCTGTTAAAGGAAGATATAATGGAATGCTCCGTCTGATCATGGCCGACCAGGTAGACCGTGAACTGGCAGAAGCAAAAGAAAGGAATATTATTGATAACTATATGATCAAACCTGTATCCGATCTGGATATTTTAAAAGAACTGAACATAGATTGACACGAAAAGGCCCATATAGCTGCCGTACTGACAGCCACATGGGCCTTTTTATATACTTGCTTTTTATATACTTGTTTTTTTTATTTTGTATCTTTATTCTGTATTGCTATTTCGCATTATATCTATTTCTCATCAGCGAATGCATATGGCTTGATCTGGCGTACAACGTCCATGATCGTGCCATCACGGGCTTCAATGATACCTACTACTCTGTCTCCAAACTTAACCTTCTCCGGCTCGCCTACGATGGAGTATGCGATGTCACGCAGTTCTTCAATGGTCTTAAATGGCAGGTCTACGCCTTTCATTGCCTCGATCAGATCCTGTCTTCTTGGGTTGATGGCAATGCCATAATCCGTGATAACTACGTCAATGCTCTCTCCCGGAGTGGTTACAGTGGTAACTTCGCTGCAGATTGCAGGGATCCTTCCCTGAAGCAGTGGTGCGATAACGATGGTACACTTAGCTCCTGCTGCTGTATCAGGATGTCCGCCCTGGGCACCGGTGATCACACCGTCAGAGCCTACAACCACGTTGCAGTTAAAGTTTACGTCCACTTCCAGTGCCGCAAGGATAACAAAATCCAGCTTATTTACTACAGCGCCCTTGTTAAATGGGTCTGCATACTCACCGGCAGAAATACGGAAATGCTTTAAGTTCTTTACAGACTCTACTGCTGCCAGGTCAAAGTCCTGTGTATCTAACAGGCAGTCTACCTGATTGTTGATCAGCAGGTCACACATTGGCTTGGTCAGGCCGCCTACGCCGAAACGCATGCGGATATTTCTCTCCTTCATGATCTTAGACAGGGAGATGGTGGATGCGATAGATGCACCGCCTACACCGGTCTGGTAAGAGAAGCCATCCTTGAAATATGGGCTGTTTACTACGAACTGGGTACAGTAATCAGCCATCATCAGCTTTCTCATATCCGTAGTTGGCCTTGCTGCGCCGGTAGCGATCTTCTTCGGATCACCGATAGCATCTACTACTAATACATAGTCAACCTTTGTCATGGAGATGTGGGCCGGGAAGTTAGGGAACGGTACCAGGCAGTCAGTGATCGCTACTACCTTATCTGCATAGTCACCATCCACCATAGCGTAGGAAAGCACGCCACAGTCACTCTTTCCGCCGATACCACGGCAGTTGCCGTAATCGTCACAGGTTGGTGTTCCGATAAATGCAATGTCAATTCTGGTCTCGCCGCTCTCGATTGCTCTTACACGGCCGCCATGGGAACGCATGATAGCAAGTCCCTTTAATTTACCTGCAGAAATGGCTTCACCGATCTTGCCACGTACACCGGAAGACTGGATGTTGGTGATGGTGCCGTCTTCGATGTAAGGAACGATGGGATCATGTGCCTTGCCAAGGGAGCTGGCACAGATGGTGATATCCTTGATACCCATCTTATGTACTTCTTCCATGACCATATTTACGATATAGTCACCTTCACGGAAATGGTGATGGAAGCCTAAAGTCATGCCGTCCTTGATGCCGCATTTTACCAGCACATCATGGATGTTTGCAACCAGCTTGCTCTGTGTATTGTTGACTACACACTTTGTATACGGGCCGTCCTTTTTGTACACATATCCGTCCCTGTAATGATTTCCCTGGAATACCTCTTTACCGGTCATCTCCAGGATCTCTTCCGGTATATCTCTTCCTACTGCGTTTATCATTTTACAGATCCCCCTTATATACGCCTGATGCCTTGGCAAGCTCGATGGTCCTCTTTGCGCCGTCATAGAATGCGATATCGATCATCTTGCCGTCTACAGTGAATACACCGATACCCAGTTTCTTCTTTTCGTCGATCTCCTTAACTACTTTCTCAGCAAAAATGATATCCTTCTGGGTTGGTGTGAAGATCTCATGTACGATATTGATCTGACGTGGGTTGATAATGGATTTTCCGTCAAATCCCATTAAATGGATGGTCTCTACGTCCCTGCGGAAGCCGTCCATGTCATCCAGGTTGGTGTATACAGTATCAAAGCACTGTACACCTGCCGCACGGGCTGCGATGATCATGTTCTGGCGGGCACCCATCAGTTCCAGGCCTGTACCTGTAATGTGGGTCTGTAAATCCTTTGTATAGTCACCGCCGGAAAGAGCGATGCCAAACATCCTCTCAGATGCTTCACAGATATCCAGGGCCTTCATAACACCTCTTGCAGACTCGATGGCTGCCATGATCAGTGTATGGCCTTCCGGAATGCCGTACTGCTTTTCGCATTCTTCTACAACAGTCTCCACTCTCTGTACATCCAGTGCGCTTTCTGTCTTGGGGATACGGATGGCATCGCAGCCGCCTGCTACTGCACAGTGGATATCCTCTTCCCAGTAAGGGGTATCAAGGCCATTGATGCGGACTACTCTCTCGCAGCCTCTGTAATTGATCTCTTTTAATGCATGATATAAGGAGAAACGTGCTACATCCTTCTGGTTTTCAGCAACAGCATCCTCCAGATCCAGCATAATGGAGTCTGGTTTATAAATATATGGATCCTTGATCAGACCTGGTTTCTGTGCATTTAAGAACATCATGGTCCTTCTTAAGCGCTTCTTATTTGCATTGATCATCTTATTGCACCTCCCCACGGAATGTCCTCGATCTGGTCTACAGAACGGAATACCGCACCTTCAACTCTTGCCTTAATGGTGCAGTCTAAAGCGCCCTTATCTACTACTAAGATTTTTACATCCTTTACATCCAGGTTCTCCAGTGTCTGAAGGACTACCTTGCGGATCTGGTTGCCATACTGATTGATGACAGCACTTTCCAGGTTAAATTCCACAGAACCATTTCCCGGTTCTACGGTTACCTGACAGTCACTGGATTCCAGAGTTCCTGCCATGGCCGGTTTCTTGATCTCCATATCTTTATAACCTCCTTGTACTTTTCTTGTTTCCCCGGAATTCTTCCTGAATTTTAATTCTGTTCCGTGAAAACAACTCTTCGTTTCTTTCTGACTTTATCATAGAAAATGTTTCTTAAATGCACAATGGGGTTTTCTTAAAATTCATTAAGATTGCATATCCCTTTAGTATCTTTAAATTTGCAGATTAAATATTCACAATTTTATTTTTCTAAGTCACAAATTTTTGTCACTTTTTCGTCATTCCATTTTCTCTAAAAGTGCTATAATACAGTCAGTGCAAAAAAGAACTTCTTCATAAAAGCTCTCGAATCTACACAGCTACACAGATAGGAGGCAATCGTTATGATGACGTTAAAAGCAGAAAAAAGAGATCCCCAGGTAAAGGCAAAAAAATTAAGACGTGAAGGTTTTGTTACCGGTGTTTTATATGGTAAGGAAATGAAAGAAAATATCGCGTTAAAATTTGAAGAAAAAGAAGCATTGCGTTTTATGAAGGACGCAAAAGAAGGGGCACAGGCTGCTCTGGACATTGAAGGCGAGACTGTAAACGCCATGGTTAAAAATATTGATTATGACCCAATGCTTAAAAAGGTATTGGCTCTGGACTTTCAGGCACTAGTTGCCGGTGAAGTAGTATCCGCTACTGTTCCGGTGCATTTTCTCAACGAAGAGATCGTTCAGGGTGTCTTTGAACCGGAACTTTCTGAAATTCATTATAAAGCAGACCCGGCTCATCTTCTGGATCCTGTTGAGATCGACCTGGCAAAACTTCCGTCAGGTACAAAGAACATGTACGTAAAAGACCTGAAACTGGAAGAAAAAGGGGTAAATGTTTCCACTCCTGGTGATACCCAGCTGTTCCATATTGCTGATTTTGTCAAGACAGATGATGATGAAGAAACAGATGATACTGCCACAGCTGATAAAAAAGCTGCTGCCAAATAGAAATACGGATAAAAATTTAAAAGAGAAAGAAAATGACCATCGCCATTTTCTTTCTCTTTTTGTTTCTGTGAGTTTTTTATTTTATATGCAATTCTTTTTATTTTTCCATTTCCGCTTCAAAAATCATATCCCATGAATCCCTGATATCATCCATCAATCGTAAAACTGCCAGGCAATCCTCTTTTGTATACCGGTCACTGGTACACATGCCCCGGCTGACACAGCGGCTGGTCTCTGCGATCTCATATTCAAAACCATTGATCTTAAATGGCTCTTTTACAATATAAGAAGTGCCATCTTTTAACTGTACTGTAAATTCCTGTAAAAACTGGAAATCTGCTATTGTAATAACGCCTTCGCTGCCTTCGATACGGGCATTACGATCCAGCTGCTTTCCAATAGCCTGGATGCAATGACCGCTGCAGCCGCCTGGATATTCCAGTTCTATTTCGCTGTAATCATCCGTTCCATATTCTGTCATATGGACTTCTGACTGAAAACCTTCCGGTGCTGTTTCTGTGATCATATGGAAAAATCCCAGATTATAGATGCCAATATCCAACAAGGCACCTCCGCCCAGTTCTGACTTAAATTTCCGCTCTCTCCTGGCGCCTTCTGCCACAAAACCAAACTGGGAAGTGATCCGGTTTACCTCTCCGATCACACCATCCCGAAGCATGGCACGAAGCTTATCGTAGGCAGGTAGAAAACGGATCCAGAAAGCTTCCATAATAAACAGGCCCTTTTCTTCTGCCAGATCAAACAATTCCTGCGCCTGCTCTGTACTAAGGGTAAATGGCTTTTCGCAAAGAACATGTTTCCCTGCTTCCAGACACATACGGCAGTTTTCATAGTGAAGATTATTAGGAGTAGCGATATAAACTGCTTCTACTTCACTATCTGTCATCATTTCCCCGTAACTGCCATAAACCTTTGGAATCCCGTATTTTTCTGCAAAAGCTTTTCCATGCTCCAGATTACGGGATGCACAGGCTATCAGCTTTTCAGCTTCCGGATCCATATGGTTTACTGTGTCTGCAAATTTTCTTGCTATCGTTCCTGTTGCTAAAATTCCCCATTTCATAAATAGTACCTACCAATTCTTCTTTAATTTTGTATTCCAGCTTACAGAGTATGGATTCCACTGGCTGGCCTTAAGGTTTTCATACAGTTCTGCTCTTTCACCGGAGCTGTCACCTGTAGCATCCTCATATCCTTCCAAATAACTATCTACAAAATCATCCCATGAATCAAAGCATTCCTGAATCTCCTTTGCCACTTCCAGTGCCTTATCCAGTGCTTCTTTTTCTGTATAATAATCTGCCAGATAATAAAATCCCAAATTAGACTCCACACGGCTGTAATTCCAGGCAGAACCACTGTCTTTTGCAGAATCAAGAAGTTCTTCCAATGCTTCATCTGCTGATGCCCTGTCTGTAACCCCCCAGCTCTGCTTTAACATCTTTCTTGTCTGCTCTCTGGTGGTTTTATCCAGTTCTGCTCCGTTTTCCTCTTTTCCATCCAATTTCAGGCTGCCTCCAAATGCGCGGATATTTCCTGCATTATGCCTTGTAAGGATAGCACAGGTGGCATTGATCCACTGGATTGTCTTATTGTTCATATAAGGATTAGCTGTCTTATTCAGATACTGCTGTCTGCTGCTGATGGCGGAAAAATCAGAATCTGCGCTTTCTTTGCTCCCACCTGACTTTTTTGCAGCAGATGGAACAACAGCACCTCTCTCATTAAAAACATATACCTTACCATCGATCTCCCGCTCGCAGTTCTTTAATAAATGTCCATCCTCATCCAGATAGAACCACTGGTTTCCAGATTTGCGGAAGGCATTTACCACTCTGGTACCATCATCTTCATAATAGGCATAGGTATCGCCTTCTTTCTGCCAGCCGGCAAATGCAGTCACAGGACTTATCACTGCCAGACTACAGACCAGAAGCATCATACCTCCTATATGTCTGAAAAATTTTCTATCCATAAAATCTCTTCCTCTCGTTTATCCTCAAACACAGTATAACACAGGCTATCCTATTTTCCAACTTACACATTTCTGACGAAATTCTTTCAGTTCGTTCTTTCTTCGTTTATGCTTGTGTATTTTTTATCAATCTTTTCCTGAAAAATGTAAAAATGCTCTGTCTTGAAAATCTTATAAAGTAAGAGTATAATCGGGGATGTTGCGGATTTTTTCGCAATATCCCCCATTTTTGAGAATTTTTGTTAATGAATCTACAAAAGAAAAGAGAGAATTGTTATGAATCAGAAAAAAGTCACTCTTCGTGGAGAACTTGCCCTGCTGATCGTTATCCTGATTAACAGCATGGGCGTTGTTTTAATGCTGCGCTCCGGCTCCGGCATTTCCGCTATTTCCAGCGTCCCCTATGCCTTTTCCCTTGTATTTCCGGCTTTGACCCTTGGAACCTGGACCTATATTTTCCAGGGGCTTCTGGTTTTAAGCCTGATGCTCTTAAAAAAGAGATTTGTTCCCAGCTATTTGTTCAGCTTTGTAGCAGGGTTTGCTTTTGGAAAAATGGTAGATATCCATGAAGTCTGGATCAACACTCTGCCTCTTACCATTTCCCTCCGGGTATTTTATTTTGCAGCAAGTTATCTGATCCTCTGCTTCGGTATCGCCCTTTCTAACCGCTGCAAACTCCCGGTCATCCCAACTGACCTGTTTCCAAGAGATCTCTCCGGGATCATCAAACGCCCTTACCCAAAAGTCAAGATCACCTTTGACGTAACCTGCCTTTTTCTTACCGCCTGTATGACTTTCCTCTGCCTGGGACATATTTCCGGCCTTGGCATTGGTACTGTAGCCGCAGCTTTTACCATGGGAAAAACCATTGGACTGATCGGGGAAGCTATTGATAAGAAAGTGGAATTTGTGTCTGTATTAAGTAAATAAAACCTGTATGTACATACAGAAAAAGCCACCTGCTCTGGTGGCTTTTCCTATTTGAGGCAAAAAAGGCCCCAACCATCAGGTCAGAGCCTTCATTTCTTTAAATTTTGTCCGTTCCATGTTCTCTCTCAGAGCCATCCGGATATCTGCCAGATTTTCTTTTACCAGCCTTTTTTCCTGTCTCTTATACACATCTCCGAGCCCACGAGACGGAGCTACATCTCGT
>UQJF01000044.1 GCA_900541315.1 uncultured Clostridium sp. | reverse complement strand
GATCTACACGCGTAAGATCGTCGGCAGCGTCAGATGTGTATAAGAGACAGCGGCAGCACCAAGGATGGGGTAGAAGCCTATATAGGTACTGGTCCATATGTGCTGGATGAGTTCGTTACTGATGAATATGCCGTATTCAAGGCAAATCCAAACTACTGGGGCGAACAGCCGGCTATTAAAACCATCACAGTGAAAGTCATCCCGGATAATCAGACCCGTATCCTGGCTCTGGAAAAAGGTGAGATCGATATGATCTTCGGAAAAAATATGATCGATGCAGATGCCATCAACCAGTATCTGGACAGTGATAAATTTACCGTAGAGCTTTCTGAGCCAACTTCCACCAGGCAGATCGTCCTGAATACTTCTTCTGACATTCTTTCAGAAAAAGACGTGCGCGTCGCCCTTCAGCACGCAACCAATAAGCAGAATATCTCTGACGGTATTTTCTATGGACTGGAAAAACCGGCAGATACTCTGTTTGCCTCCACAATTCCATATTGTGATATTAAACTGGAACCATATGCTTATAACTTAGAACTAGCTGGACAGATCCTGGATGACGCAGGCTGGAAAATGGGTTCCGGCAATGTCCGTGAAAAAGATGGACAACAGTTAAATATTGATCTTCTCTACAACAGTGACAGCGTTACTGAAAAATCCATTGCAGAGTATCTTCAGAGCGAATACCAGTCCATCGGTGTTTCCTTAAACATACATGGTGAGGAAGAACAGTCTTACCGTGACAATATGAAAGCAGGTAATTTTGATATGGTATTTAATATCTGCTGGGGTACTCCTTACGATCCCCAGTCCTCTCTGGCTGCCATGCGTGCACCTGTATACGGCGATTATGCAGCACAGCTCGGTCTGGATGATAAAGCAGAGATCGATGATGCTATTACTGAGATCCTGGTCACCACAGATGAAGACAGACGCCAGGAACTTTACACCTACGTTCTGACTCATCTCCATGAAGACGCAGTTTACATTCCGCTGACTTATGAATGCAACAAAGCAATCTATCGTTCCGATATGAAAGGCTTCCACTTTACCCAGACTCAGTATGAGGTTCCATTCCAGGATTTCTCTTTCTAAACGGACATGTCACCTGATGTTGACATCACCACAATTCAAGTCGAACGTCCGTGAGACTTGGCGCGTGATTCTGGTCAGCGAAGCTGACATATTCCTATCAGAATCATTGCGCATCCTTGCGGAGCGTTTATCTCAGTCGGAGAATGGACTCCCACTGAGATAAAAGTCTGTTGTTACGTGCCGATGGCACTCCCGCAGCTGCCGCCAGTATTCGTAAAATGTGCATGAAGCCGTCTCCCTTGAGGCGGCTTTATTCCAATTAGATCCTTTATCACATTTATTTTTCCAAGCGGAGGTATTATTTTGAAACCCTATATCATCAAGCGGATCCTGTCTTCCATTCCGCTCCTTCTCATTATTTCCTTTGTATGCTTCGTTTTTATCAATCTGATTCCTTCTGATCCGGCTGAAGTAGCTTTGCGTGTACGTCAGGTTCCCATTATCACGGAAGATGCCATTGCTGAGGTCCGTGCCCAGCTTGGGCTGGACAAGCCTTACCTGGTCCGTTACTTTACCTGGGTACTGGACTGTCTTCACGGCAATTTTGGAATTAGTTATGTAAACCCAAGCCGCACTGTTTCAGGAGAACTGCTGCGCTGTATGCCTGCTACTTTACAGCTTGCCGGTGCTTCCCTTATTATGGTGATCCTTTTAAGTCTTCCTATCGGCTTTCTTTGTGCAGTATATAAGGATGGCTGGTTTGACCGGCTTATGCGGGGCCTTGTATTTATGACCACTGCTATGCCGCCTTACTGGGTGGGACTTCTGTTAATGTGGCTGATCTCCATTAAACTTGACCTTCTGCCTACCAGTGGGAACGGTACGATCAGACATCTCATCCTTCCGGCTTTTACTGTATCCCTAAGCTATATTTCTACCTATATCCGCCTGATCCGCAACAATATGCTTGAAAATATGAAACAGGATTATGTACTTTACGCCAATGTCCGCGGTCTCACTCAAAGATCCATTCTGGTAAAACATATTCTGAAAAACTCCATGCATACCTGCATTGTTGCCATTGGTATGAGTATCCCGCAGCTGATCTCCGGAACTATTGTGGTAGAAAATGTATTTGCATGGCCTGGACTGGGAACCTTGTGCATCAGTTCCATTTTCAACCGGGATTATCCTGTTATCCAGACTTATGTTCTTCTGATCGGTGTCCTGTTTGTTATGTTTAACCTGCTGTTTGATATCCTGCAAACCGTATCTGACCCCCGTATGCGAAAGGAGAGCAACTGATGTTACACCGGTTTCTTCACAATAAAACTGCTGTCAGCACAGTAACACTTGTACTGATCGTGGCATTAATGGGCATTTTTGCCCCATTTATTGCTCCACATGATCCCTATGCTACCAATATTCTTAACAAATTTTCCCAATTCAGCAAAGAATATCCCCTTGGTACTGATAATCTTGGCCGCTGCATCCTCTCCCGCATGATCTACGGGATCAGGCCCACTCTTGGTCTGGCCGTACTGACTATGTTAGGTACCATCGGTCTTGGCGCTCTGATGGGACTTCTGGCCGGGTATTTCCGTGGTATTACAGAAGAACTGATCATGCGTATAGTAGATGTAATGCTGTCTTTTCCAAGCCAGATCATGGTCTTTGCCGTGGTTGCACTGCTGGGCATTAACGTACAGAATGTGATCCTGGCAAATGTCTTTATTAAATGGGCCTGGTATGCCCGCATGATCCGCACAGGTGTCATGCAGTACCGGGACCGGAACTTTGTCCAATTTTCCCGCTGTGTAGGGACTCCTGAACGTTTTATCCTTTTTAAACACCTGGTTCCATCCATTGCAGCAGATCTGGCTGTTCTCTCTTCCTTGGATGTAGGCTGGGCTATCATCAATATTTCTACTTTGTCCTTCCTTGGACTTGGTGTACAGGCCCCTACTCCTGAATGGGGGGCTATGCTTAGTGAAGCAAAAAATGTCCTGACCAGCAATCCGGCCCAGATGCTGGTCCCTGGTATTGCCATCGTTATTTTAGTTTCTGCCTTTAACTTAATGGGAGATGCCATTCGTGATGTACTGGATCCAAAGGAGGTGCTGTAATGTCTGCCATTTTAAAAGTTGAAAACCTGAATGTAACACTGACATACCGTAAGACTTCAAAAAAACTGGTTGAAAACGTAAATTTTGAAGTCCACCCAGGAGAATGCCTGGGAATCCTTGGTGAGTCTGGAAGTGGAAAAAGTATGACTGTAAAATCAATTCTGGGCCTGTTAGATAAAAATTTCCATGTTTCCGGAAGCGCTGTTTTTGATGGTCATGATCTTCTAAAAGAATCAAAAGAAGAACTGCGCAGACTTCGCGGAAGCCGGATCACCATGGTGCTTCAGAACCCCATGACCTGTTTTGATCCTCTGTACCGTATAGGAAATCAGATGTCTGAGACTTTCGCCACCCACACTACATGGAACGCCCAGGAGATCCGTTCCCACTGCCTAAAGATCCTGAACCAGATGCAGATCTTAAATGGAGAAGAAGTTTTGCAAAAATACCCCCATCAGCTTTCCGGTGGTATGCTCCAGCGCATTATGATCGGTATTGCCATGGCATTACAGCCTGAGCTTCTGATCGCTGATGAACCAACAACTGCCATTGATGCCATCACTCAATATGAGATCCTGGAGGAATTTATCCGCATTAAAAAGAGCAAAAATACTGCCATGCTTTTCATCACCCATGACTTAGGGGCAATATCCAAAGTAGCTGACCGCATCCTGGTCATGAACAGCGGACATATCGTAGACAGTGGCGACTTTGAGCATATCCGAAATCATGCCCAGGATCCTTACACCCGCCTTCTCATAGAAAAACGTTCTGCGGTTATGCATCACTATCGCGAAGTTTTACATAGAAAGGAGATATCCCATGCTGGAAGTAAATAATGTATGTGTCAGCTTCCGGAGCGAACGACAGGAAAAAATTTTCGGGACTACCAGAAACCAGGTATTATTCGATGTGTCCTTAAAAGTCTCACAGGGAACCTGCCTGGGAATACTTGGGGAATCCGGAAGCGGAAAATCCACACTTGGCCGTGTGATCTGTGGTCTTTTAAAACCCGACACAGGAGAAGTAAAAATCCAGGATGTGTCTGTTTATGCATCCAGAAATGGCCGGAAAAACCTTCAAAAACGCTTAAGTGTTGTTTTCCAGGATTATACTACCTCTGCCAATCCCCGTTTTCGCGTAAAAGAGATCATTGCTGAAGGTCTGGCTGCAAGAGAACGAAATCAAAAGATCCGGCTGGATCGGCTGGAAGAAACTAACCGCCTTTTAGAGCTTGTGGGACTGGATCCCTCCTATGCAAACCGATATCCCCATGAACTGTCCGGCGGACAGCTGCAGCGTGTCTGCATTGCCCGTGCTGTAGCATGCCAGCCAGAGATCATTCTTTTTGACGAAGCTATCTCTTCCCTGGATGCACATACCCAGGTCCAGATCATGGATCTTCTCCATGATCTGAAGGAAAAACTGGGACTCACTTATATTTTCATTACCCATGACCTGACTTCCGTCACTTATCTGTGCGATGATGTGCTTTTCCTGTATCATGGCCGTATTACCGAACACATTCCGGTATCCTGTATTGCAGAAACAAAGGATAACTATGCCAGAAAGCTTTTAGCTTCTATTATTGAATTTGACTAGAGGAGATCTTTAAACATGAAACTGTCTGACTTGAAAGCCGGCAGCAATACAAAGCAAACTCTCCTGCTGCCTGTGGCCAGCCCTTACCCCGTTGAGATAACTGCCATATGCGGCAGACAGCCTGGAAAAACCCTGATAGTGACTGCAGGCATCCATGGCTGTGAATATGTAGGCATAGAAGCCCTGAACCGTCTGAAAAAAGAACTGGATCCCGCCGGTCTTTCAGGACGTGTCATCCTGCTTCCCCTAGTAAATCCAGAAGGCTTTTACATGGGTGCCAAACAAACGATCCCTGCGGATGGCCAGAATTTAAACCGCATGTTTCCCGGTAATCCTGCCGGTACCTTTTCCAGCCGCTTCGCAAAAATCCTTGAAAAAGTCCTGTATCCTGAAGCTGATTTTCTGATGGATCTCCATGGCGGTGATATAAACGAAGCTCTGACTCCTTTGATCTTCTTTCCTGCAGCCGTTCCTGATACACTGGCTGCCAAAACCTCTGCTGCTGCAGCGGCTCTTTCTGTTCCATACCGTGTTGCTTCCACTTCAAAAAATGGGCTATACAGCTGGGCCGCCCAGTGTGGTATTCCGTCGCTTTTAGTAGAACGGGGAGAACGGGGACTATGGAGTGAGAACGAAATTACAGCCTGCAAAAGAAACGTTTTTGAGCTAATGGATCATCTTAAGATCAAAACTTTTTCAAATACAGCCTTTCACCAGGAAGAGATCCGTCAGTCAATTTATGAAGAAGCACCTATAAATGGTTTCTGGTATCCCGCTGTGTCACATGCCGGTCAGAAATTAAAACAGGGCGCCCTCCTTGGCACCCTGAAAGATTTTTATGGAAATGAAATTTTCCGGTATACTGCCCCATTTGACGGCGTTATACTTTATTACACCCTGAGTCTGGGTGTAAAATACAAAGATCCGTTGATCGCATATGGGAGGATTTAATATTTATTTTGGACTCATTAGATCCGTCCCCCGCACTTGGGGCAGTAATTGTAATCTTCATCTGTCTCAAATCCGCAGCGCATACACTTTTTATGGGGATTTCCAGAACCTTCCTGCCAGGTGCGGGTGTATTTTCCCTCCTGGACCAGATGAAGGTCGGCAGATGTGATCGACGGTTCTTCCCCTCTTAAAATAGCTTTTCCGATTTCCGGCTCCAGCTCATAAATGGCACTGCAGCAGGACATCTGCACATAAAAGCGCTTATTCCACTTAAACAGCGGGATAAAGAAAAAACTGAAATACATATAGGTCATAAAGACCTGACACTGGCTGGTGCTGCCGCAGCTTCCGCAAAGAATGCTCTTTGCGTAGTTAAGCAGCTTCCTGCCCTGACTGATACCTCCGATAAACAGCATTTATCCATCTCCTTTTTAACAAAATGTACCACCTATAGCGGCATGACCATGCACGAAAATTACAGACCTGAAAGTTACAGACCTGCATGGTACAATGAACTGACCACCTTGTAAACTGTAAGCCATTTCCCGGTCCGGGACTTCTTTCTCTCTCCTGTTCCTCCAGCCCATTTTCCTGCATGCATCAGCTCATCTACTGTGCTTCTGGCACTTGACACAGCATAGTTTCCTGTAAGGCAGAAGCCCTTTTCCAGCCGTGAAAATGCTCCAACAAAACCAAGATTCCGGCTTCCGGCCGGAACGGTTTTAGGCCGGTCTGTAAAATGATGAGGTCGAAGTGATGAGAGTTTACCTGTTTCATCTGAAAAAGCTTCCGGCTCTCCCATAGCAATATGCAGATCAGCCGTTTTTTTCCATAATTTCCCAGAACCGCTGCCATTTTCCATAATGCAGATATCCCCAAAGCCCAGATTTATTTTTTCAAATACAAAGGATTCCCGGTCGGTTTCTTCTTCCTGCAGTCTGCGTTTTACATACAATTTCTTTACTGCCAGTCCATTTCCGCCTTCATTGCCATTTTCAAGTTCCAGATCCGTTACCTGGCTGTTTTCCAGCAATAATACACCTTTACGGCGCAGGTATTGTTTCAGCAAACAGATCAGATCTTTCATTTCATCTGGCGAAAGGAAGAGAAACGGTCCTTTTATTTCCCATAAACTTCTGCGAAATCCTGCCAGGCTGCTGTCCTTTTGCAGGCCAAACACACACTGGCACAGCTGCCACAGATTTGTCTCAAATATATGAGGTGTTTCACTGAACCAGTCTTCAATGCTTAAAATATCCAGCCTTTCTTCTTCTGTACACAACAACCGCCAAAGTGCAGGAAGATCCCCCCAGTCCAGACATTCTCTGCCTTCTGTTTTCGGGAAAGTAAATACTTTTTCCCCGGAATCCGGTATTTTTCCACACATTTCCAGAAAATCTTTGCAGTTTTCCCGGCTTACTACAAGAGGGCGTATTTCTTCCTCTCCCTCAGTGCCTTCTCCAAACACCATAATGCTGCTTCCTGGAAAATGGCAGTCTTTTATAAGCCAGACTGCTGCTGCCAGAGAGCTTAAACCATTTCCTATAATATAAGCCTTCTGCTTCCCATAATCCCTGCTCCGCACTACAGCAGCTTCCACCGCCGCCAGTCTGGCATCATTTTCCGCTTTTTTATCTTTCTCTATCTGATAAGTCCATGCACCGGCTGCAGCACCTAAGCCTGCGGCCACAGCCAGCCGGATCCATCTTTTTTTATCTGACATAGGCATTTTCGCCTTTCTTTTTATAAACGGCTTAATTACTGTGCAAAATAGTTAGCCAGCTGTGCAAACTGCTCCAGACTTAAGGCTTCTCCACGGACAGAAGGTGATACTCCCAGGCTCTCAATAGCCTTTGTGATCTCTTCTTTTGAGAAAGAAATTTCCGGAGAGTTATTTAAACCATTCTGCAGTGTTTTTCTTCTCTGGTTAAAGGATGCCCGGATCAGCTTAAACATCAGCTTTGGATCTTTCACCTGTACCGGCGGCTCCTGATAGCGGGTCAGGCGGATCACCGCAGAACCCACATTCGGTCTTGGGATAAAGCAGTTTGGCGGTACATTTGCTACAATATACGGACTTGCATAATACTGCACTGCCAGAGACAGGGCACCATAATCCTTAGATCCCGGCCCTACCTGCATACGGTCTGCTACTTCTTTCTGCACCATAACAGTAATATTGTCAATAGGCACATTACTCTCAAACAGTCCCATGATGATGGGGGTAGTAATGTAATATGGCAGATTTGCAACTACTTTAATAGGTCTGCCGTTATTGTATTCCTTTACCAGCTCATTAATATCCACTTTCAGGATATCCTGGTTGATGACTTTTACATTGGAATAATCCTTTAATGTATCTGTAAGGATTGGCAGCAGATTGGTATCGATCTCCACTGCGATCACCTGTCCTGCGCTTTCTGCCAGATACTGGGTCATGGTTCCGATCCCCGGACCGATCTCCAGAACACAGTCATCCTTTGTAATACCTGCTGCGCTTACGATCTTTTCCAGAACATGGGCATCAATAAGGAAGTTCTGGCCGAAGCGCTTCTGGAATGCGAACTGATATTTCTGGATGACTTCAATTGTTTTTTTCGGATCTGATAATTTCTGATTCATCTATGATTTTACCTGCTTTTGTCTTCTTTCTATCTATCTATGTTATATTTCTATCATTTAATGTTGGGGCAAAAGGTATTTTGACCCCTCTGATACCGAATTGCTGCATGCCGTCAGCAAAAAAACTATGGCTGTAAACCATAAAGCCTTCTGGCATTATCCCAGGTGATTTTCTCCACTGTTTCCCGGTCTATGCCTTTAATGGCAGCCAACTGGTTTGCCACATAGGTCAGGTTCAGGGAAGAATTTCGCTTTCCCCGGTTGGGAACAGGTGCCAGATATGGACAGTCCGTTTCCAGTACCAGACGGTCTAAAGGGGCATATTCTACCGTCTCTGCCAGTTTTCTGGCATTTTTAAAGGTAAGCACGCCGCCAATACCAAGGAAAAATCCCATATTCAGGTATTCTCTTGCCATTTCCTTTGTGTAGGAAAAGCAGTGGATCACGCCGCCAATGTCTTCTGCATGTTCTGCCTTCATAATATCCAATGTATCTTTTGCAGCATCACGGCTATGGATGATCACCGGAAGCTTCAGCCTGCGGGCCAGGTCTAACTGGGCCACAAACCATTTCTTCTGGATCCCTTTATCCGGCTCTTCCCAGTAATAATCAAGGCCGATCTCACCAATGGCCCGGACCTTCCCGTCCTGTCTTTCTGTACACCAGGCCTCAATATCTTTTAAGCTTTCATCAGACAACTCTGCACTTTCACTTGGATGCACGCCTAAAGCAGCATACATGAAATCATGGTTCCTGGCAAGCTCCAGTGTGGTCTTGCAGCTGGAAATGCTGGCTGCTACATTTGTAACAGCGCCGATGCCATTTTCCTTAAAGGTTGCCAGAAGCTGCTCCCTATCCTCGTCAAAGGCTTCATCGTCATAATGGGCATGTGTGTCAAATATCATGTTCGTTATGCCTCCTGTGGGTTAAAATGTCCTCTCGGAGCCGATAGAACATTAAACACATATTTATCCAGACGGTCAAAGGCTTCTTTTATCCTGGACAACGGCAGTGCCAGATTCATACGGATATGGCATGGACCGTGGAATGCTACACCGTCCTGCCAGATCACGCCTACTTCAATGCCTGCTGCCTGAAGTTCTGTAATGGTCCTTCCATGCTTTTTGCACCACTCTGTACAGTCCAGGAAAAGCATGTAAGTGCCTTCCGGCCTGGAAACATTAACGCCTTCAAAATGCTTTTCAATGTAATCGCAGGCATAGTTTACATTCCCGCTTAACACCTCTTTTAATTCATCCACCCACTCATAACCTTCCGGTTTATAAGCACCGATCAATGCATACATTGATAACAGGTTCATGCTGTTATAATGGCTTAAAGAGGACTCTTTTAAAATCCGTTCCCTTAACCAGTCATTGTAAATAATATGGTAACTTCCAATAAGACCGGCCAGATTAAAGGTCTTGGATGGAGCATAGAGAGCTACTGTCCTCTGCTTTGCATCCTCAGATACAGACTGGGTGGGAGTATGCTTATGGCCATTTAAGAGCAGATCAGACCATATCTCATCAGAAACTACATATACATCATGCTTCTTGTAGATCTCCATTGCCTTTTTAATCTCCCACTGCTCCCACACTCGGCCGGTAGGATTATGCGGACTGCAGAAGATTGCTGCATGGATATGGTTTTCCATGATCTTCTTCTCCATATCCTCAAAATCCATACGGTATACATTATTCTCATCCTTTACTAACGGGCTGTGGACAATGTGATAACCGTTGTTGGTAAGGCTGTTGGTAAAACCGATATAAGTGGGGGAATGTAAAAGTACACTGTCACCTTTAGAGCAAAGTACATTTAACGCACTGACTACACCGCCTAAAACGCCATTTTCATACCCGATATGCTTTGGCTTTAGCCCTTCCACACCATTTCTGTTTTTATGCCACTGGATAATGGCGTCAAAATATTCCTCTCTTGGGGAAAAATAGCCATAAGTGGTATGCTTTGTTCTCTCAATAATGGCTTCCGGAATAGTATGTACAGCCGGAAAGTTCATATCTGCTACCCACATGGGGATAATGTCAAAACCTTCCTTCACCTTTCCCGGCCACTTGATCCAGTCAGCCTCAAATGGTTCCACTGCAATAGAATCTTTTCCTTTTCTGTCTAAAACTGTTGTAAAATCGTATTTCATCGTGCTTTTGTCCTTTCTGCTGCCCAGAGAAGTTTTGTCTGTAAGTCTATTACGCCAATACAAGATCTTGTTGCCCTGCAACAGATTACTGTATACATAATAGCATGAAGACGAATGGTTTACAAGCGGACCGGACAACTGGAAAAATGTTTATAATTCGCAAAAGAGGCATGGATCTCTCCACACCTCTTTGCCTGCAAAACCCTTTTTTATCGCATTTAAAACAGCTTTCTGCCTTCTACATATTTTCCTGCTACTTCTCTCTCATCCCCCAGATAAATGATCCGCTCCAGCCTCTGCTTTACAGTCAGTGGCTGGGGATGTTTTAAGCGGCTGTCATCGCAGACCACTGCATCAAATTCATACCCCGGCTCAAAGCTTCCTACTTTTCCGAAGAAAGCCCCGCCGCCCTTAGATGCCATATAGAAAGCTTCCTCAATGGTCAGCGGCTTTAAAGAATCATCAAACAGTCTCCAGCGAAGCTTGGATACCTGAATGGACTGTGCCATAGCTGCAAACAGATTTTCACTTGTTCCGCCTGCTACATCACTTCCCAGTCCTATGTTCATTCCCTCTTCCAGATACCTGCGCACCGGAGCCACACCAGAGGAAAGATTGGTATTGGAATCAGGGCAATGGGCGATAAATACGCCTTTTTCTTTCATACGGGCGATTTCTTCCTCACCAGAATAAACACAATGAGCCATGACCGTATGGCACTCTCCCCCAAACAGGCCAAAATGATCATAGGCATCCCCATAAAATCCGGACCAGGGGCATAATTCCTTCACCCAGGCGATCTCTCCCTGATTTTCAGACAGGTGGGACTGCACAGGCAGACCAAAATCTCCCTGAACACCTTTTAACCGTTCCATCAGTTCATCGGTACAGCTTGGTATAAACCGTGGTGTAAGGATCGGCCTTGTGTGGTCATAATTTTTATCAGCTGCCATTTTCAGCCACTCTCTGGTGGCTTCTTCTGATTCTTCTGCTGACAGCTCCCGCAGATAATCCGGGCTGTTGCGGTCCATATTTACCTTTCCGATCATAGTAGAAAGCCCGCTTTCTTCCATCAGATCCATAAGTAAGATCGTTGCCTCTTTATGGATCGTTGCAAAAATACACGCCCTTGTAGAAGCGCTTTTTCTCATCTGTTCTGCAAAAATGCCATATGCTTTTTTTGCATATTCCAGATCTTTGTATTTCGCTTCTTCCGGAAATGTATTGGTCTCCAGCCAGTCAAGAAGCTCCATATCCATTCCAAGACCCCTGAAGGAATACTGAGGCGCATGAACATGAAGATCTGTAAGTCCCGGGATAATAAGCTTATCGCCCATATCTTCTACCGGGATATCCTTCATATCTTCCGGAAGTTTAGAATAGATCCCATAAACCTTTCCATTTTCACAGACAAGATAACTCTGTTCGTTAATGCACAGTTCTTTGCTGTCTTTTGCGTATATAATATTTCCTTTTAAAGCAAATATATTATTTTCCATATGTTTCCTCCTTGACCCCAGAACCCCGGACATTTTTACCCTAATGTCATAAATGCATAGCGGAAAACGAATACTACTGCAATTACTGATGTAAGTACCTCTACCTCTTTCGCCTTGTTAGTGAAAACCTTTAACAGACAGTAAGTAATCAGACCCATTGCAATACCATTTGCGATCGAATAGGTAAATGGCATAAATACAACCGTACAGAAGGATGCCACTGCATCTGTTGGCTCAGAAAAATCCACATCTTTGATATTTCTAAGCATCAGCACACCTACGAAGATCAGTGCCGGAGCAGTTGCTGCTGCAGGTACGATGCCAACTACCGGTGCAAACACAATGGCTGCCAGAAAAGCAACTGCTGTTACAAGACTGGTCATTCCTGTTCTTCCGCCTTCTGCAATACCTGCACTGGACTCTACAACCGTTGTAACTGTAGAAGTTCCCATTAATGCTCCTGCTGCTGTAGAGATAGCATCTGCCATTAACGCTTCCTGCATGTGGATGACTTCCCCGTTTTCATCCACCAGACCAGACTGTCTTCCTGCTCCCATCAGTGTTCCCATAGAGTCAAACATATTTACCAGTGAGAAGCTAAGCACAAGCATGATAATGATAAATACAGCTTCTGTCACGCTCTTTCCTTCAAATAATCCGGCTATATCCAGCTTAAACAGAGATACTTCCCCAAAATCCCTGAATTTATTTGCCAGATTCAGATCAAAGGATGATAATTTTGTAACGCCTAAGGGAATACCTGCTAAAGTTGCTGCCACGATCCCTAAAAAGATAGAGCCTTTTACTTTTCTTGCATTTAAAACACTGATCACGATCAGACCGAATAAAGCAACCAGTGCTCCGCAGATCAGTTCTGTATTCCCACCATTTCTCCACTGTGCAAAGTCTACCATACTTACCAGTGTAGACGGATTGCTGACAACGATACCTGCATTTTTCAGTCCTATGATCGTAATGAAAAGCCCGATTCCCGGTGTGATCGCCATTTTAATAGATTCCGGTATGGCCCGGATGATCGCCTGGCGAAGGCCCACCACTGTGATCACAATAAACAACACACCTGATAAAAATACAATGGTCAGTGTCTGGTTATAGGTATAACCCATTCCTAAGACTACTGTGTACGCAAAAAATGCATTTAATCCCATTCCAGGTGCCTGTGCCAATGGTACTTTAGCATAAACAGCACAGAGAAAGGTTCCGATAAACGCACCGATACAAGTACCAATGAACACACCATTTGATACCTTTGCCGCCATTGCCACATCACCGGTGATCACAAATGGATCTGCTAAGATCTGTGGATTTAAGATCAGGATATAGGCAACTGTGATAAAGGTTGTAATGCCTGCCAATATCTCTGTACGCATGTTTGATCCACTCTGTGAAATCCCAAAAAATCTTCCGAAAAAACCTTCCCTTTTTTCCATAAAATAAAGCCTCACTTTCACATATTTCCTTCACTAACAGCCGTCTGCGTTCTGGTGTCCACTATACCCCCCTTTTTGCGATTTTTTCTGATCTTTCCAGCCTTTAAGCTTCCCCGTTGCTCAAAGTATTTCATGCGCTCATCTATACCTGCAGGCTTACAGGATCTGCAGCCCACAGTTTTTTCCAGATATCTGGCATTGTGTCCTCTCAGAGTCTTTCCTGCACCTGATCTTGCAGCTGATTTTCTGCCAGATGCATCTGACAAAAAATTTACTCACAAGATCAGACACAGAAAGATTCCGGGAGAACATTATAAAAGGAGCCGCGATATGTGCGGCTCCTTACTGGATCGATCTTCATCTGTCACCAAAACCGCACGCATTTACATACAACAAGTACTTACCTGCCATATACACTATGTAGTCAACTCTTTACGGTAGTTGGTAGAAACTCCGGACCCATCTCCGGAATATACATATGAAATCTGCTTTATGAAGTTATCTTTATTATAAGATTAAAAAAGTCCGGTGTCTATTGATAATAAGTATCGAAAATATTTTTTGTTTTTGTGTATATTATACAATAATTTTGTTGATAATTTACATTTTTTGTGCAATCGTTCATCTTTTGATAATCGAGCGCTACAGCCTCTAGACCTCAGCACTGTTATTTACTTTTTAGCTCTTAAACTCCCAAAAAGCCTTATTGTAAAATCCCCCGCCCCATGTTATAATCAATCTGTTGTCGCACCCTATTCTGGCAACAGAAAGGAGGCGGGAGAATGGCTATATTCATATCTTTTCTAGTGTCGGTCGCAGCAGAAGTAGTTGGCTACTACATATGCAAATGGCTAGACAGACATGATCGCGACAATTAGCCTAAAGCGGATTCTCAACCGCACAAAGAGAGATGAATCCCCAGCAGCTGCAACTGCTGGGGATTCTTTTTTGGCGGTCAAATGACACACCCATATCTTTTCTCGGCTACCAACATTATAACATATGCTAACCCCTAAATCAAGTATTCATCGTAATAAAAATGCCCCTGCCGCTAAAATACCGTTACAGCCACAGCACCTCTACCTTATCCCCTGCTTTTACCGGTCCGCTTCCTGCCGGTATCTCGATCAGGCAGTTACAGCCTACCATACTGCGCATCTGCCCATTGGCCTGTTGGTCTGGAAGCCATACTTCCTTTCCTTCTGCTTTTCCTCTTAAAAAGCGACGCCTTCTGCTGTTTTTTGAGAAACCGGTTACAGCGGTAAGAGTTTCCCGACGCAGTTTCAGATCCGGATCGCCCATTTTTAATGACAGGATCTCACGTACAAACATTTCAAATGGGATTGCCGCAGAAAATGGATTGCCGGAAAGCCCTATAAACAAGACTCCGTCTTTTTCAGCTGCAAGGGTAGGCATTCCCGGTTTAATGGCAATACCGTGAAACAAGATCTCTGCCCCAATAGAAAGCAGCGCTTCTTCTGTCAGGTCTTTCTGACCTACGGAAACACCACCGGTGGTGATCACCAGTTCTGCCTGGTTTGCTGCTTCTTTTAATGCTTCTTCCATGATCTCCAGCTCATCTCCCACGGTCCGGCTCATCATTACCTGGGCGCCTAACTGGTGTAAACGTGCTTTCATGTATACAGTATTGGTATTATATATTTTTCCGGGAGTCAATGGTGTTCCCGGCTCTACTACCTCACTGCCTGAAGAAACCACTGCTGCTTTTACCCGCCTATAAACAGGCAGTTCCATAATGCCGTTTCCACTGGCAACAGCCAGAGCTGCTGCATCGATCTTTGTACCTGCGTGAAGCAATGTATGGCCTTTTTTATACTCTTCTCCTTTAAAACAGATGCTGCAGCTAGGTTCTACCTCTTTATAAATCTGAACCACATCTTCTCCTTCATCTGTATCTTCCTGACGAAGGACACAGTCTGCGCCCACCGGGACCATTGCCCCTGTCATGATCCGGACTGCCTCTCCTGGTCTGACCTGCACATCCAGATGATCCCCTGCATAAATCTTTCCTGTAACCTTCAGCTTAACCGGGTTCTCTCCAGTGGCCCCTATGCTGTCCTTAGAGCACAAAGCATACCCATCCTGCGCAGAGCGGCTGAAGGGAGGCATATCAAGAAGTGCATACACATCTTCCGAAAGTACCAGCCCCAGGCAGTCCTCCAAAGTTTTTCTCTCTGTTTTTCCATGTGTTACATGATCCATAAGGATATTAAGTGCCTGTTCCAGACTGATTCTCATGATCATTCCTCCTGTGCTTGCTTAATGTTCTCTCGAAATCTTACTTAAAAAGTCCCGTATATGCGCGAAAAAGGGAGGGGAATTTTTCCTCTCCCTTTACATCTCACTTATATACACTCAAATATCTGCAACCGCAGACAAAAAACACATTTATAATAATTCCACTATCAAGCAGCATTTGCATCTGCTGATCAATTAACAGATCTCAGCTCCGGCTGGCATCTTCTTCTCCGGTACCATTAAGGACAGATTTCCCTCTGCATCTTCTGCACACAGGATCATGCCTTCGGATACGACTCCGGCTAATTTAGCAGGCTTTAAGTTGGTTACTACCATAACCTTCTTTCCTACCATTTCCTCTGGTGAATAATGAGCCTTGATGCCGCTTACGATCTGGCGGGTCTTAGTTCCGATCTTTACCTGGGAGCAGAGAAGTTTTTTGGACTTCGACACTGCTTCGCACTTAACGATCTCACCGATCTGGAACTGCAGTTTTGCAAAATCATCGTAGGTGATCTCAGCCTTTGGCTCTAAGTCGATGCCGTCATCCTCAGCTGCCTCTTCTGCCGGTTTTGCAGTTTCTGCTGCTGCAGCTGCATGCATTTCCTCTACTTTTGCCATAACTTCCTTAATATCCATACGGGCAAAAAGGATCTCAGGCTTGTCTGTTACCTTATTTCCTGAAGGATACAGACCAAAAGTATCCATTTCATCCAGCTCTCTCTTCTTTGTATTTAACTGGGCTAAGATCTTTTCAGAAGTCTCAGGCATAAATGCCTCTAACAGGGAAGCACCGATAGTAATAGCCTCTGTCAGGTTGTAAAGAACAGTTGCAAGACGGTCTTTCTTAGCCTCATCCTTTGCAAGAGTCCATGGAGTTGTCTCGTCAATGTACTTGTTGCATCTTCTGAAAATGCCGAAGATCTCTGTCATGGCATCTGCCACACGCAGCTGGGCCATTTTTGCGTCAACCTTCTTAACTTCATCTAATACAACAGCCTTTAAATCTTCATCAACAGCTTCTGCAGCGCCTTTGTTCTCTACAACACCGCCAAAGTACTTGTTGCTCATGGAAATAGTACGGTTTACAAGGTTTCCAAGGATATTTGCCAGGTCAGAGTTCATACGCTCTACCATCAGCTCCCAGGAGATAACGCCGTCATTTTCAAATGGCATTTCATGAAGCACAAAGTAACGCACTGCATCTACGCCGAAGAAATCTACCAGAGTATCTGCATAAAGAACATTTCCCTTGGATTTGCTCATCTTGCCATCACCCTGAAGCAGCCACGGATGACCAAATACCTGTTTTGGAAGGGGTACGCCTAAAGCCATCAGGAAGATCGGCCAGTAAATAGTATGGAAACGGATAATATCCTTACCGATCAGATGCAGGTCTGCAGGCCAGTATTTCTTAAACTGGTCAGTGCTGTTTCCATCGCAGTCATAGCCGATACCGGTAATATAGTTGGTCAGCGCATCCAGCCATACATAGGTAACATGCTTTGGATCGAAAGATACCGGAATACCCCAGTCAAAGGTAGTTCTAGATACACACAGATCCTGAAGTCCCGGAAGAAGGAAGTTGTTCATCATCTCATTCTTTCTGGAAACAGGCTGGATAAACTCAGGATGAGCGTTAATGTACTCGATCAGCTGAGGAGCATATTTACTCATACGGAAGAAATATGCCTCTTCCTTTGCCGGCTTAACCTCTCTGCCACAGTCAGGGCACTTTCCATCTACTAACTGAGATGGAGTCCAGAAAGACTCACATGGAGTACAGTAAAGTCCCTCATAAGCGCCTTTGTAAATATCGCCCTGGTCATAGAGCTTCTTAAAAATCTTCTGTACCTGTGCTTCATGGTCAGCATCTGTGGTGCGGATAAACTTATCATAGGAAGTGTTCATCAGATCCCAGATACGTCTGATCTCCCCTGCAGCCTTGTCCACAAACTCCTTTGGAGTAATGCCTGCAGCCTCTGCCTTCTCCTCGATCTTCTGTCCGTGTTCATCAGTACCTGTCTGGAAGAACACATCATAGCCCTGGGCTCTCTTATATCTTGCAATACTATCTGCCAGCACGATCTCATAGGTGTTGCCGATATGCGGCTTACCGGAAGCATATGCGATGGCAGTTGTAATATAATACGGCTTTTTCTTACAATCCTGACACATATTTAAATCCCTCTTTCCATCCCCCTTTTGGGGCATTCTAATGATGTAAGTATAAGCGTTTAGGCGGCTTTCGTCAAGACGCCCTATGCCACATACGTTGTAATTTTCCTACATATAATATATAATCATCTCAAAGAACACCGTCCACTGCACTCTGGCATCAGGATGGTCATTGTATCCCAAAAAGGAGATTTCTATGAAACAGCGAACACAAAAATATCTGCATGCCATCCTTGCACTGGTATTATCCCTGTGCCTTATTACCGGCTGCTCACTTTTTCCAAACTCCACACCGGAAGCAGAAAAAAATACGGTTTTGGAGACCACTGCAAAAGCCGCAGGCAACGGCTCTTTGGAAGATCCTACCGACCAGCCAGACAAAACAGCTCTTTTGGCGGCCCAAAAAGCCTTTGACCAGTTTACGGAAAACCTATTTAAGCAGGAAGCAGCCCAGTCCCTTCTCACTCTTCACTATACACTGGCAGACCCTGAAAGCTACGGCATCACAGATTATGACCGGACACTTGGAACTGCCCTGGCTGAAGACACACAAAGGGACATGGAAGATGCAAAACAGGTCAAAGCAGACCTTGATGCCATGGATACCCGCCTTTTATCCAAAGACCAGCTGCTTACCTATACCATTCTTTCTTCCTACATTAATACCCTTCTGTCCTCTGATGGATTAGAGCTGTATGACCAGCCTTTATCCACCACCCTTGGCATCCAGTCCCAGCTTCCCATTCTTTTATCTGAATATACCTTTTACAAAAAACAGGATATTGACGATTACCTGTCTCTTTTATCATCCATTGATACCTATTATGACTCACTCATTGCCTTTGAAACACAGCGGGCCCAGGCTGGTCTTGGCCTGTGTGATACAGTCATTGACAATATCATCCGTTCCTGCAATGCCTATCTCATTGACGCAGACCACAGCTTTTTGGCAGAAACCTTTGCTTCCCGCTTAAATACAATAGATGGTCTTTCTGACCAGGAAAAAGCTGATTATAAAGCAAAAAACAAAAAAGCCATTGACGAACATTTCGTTCCTGCCTATGAAAGGCTGATAACCGGTCTGGAAGGCTTAAAAGGAAAAGGGACCAATGACAAGGGGCTTTACTACTACCCGGAAGGCCGGAAATATTATGAATATCTGGTAAATGCCAGTACCGGAACTTCTTACAGTGATGTTCCTGCATTAAAACAGGCCATTAACAAGCAGATGGCAAAGGAACTGACCGCTGTAAACCAGCTGTTAAATGATGATCCGTCTTTAGGCGATAAACTGGATACTTCCACTTTTACCCTTACAAAACCCCAGGACATTTTAGAAGATCTGAAAGCCCAGTGCCAGACAGATTTCCCCCCTGTAAATGACTGTAACTATATTATCAAAACTGTACCTAAAACATTGGAAGGCTTTTTAAGTCCCGCCTTCTACCTGAAAGTGCCTATTGACCGGCCGGAGGATAATTCCATTTACATCAATAACAAAAGTACAGATTCCGATTCCCTCTACACCACTATGGCACACGAAGGTTATCCGGGACATATGTACCAGACCCTTTATTTTAACCAGAAAAACACCTGTAACCTGCGGAATGTCCTTGATTTCCAGGGCTACACAGAAGGTTGGGGAACTTATGCGGAATATTATGCTTTTAATCTAAATAATGGCCTTGAAGAGAATATGGGACAGCTTCTGCAGCACAATTCCGCCTTTACACTTGCCCTTTATGCACTCCTTGATATTAATATCCACTACGAAGGCTGGAACATAGATCAGGTGGGTGAATATCTGAACATGTATTTCCAGCTGGAAGATCCATCTGTGATCTCATCTATTTACTATGAAGTGGTAGAAAACCCGGCCAATTATCTCTCCTACTATACCGGCTATCTGGAACTGTTAAACATGCAGGAAGAGGCAAAGCAGCAGCTTGGAAATAACTTCTCCCTGTTAGAATTTAACCGCTTTATCCTGGATCTGTCTCTTATACACATCTCCGAGCCCACGAGACGGAGCTACATCTCG
>UQJF01000043.1 GCA_900541315.1 uncultured Clostridium sp. | reverse complement strand
CTTGCTCATACCGGCTTGCCCGTCCGATACCCGTGAATTCGCTCATGCAAGCATGACTCATTCGCGGCTGCCGTCCGGGACTTTCATAGTAAACTACAAAATACCTTTTAACCCCAACATCATTGTATATGATACCCTATAAAACTACAACTTAATCTTTTTTTAAGAGATATCCTTATCGCAGGTCATTTTCATTTCCAAAAGTGCCTGCCTATGTACAATAACAAAAAAATACCCTGATACAATGTTTCACGTGAAACATCATGCCAGGATATCTTAGTTTTCTTTTATAACACTTATATTTTACTGCTGCTTATCTATATAGCCCAGAGCCTGTTCCAGTGCTTCCTGTTCTTCATTTCCAAGTACCACCTCTGTCTGCCCCCGGTCCACTTCCTTCATATATATATAGCAGCCTTCTCTGCTATGGATGCAGTTTAATACAAAGCCTGTATTAGTGTAGTCTAACAGTGCAAATACAAAGCTTAAATTGCCCCCCATTCCCTGAAAAGCATTATATTTTACCATTCCAAATTTCTGGAAGGATGCACGAAAATTCCGGTTTAAGGTGCGGATAGAATCTTTTGCAGCTCTGTCTTCTGCTTTCAGGTTACGGATCTCTTCAATCTGATCCATGATCACATCTTCCAGTGTCTCTGCATCTTTTCCCCGCATAAAATAGTCATATTTACGGCTCAGGCTTTTTAGCTGCATCATTGTTGATATTAACAAGATCAGCAGTATAAGCACTAAGCCAATCAGTCCCAAAATAAGAAATCCCGGATCAAATGGGAGCTGATTTAAAATACTGGTTTCCATCATGAATGTATCATTCTCCTTCTGTCGATCAGCCGATGGATTCTATCATTTCCACGATTCTTTCCAGTTCCGCTTCTGAATAATATTCTATTTCAATTCGGCCTTTATTTTTGTCTTTATTGTGTATGCTTACTTTAGTTCCCATAACAGATTTCATTCTGTCTTCCAGATCCTGATAAATGAGAGCCAATGTTTCATCCTTTTTCTTCTCTTCCTTCTTTTCACCGGAAGCTTCCTTCTGCAGCCGCTTTACCAGACGCTCTGTTTCACGGACGCTTAATTTCTTGTCCAATATTTCTTTTGCAGCCTTTAACTGCATCTGTGCATCCTCTAAAGAAAGAAGAGCCCTTGCATGTCCACTGGTGATAACACCCTGAACAAGCATATTCTGGATCTGTTCATCTAATTTCAATAAACGCATAGTATTGGTGATCGCAGTCCTGCTCTTTGCCACTCTCACTGCAATCTCTTCCTGGGTCAATCCAAATTCATCGATCAGCTGTCTGTAGCCTAATGCCTCTTCAATGGGATTCAGATCCGCTCTCTGTACATTTTCAATAAGAGAGATTTCCATTGCTTCCTGCTTGCTGTATTCCTTCAAAACAGCCGGAACTTCTTTTAACCCAGCTGCCTTTGCAGCACGCCATCTTCTCTCTCCTGCAATGATCTCATAAAAGCTATCGTTTTTCTGCACCAGTAATGGCTGCAGCACTCCATAATTTTTAATGGATTCCGCCAGCTCATTAATCTTCTCTTCATCAAAGGTCTTTCTTGGCTGTTCTTTATTTGGCTGTACCAGATCCAGTTTTAGCATCAGAATACGACCTTTTTCATCCATCTCCTCTGCTGCCTTTGCTTCTGCTTTAGCTTTAGCCTTTTTCTCTGTCTCTTCTTTGTTTTCTTTTACAACATCTTCCCCAAAAATTGCCCCCAGGCCTTTTCCTAATCCCTTCTTTGCCATTATAACTCTTCTCCTCTGCTCATCACTTCCGCTGCCAGCATACGATAACTTTCTGCACCTGTTGACCTTGTATCATAGAGGTTAATGGGCATACCATGGCTTGGTGCTTCTGCCAATCTTACATTTCTTGGAATAATGGTCTTATAAATAGTCTGATTCAGATTGTTCTTTACACTTTCCACTACCTGAAGTGACAGGTTGGTACGTGCATCATACATGGTAAACACAACACCTTCCAGCTCCAACTGTGGGTTCAATTTTCTTTTTACCAGTTCTACTGTCTTTAACACCTGGTTCAACCCTTCCAGGGCATAATACTCACACTGGATCGGCACCAGTACAGTATCCGCTGCTGTCAGTGCATTAATGGTCAGTATATTTAAAGAAGGTGGGCAGTCAATCAGGATAAAATCATAATTGTCCCGCACTTTATCCAGATAACGTTTTAAAAGCGTTTCTTTATCTTCTACTTCCTGAAATTCAATTTCCGCACCTGCAAGATTCATATCGGAAGGAAGCACGTCCAGATTGTCCTGGATATTTTTTACCAGACATTCATCCAGATCTGCTTCTTCTGCCATCATATCATAAACCGTATGTTCATAATCTTCTTTTTCCACTCCCAGTCCGCTGCTTGCGTTTCCCTGAGGATCAAAGTCTACCAGCATTACATGCTGTCCTGCCTCTGCCAGACAGGCTGATAAATTGATTGCTGTTGTAGTCTTTCCCACCCCGCCCTTCTGGTTGGCAATTGTAATAATTCGTCCCATATTTCTTTTTTACATCCTTTCTCAGAAAAACATTCACATTGCCTCTCTGACCATCAAAAACGATTATAGCACAACTTTATACTGTTGGCAAAATGTTTCACGTGAAACATCCTGGTATATCTTAAATCTTTTGTTGCTGTTCATGCATTGCATGACCAGCAACGGAATTTGCCGTGGCTTCGCATTTAAATACGGCAAATTCCCGCTACCACTACGTTATCGTACGGCACTTTCGGTTCCAAAAGTGCCTATCATGTACAGTAACAAATCTTTTGTCCGTTGTCATAGCGTACTCCATGTATTATAATAATTTTAGTACATCCTTTCGTAAATAGCTGTACTGATCACATAGGATGCAAATTTGAGTATGCAGTTCCAAAAACACAGGTATAGCGGGCTGCGCTGAGGCTTTTAGAGCTCTGTGATCAGATTAGCAGACAAGTGAGTTGTATAGTTATTTCGGAAACAATGTACTAGCAAGAACTGCCGCCGCAAGGTGACATATCCCCTTTATTAACCCATTTTAATAGGAAGAAAGAGATATCTGAATGAAAACAAAAAACAAATTACTGACCTTATTGATCCTTTCATCAGGCGCTGCTGCTGCTACTGCCCTGATCAATAAAGCGGTGAAACTTTCCGCTGTATCAAAGCATATTTTAGAAAGCCGTGTTTCTCTCTGCTATCGCTGGCGTCTGGGAAATATCCATTATACAAAGATTGGTGAAGGAAAGCCATTATTGCTTGTCCATGATCTGGAACCAGCTTCAAGCAGCTATGAATGGCATGAAGTGCGCAAAAGACTAGCAAAAGATCATACTGTATACACCATTGACCTGCTGGGCTTTGGCCGTTCTGAAAAGCCTAACCTTACTTACACCAATTATTTATATGTGCAGCTGCTTTCTGATTTCATCAAATCAGAAATTGGTCATCGCACTGACATTTTAGCCACCGGGGATGCAGCGTCCCTGGCAGTTATGGCCTGCGGAAATTCTCCGGAGTTATTTGACCGTCTGATTCTTGTGAATCCAGAGTCCATGCTTTCCTGCAGTATGGTACCTGGCAAAAATGCAAAACTTTATAAATTTATTCTGGATCTGCCTATTGCAGGCACTTTGATCTACCACATTGCCAGCAGCCGCCAGAACATTGCAGATACTTTCAAAAATATTTACTACTCCAATCCATACTCTGTAACAGCCAGACAAGTAGATGCATATTACGAAGCTGCTCACTTAGGCGAATCACCTAAGTCTGTTTATGCCAGTGTAAAGTGTAACTATACCAAATGTAATATCATTAACTCATTAAAGAAGATTGACAACAGTATCTATCTTTTAGGCGGTGCTGACCTGGATGATATGGAAAGCACACTGGAAGAATATAAAACCTACAATCCAGCCATTGAATCTGTACTTATTCCTGATACCAAGCATCTGCCGCAACTGGAATCACCTGCTGCATTTTATGAGATATGTGAAACATTTTTGGGACCAGAATAAATCCCGAATGTTTCACGTGAAACATTGCATAAACGCCAGCACCACTTATTTACCTCAGGAGGTTCACTAATGCTTCGTATTGGCTGTCACTTATCATCTTCTAAAGGCTACTGTGCCATGGCAAAAGATGCCCTGAAGATCCACGCAAACACTTTCCAGTATTTTTCCCGCAACCCTAGAGGCGGTAATGCCAAAGCTCTGGATCAAGATGATATCTCCCGCTTTCTCCTTCAGGCAAAAGCTAATGATATCCATCCATTCCTGGCACATGCTCCCTATACCTTAAATGGCTGCTCTGCTGATCCGGCTCTTCGTGATTTTGCGAAACGGACCATGGCAGATGACCTTGCGAGATTGGAATCCACTCCCGGAAATCTCTATAATTTTCATCCTGGAAGCCATGTAAAGCAAGGTACTGATGTGGGAATCTCTTATATTGCAGATATGTTAAATGAAATCTTAAAGCCGGATCAGACTACTACTGTTCTCCTGGAAACCATGTCCGGAAAAGGAAGCGAAGTCGGAAAAAACTTTGAAGAATTAAGAGAGATCATTGATAAAGTAGAATTAAGTGATCATCTGGGAGTCTGCTTAGACACCTGCCATATATGGGATGCAGGCTATGATATTGCAGACCACTTAGATGATGTGATATCAGAATTTGACCGCATTATCGGTCTTGACCGTTTAAAAGCCATTCATTTAAATGATAGTTTAAATCCTTTAGGTGCTCACAAAGACCGCCACGCCAGATTAGGAGAAGGCCACATTGGGCTGCCCGCCCTGAAGCGTTTCATCAATCACCCGGCTCTGGCCCATCTCCCCTTCTACCTGGAAACGCCCAACGATCTGGACGGATATGCAAAAGAGATTCAACTAATGCGTGAAGCATGGAACTATTGACCCGTTGCAGTTGTTAAAGCGATGTCTGCATCAGCAGGCACCGCTTTCTGTTACTTTATAAGGGATCATGATCCGTTTTCCCCTTATACGGTCATTTTCTTCTGCATCAAAGGCTTCCAAAAGCAGTTTTACTGCCTCTTTTCCCTGTTTTCTTCTGTCTTTTTCTACAGAGATCATCTCATCACCTAAAACCTGTACTGTATTTTCAGCATCCATTCCCATAAAAATGATCTTTTCCATTCCCACTTTTTTACATTTAAAAAGCTCCCTGATACACTGATCAGCTGCTATTTGATTTAAAGCCCAAAATGCATCCGGAAGTTTTTTTCCCTGAAATACCCGACTTAAGTCTTCTGCTTCCCTGAGCACCATTTTCTCTGCCCCGGATATTCCATTATCTTCTAATGCCTGCAAACAGCCTCTATACCGTTCTTCTGTAACAGCATCCATTTCAGGCTGTACCAGTATAATGGCTATCTTTTTGCAGCCTTTTTCCACCAGACGGCAGATACCTTCATAAGCACCCCGGAATTCATCTGCAAAAACGCCATCCATTCCTGCATTTTTAACATCTTTTTCTGTAATCACAACTGCAGTTCCCTGTTCTTCCAGTTCCTGCAGTGCACCTCGCAGTTCTTTATTTTCACTGCACACCGGCACTAAAACAAGGCCTTTCATGTGCTGGTTTTTCACCTCTTCCAGCCACTTTTTCTCTGTTTTCTGGTCATTTTCGCTATCCATAAAAACAAGGCTGTATCCGTGTTTTGCAGTTTCTTTTGCAGCACCTTCTAATATCTTTCCATACTGTTTTTCTCCCACATTTGGAACAATGATGCCAATATTAAAACTATCTTTACTGCTTAGGCTTCTGGCGATCATATTAGGAGTATAATTATACTCCCTGATGATCTCCATTACTTTCTTTCGGGTATCTTCCTTTACATACCCTGAATCATTTAAAACCCTGGATATTGTAGCACAGGAGACTCCCGCAAGCTTCGCCATTTCTTTGATATTCATAAATTAAATTCTGCCTTTTCCATGATGTATCATTCTGTTATTGTCTGTTTATTTTAGTAACAACAGATAGTTGTCTGTTAATTATGCCTTTCCAGCTCACATGTAACCGGTTTCATATTTATTTCCCACCTAACGGTTCTTTTCCAGGAAGTCCTGCTTTTCTCGGATACTTTGCCGAAATCGGTTTCATTTTTCTGATCTTGATCAAACTTCTGGAGCCTTCTCCTCCTGGGAGCTCAAATCCGGTGACATTTTCAATCTCTCCGCCTAAAATCCCCACTGCTTTTTTCGCCTGAGTCAGTTCTTCTACGATCTCACCAGACTTATAAGGGACAAAATATCCCCCCACTCTTACAAATGGCATACAATATTCTGATAAAGAGGAAAGATTTGCCACTGCACGGGATACGCACATATCAAATTTCTCCCTGTAATCCTTATTTCTGCCTCCATCCTCTGCTCTTGCATGGACACAGGTCACATTTTCAAGCCCAAGACGTTCACAGACCTCTTCTAAAAACCGTACTCTCTTATTCAAAGAATCCAGCAAAGTGACTTTTAAATGAGGAAATGCTATTTTCAAAGGGATGCCAGGAAAGCCCGCTCCCGTTCCCACATCAATCAATGAAACCGTTTTCTCAATTTCAGAAAAACCTTTTACAAGGCTCAGGCTGTCACAAAAATGCTTTGTGATCACTGCATCTTCTTCTGTAATAGCCGTCAGGTTCATTACTTTATTTTTTTCCACCAGAAACTGGAAATAATCGTAAAACTGCTCCAGCTGCTTTTCGCTTAACCGGATACCTAAAGGCTTTACGCCCTCTTCCATTTTCCGTGCAAACTGCTCTGTCATAAATTTTCAACCTCTCACTTGCTTTTTTCCAGATATACCATTAATACGGAAATGTCCGCCGGTGACACTCCTGAAATTCTGGAGGCCTGTCCAATGGTAGACGGCTGGATCTTATTTAACTTCTGTACTGCCTCTTTTCTCAGGCTGTTTACCTGGGCATAATCAAAGTTTTCCGGCAGCTTTTTGCCCTCTAACTTCTTAAACTGGGCTACCTGCTGCATCTGACGTTTAATATAGCCTTCATATTTGATCTCAATATTTACCTGTTCCTGTACATCAAAAGCAAGTTCAGGACGGTTTTCATCTACCTCTGCCAGCTTCTCATAGTCCAGTTCCGGGCGCTTGATCAGCTCTGCCAAAGTAGTTCCTGACTTAAGAGGAGTGCTTTCATATCTGGCCAGCAGCTCCTGAACCTTTGGGGTACCGCCGATGGTCGCCTTTTCAAGACGTTCGATTTCTGCATTGATCTGTGCCTCTTTTTCAAGGAGATGCTCATATTCCGCATCACTTACAAGACCGATATCATGCCCGATCCGGCGTAAACGCAGGTCTGCGTTATCCTGTCTTAAAAGCAGTCTGTATTCTGCCCTGGAAGTCATCATACGGTATGGTTCATGGTTTTCCTTAGTCACCAGATCATCAATAAGTACACCAATATAGGCCTGAGAACGATCCAGAACCACCTGTTCTCTGCCCATAACCTCCATAGAAGCATTTACACCTGCCATAAAGCCCTGTACAGCTGCTTCCTCATAACCGGAGCTTCCGTTAAACTGGCCGCCTGCAAACAGACCATGGATCTTCTTAAACTCTAATGTAGACTTAAGCTGTAAAGAATTGATACAGTCATATTCAATGGCGTAGGCATTTCTTACAATCCGCACATGCTCCAGCCCCGGCACAGTGCGGTACATTGCATACTGTACATCCTCAGGAAGAGAACTGCTCATACCTCCTAAGTACATTTCATTCGTATAAAGACCTTCTGGTTCCACAAATACCTGATGGCGTTCTTTATCAGGGAATTTTACCACCTTGTCCTCAATAGACGGACAATATCTTGGACCTGTTCCTTCAATCGCACCGGAAAACAGAGGCGAACGGCTTAAATTATCACGGATGATCTTGTGTGTTTCCTGATTTGTATAAGTGAGCCAGCAGGATGCCTGTTCTTTCTGAACGCTTTCGGGATCTGTAGAGAAAGAAAATGGAACCACTCTCTTATCACCAAACTGTTCTTCCATCCTGGTAAAATCAATGCTGCGCTTGTCTGCCCTGGCCGGTGTTCCTGTTTTAAAACGGAACATTTCAATTCCATTTGCAATCAGCGAATCGGTAAGATGGGTGGCTGCCTGAAGACCATTTGGCCCTGTAGGATTGCTCACGTCCCCGTAGATGCATCTTGCCCGCAGATATGTTCCAGTACACAGTACAACCGCTTTCCCATGATATATGGCCCCGGAAAAGGTTTTAACTCCCTTTATCTGCCCTTCCTCTACTATAAGCTCAGATACTTCTGCCTGGCGGATGGTCAGATGTTGGGTATTTTCCATGGTCTTTCTCATCTGGCGGCTGTATTCCTGCTTATCCGCCTGGGCTCTTAAAGAGTGGACAGCCGGTCCTTTAGACTCGTTTAACATCTTAGACTGGATAAAGGTCTTATCAATATTCTTTCCCATTTCTCCGCCTAATGCATCCAGTTCTCTTACCAGATGTCCCTTAGAGCTTCCACCTACATTGGGATTACAGGGCATGAGGGCAATACTGTCCACACTGACTGTAAATACAATGGTCTCAAGGCCCAGTCTGGCACAGGCTAATGCTGCCTCACAACCGGCATGACCGGCACCAACTACCACAATATCATATGATTCTTCCAAATATGGCATTTTCTTAATTCCTTCCTGTTTCTATGCGGTTACTGTTCATGCGTTGCATGACCAGCAACGGAATTTGCCGTAGCTTCGCATTTTAATACGGCAAATTCCTGCAACCACCGCGTTATCATACGGCACTTTCGGTTCCAAAAGTGCCTACCCCATATACTGTAACCTACGCGGTCATTTCCATGTGCATCCAATGCACAAGACCGAGTATTTCCCCATACATTTTACCACATCATTTTCCCATACAGAACTTGGAAAAGATCTCATTTACCAGATCATCTTCCACCGCTTCTCCTAATATCTTTCCAAGCTGCTCATAAGCATTCATCAGATCAATAGAATAGAAATCTTCCGGCATGCCGTCTGATACGCTTTGTTTTACCATTTTAAGACTGTCCAGTGTCTGTTCCAGCGCCTCTTTGTGGCGTACATTGGTAATATAAACCTGCTCATTAAAAGAGAGCTTTCCGTGGTAAAACAGCCGCCTTATCTCTTCCTCAAGAGCTTCAATGCCCTGCTCCTCTTTTGCAGAGATAGGGATCACTCCATGGCCACAGGTATTTTCTAACTCTTTTTTATCTATCGCCATTTCCAGATCTGTTTTATTTAAAAGGACAATGGCTCTGCGCCCCTTAATAAACTCCATGATCTCTTTATCATTTTCATCCAGTGCCCTGGAACCGTCTACCACATAGATGATCAGATCTGCGTCCTCTGCTGCCTTCATGGCACGCTCCACGCCGATTTTTTCCACCACATCCTCTGTATCACGGATACCTGCTGTATCCACCACATTTAAGCTGATGCCCTTAAGATAAATATGCTCTTCCAGGGTATCTCTTGTAGTTCCTGCGATCTCCGTGACAATAGCTCTTTCTTCCCCTAAAAGCACATTCATCAGAGAAGATTTTCCTGCATTTGGCTTTCCTAAAATAACAGTCTTTATCCCTTCCGACATCACACGGCCATCATCACAGGAAGCTAAAAGCCTTTCTACCTGTTTTACCATAGGCTCCAAAGCCTCTAAAAGATGCTCCGGATACCCATCTAATGAAATATGCTCCGGATCATCTAATGCAGACTCAATAAAGGCGATCTCAAATAATATCTTTTCACGAAGCTCCCTGATCTTTCGTGAAACAGAGCCTGCTAACTGACTTACTGAGCTTTTTAAGGCATATTCATTGGTAGACTGAATCACATCTGCCACTGCCTCTGCCTGGGCCAGATCAATACGCCCGTTTAAAAAAGCGCGTTTTGTAAATTCTCCAGGCTCTGCAGTCCTTGCGCCATTCCGGATCACAGTTTCCAGTATCTTCTTTACAATGAACACGCCTCCGTGACAGTCGATCTCCACTGTATCTTCTGCTGTATAGCTGTTAGGTCCCTTCATGATCATGACCAGAACTTCATCCAGACGTTCTTCACCATCATAAATATAGCCATAATGGATCGTATGGGATCTCACCTGGCCCAGATCCTTTGGCTCCCCCTTTTTATTTCTGTAAATGCGGCTTATTACCTGCAGGGCTTCATCACCGCTTATCCTTACGATACCGATACCGGAATTGCTCATTCCAGTCGCTATCGCTGCAATGGTATCTGTTTTCATTCATTTTCCCTCATTTCATTCCCCTATTATACAAAAAAGGCTGTCGCTTATGCAACAGCCTTTCTCATTTTATTTTAAACATTATTTTTTATTTATCAGTTCAGTACTTATAATTACTCCTGTGTGCTTTCACTGACTGTTTCAGTCACAGGCTCTGCCTTTGGTGCAGTCTGGTAAGAACCGCCTCTGCGGTTATTTCCCTTATAACCATAAGAACGGTCAGAACGGCCTCTGCCGGCTCTGTCATATCTTCCCTTTCTTTCACCGGAAACAGCTTCCTTTTTTAAAGCAATGACTACATGGCGGAAAGGTTCCTCTCCTTCGCTGCGTGTAGTCACATACTTGTCATTCTGGACTGCTGCATGGATGATCCGTCTTTCATAAGGATTCATAGGCTCTAAGGATACCGGACGTCTGGTACGTTTTACCTTATATGCAATATTCTTTGCAAGGGTTTCAAGAGTCTCTTTTCTTCTTTCACGGTAATTTTCCGTATCCAGTTTTACTCTTAAATAGCCTTCTGTTCCCTTATTTACAATCAGGCTTACCAGATACTGTAAGGAGTCCAAGGTCTGTCCTCTCTTACCAATCAGGATTCCCATGTCATCTCCCTCTAAGTTCAGGGAAAGCTCCTGCTCTTCTTCATTGTAAGCAGCTGTAATAGATACCTCAAGGTTCATGGCACCAAAAATCTGGGACAGAAACTCAATCGCCTTATCAGCAATGGTCTCTTTCTTTTTTGCACGTATGATCGCCGGTTTTGCACCGATTCCCAAAAATCCGGCGCTTCCCTTGTCAACCACTTCATACTCCAGCTTGTCACTGGTAGTTTCAAGTTCGATCAACGCCTTCGTAACCGCTTCGTCTACTGTTTTCGCAGTAACCGTAATCATATCCATACGAAACAAACCTCCTATTTTTTATTGCCCTTCTCCTGGCGTTCATTATACTTCGCTACCATACCGGCCTTGGAAGCCAGACTTCCTGGTTTTGCGTCCTGGTTATAATACTTATTGGACTCTTCCACCTGGGCCTTGCTCTTTGCGATCTTAGCCATACGTGCGCTTTCTTCACGGGATTCCTTTTCTTCATACTTTTTCAGCATGTCATCCACGTTTCCAACCTTTGTTGGCGGAAGTCCTTTTTTCGCACGCTTCTTGTTAGTCTTTTCTACATTTTTCTGTACCAGCTCGTCCATATCTACTTTATTTAAGTAAGAATTAATGACCATCTGCTGGATAACGGTAAACACACTCTGTGCTACCCAGTAGATACCAATACCGGAAGCAAAGGTAAAGCAGAAGAATACAGACATTAACGGCATGGTCACGTTCATGGACTTCATCATATCAGAAGTTGGATTTTCTTCCACCTGCTTTGGCTGGTTTGCAGTCATCAGCTTAGTGCTGTACCACTGGCTGGCACCTGCTAAAACAGGAATTGCAATAGCCGCGATCACCATTGTGATGGTTCCTGTACCGCCGCTGAAGAAATTCGTAATCACCTGCCATGGTGTATATGCAATGTTCAGTCCAAAGAAGTTCTGCATCTTCTCAATGGCCTGTACTGCGTTCACACCACCTTCTACGGCAGCTTCACCTGCTGCAGGGAACGCACCGATAAAGGTCTGCCACTGTTGTGCAGTGAATTTATATAATAGATCGATAACTGTATTTACGTTAGTAAAATCAAATTTGTCGCCAGTCATTCTGCATGCCTGTGCAAGCTGTGTAAACACATCCTGTGTCTGATAACCAGCCGGCAGCTGACTGATAACAGTTTCATAATATCCTCTTACAGACTGTACATAAGCCGGGATATTATAGATAACACGGTACAAAGCGAAAATGATCGGCATCTGGATAGCCAGTGGCAGACATCCGCCTGTCATAGATGTACCATACTTTTCGTAAACCGCTTTCATCTCTGCCTGCATCATCATAGCAGATTTCTGGTCATTTTCTTTGCCCTTGTACTTTTTCTGGATCGCATTGATCTCCGGCTGCATAACAGCCATAAGTTTAGATGATTTCTGCTGCTTAATAGTCAGCGGCATCATCAGTATCTTTGTAACCAGTGTAAACAGGATAATGCACAGACCGATATTCTCAATGCCGAAGGTACTGGTAAAACGGAACAAAAGATCCATGATCCAGCCTAAGATTCCGGCGATTGGCCCCAGAATACCGCCTGTTTTCGTCAAAACAACTGCGCCAGCTAAACTGTTCAAAACGCTACCTCCTTATGGAGCACCTGCTGTGCTCGTTTTTTCTACGGAACTGGATCATAACCGCCTTCTGCAAAGGGATGACAACGAAGGATCCTTTTGCAGGCCAACCATGTACCTTTAAACACACCGTACTTTTCCAGTGCTTCAATGGCGTATTGAGAACACGTAGGTGTGTAAATACAGTGAGTGTATCTTTTAAGAGGAGAAAGATATTTCTGGTATCCTCTTATCATCAGGATCATCGTCTTTTTTATGATCTTCATTTTCAACTTCACTTCGATTCTTTTAAAATATGATGCAGTCCGCACAGATGCATATAAGCACCTTCCAAATGTTTGTAATCTGATGCTGCTGCGGCAGTTCTCGCCACAACGATGATGTTTAACCCAGTCTCAATTTTTTCATTGTTCAGCCGGAATATCTCCCGCATCAGTCTGGCAATATGATGGCGTACCACACTGTTGCCTACTTTTTTGCTGACCGATATGCCAAGCTGGTTTGATTCTTCCCCGTTTCTCATTACATACATAACAAGAAGACGATTTGCGTAGGACTTTCCATTTCTGTATATATTCTGAAAGTCACTGTTTTTCTTAATGGAAGGAAATCGTTTCATATAGAATAGAAACTCCTTTTCGTTTCATAAGCAACCGTCAGATCTTCTCCAAAATGCCGGGCATTTTACCCGTCCCTGAACGATTGCACATAAACAAAAAGGCCACATCCTGAAAATGTGGCCTTACTGTTCTCAATGTTCTTAAGCGGTTAATTTAGCTCTACCTTTTGCTCTTCTTGCAGCAATAACTTTTCTACCGCCAGCTGTCTTCATTCTAGCTCTGAAGCCATGAACTTTTGCTCTCTGTCTTTTCTTAGGCTGAAATGTCATCTTCATATTCCGGGCACCTCCTATCAAATATTATCTGGTAATGTGGTAACACACATTTAGACTAGTATAATTAAACATCTTCTCGATTATATAGAAAAAATCGGCCTTAGTCAAGGGATTTTTTGAGGAAAACCGGGAAAAAATTGTGGATAGAAGTCCCTGTGTGTACCGTGTATATCTTTACCCACATTATCCACAATTTGTTGATAAGTTGTGGATAAGTTATGGAAAACCCTTTCTTCTTCCACACTCACACAGTCCACATCCCTATTTTCCCTTTATTTTTCCAATGTGAACAACTCCCCTTTTTTCTTATCCACCATTTGTGGAAAACCTTTCCGTTTTTTATCTTTTTCACTTTCATCCACAGCTTTCCACCAAAGTTATCCACAATATTTTACACTTTTGATTGAAAAAAAAACGGCTTTAGTATACAATGTACTTAGATTGGGCAATTCTGCACTACAGTTTCAGGAGACAGAAAATGATAGATAAAATTAAAGAAAACTGGGAAAAAATCCTACTGATTTTAAAAGAAGAACATGAAGTATCCGATGTTTCCTACCGGACATGGCTCCAGCCTTTAACTCCTTATGAATTCAAGGGAAATACCGTTACCATCATCGTTCCGGAACAGACATTTTTAGCCTATGTAAAAAAGAAATACGGCCTTTTACTGCAAGTTACCATTTCAGAATTCTTAGACCAGGACTGTAATGTGGATTTTAAAGTAAAAGATCAGATTGAGGAAGAAAAGCAGGCGCAGGCTCCTTCCCTTATCCAGAAAAATAAAGCAGTTGTAAGCCCAGATGTGATCCAAAGTGCCAACTTAAACCCAAAATATACCTTTGATACCTTCGTTGTAGGTTCCAACAACAACTTAGCCCATGCAGCTGCACTTGCAGTTGCGGAATCTCCCGGCGAGATCTACAACCCGCTTTTTATATACGGAGGCGTTGGTCTTGGAAAGACCCATCTGATGCACGCGATCGCTCATTTTATTTTAAAAAATAACCCACGAGCAAAGATCCTCTATGTCAGTTCCGAGACTTTCACCAATGAACTGATCGATGCGATCCGTAACAAGAACAACATTACAACCACGGAATTCAGGGAAAAATACCGCAATAATGATGTTCTTCTTATTGATGATATCCAATTTATTATAGGAAAAGAAAGTACCCAGGAGGAATTTTTCCATACCTTTAATACATTATATGAATCAAAAAAGCAGATTATCATATCTTCCGATAAACCACCAAAAGAAATTGAAACCCTGGAAGAACGTCTGCGCTCCCGTTTTGAATGGGGTCTTACTGTAGATATCCAGTCTCCGGACTATGAGACCCGTATGGCTATTCTGCGCAAAAAAGAAGAAATGGAAGGCTATAATATTGACAATGAAGTAATTAAATATATTGCCACCAATATTAAATCCAATATCCGTGAGCTGGAAGGTGCCCTCACAAAGATTGTCGCTCTCTCCCGCTTAAACAAATGTGATATTACCTTAGGTCTGGCGGAAGAAGCCTTAAAAGATATTATTTCCCCAAATGCCCAGCGGGAAGTAACACCAAACCTGATCATCCAGGTAGTTTCCGACCATTTTGGCATTACGCCTCTTGATATTTCATCTCAGAAGCGTACAAAAGAGATCGTTTATCCAAGACAGATCGTTATGTACCTATGCCGGAATATGACGGAAACTCCTCTGCAGTCTATAGGCCGTATCTTAGGCGGAAGGGACCATACTACCATCATCCATGGCTCTGAAAAGATCGCTGCAGATATGAACAAAGATGACAATCTTAAAAATACCATTGAGATCTTAAAGAAAAAGATCAATCCACAATAACCTGTGAAAATACTGTGGATTAACTGTGGACAGACCGGAAGTCGTTTTTCGCAAAAATTTTTCAAAATTTAACCTGTGGATAACTTTGAAGCTATTCCGAAAAAATGTGAATGATTTCCACAACGCTTTCCACACCGGTTTTCCACTGTTTTTCAGGGGTTTTTCCACTTTTGCACAAACCCACAGCCTCTACTACGGTTTCTACGAAAAATAATTCTTTATATACCCTATTAGAGGGCACTCATACGCAAACAACTCAGAAAGGAAGTTATCAACAATCATGAAGCTCAGATTTCAGAAAGATGATATTGTTAACGGCATCAGTATTGTTATGAAGGCCGTTCCTTCTAAAACAACCATGTCTATTTTAGAATGTATTCTCATCGATGCTTCTTCTGGTGAGATCAAACTGACTGGAAATGATATGGAGCTTGGAATTGAAACAACTGTAAATGGTGAGATCCTTGAACACGGAAAGATCGCTCTGGATGCAAAGCTTTTTTCCGAGATCACCAGACGGGTATCCAGCCAGAACGCAGTAGTTACTATTGAATCTGATGATAAATTCAATACAACTATCAGCTGTGAAAATTCTGTATTCAATATCCAGGGCCGTGACGGAGATGAATTTTCCTATATTCCTTATATTGAAAAAAATAAGTATATCAGCCTGTCTCAGTTCACTTTAAAAGAAGTGATCCAGCAGACGATCTTCTCCATTTCACCAAATGACAGCAACAAAATGATGGCCGGTGAATTATTTGAAGTCAATGAAAACCAGTTAAAAGTGGTATCTCTGGATGGCCACCGTATTTCCATCCGCAATGTTACCTTAAAAGATCATTATGAAAATACAAAAGTGATCGTTCCTGGAAAAACATTAAGCGAAATCAGCAAGATCTTAGGTGGAGACAATGAAAAAGAGGTGCTGATCTACTTCAGCACAAACCATATTTTATTTGAATTTGACCAGACTATCGTTGTTTCACGCCTGATCGAAGGAGAATATTTCCGTATCAACCAGATGCTTTCCAGTGACTATGAAACAAAAGTAACCATTAATAAAAAAGAATTTTTAGACTGTATTGAGCGCGCAACTATCCTGATCCGTGAAAATGACAAAAAACCGCTGATCTTAAATGTTGGCGATAATTCTATGGAATTAAAGTTAAATTCAAGTTTTGGTTCCATGAATGCGGAACTTATGATCCACAAGACCGGAAAGGACATTATGATCGGTTTTAATCCTAAGTTTTTGATCGATGCCCTCCGTGTGATCGATGATGAAGAGATCAATATTTATATGATGAATCCAAAGTCACCATGCTTTATCAAGGATGAGGAGGCTAACTACATCTACCTGATCCTTCCGGTAAACTTTAATGCAGCTTCAGTATAATGCATAATTATACACCATAAATTTATATATGTCCGCATAGCACGGACGGAAAGGGAGTACAGAAAATATTATGGAAACCATTAAGTTAAGGGATGAATATATCAAACTGGGGCAGGCTTTAAAGGCGGCCGGTTTTGTTGAGTCTGGTGTGGACGCAAAATATGCCATTGAAGATGGTCTTGTATATGTAAATGGAGATCAGGCTTTCCAGAGAGGAAAGAAGCTGGTAGACGGAGATGTTGTCACCTATGAAGGCCAGACTATTAAGATCATCAAATAAATTTTAACTGTTGAAAGAGAATTTCTATGACTATTGAATCCATAGAACTTAAGAATTACCGCAATTATGAAGAACTGCATATGGAATTGAGTCAGGGAACCAATATTCTCTACGGCGACAATGCACAGGGAAAGACAAATATCCTGGAAGCGGTCTATGTGTGCTGTACTACCAAGTCACACAGGGGGGCGAAAGATAAGGATATGATCCGTTTTGGAGAAGATGAATCCCACATTAAGCTCCAGATAAAAAAGGGTGTGGTCCCCTGCCGCATTGATATGCATTTAAAGAAAAATAAAACCAAGGGGATTGCTGTAGACGGTATCCCCATCCGGAAGGCAAGCCAGCTGTTTGGACTGGTCAATGTGGTATTTTTCTCACCGGAGGACTTAAATATCATAAAAAACGGTCCTTCTGAGCGAAGACGCTTTATTGACATGGAGCTTTGCCAGCTGGATAAAGTGTATGTCCATTCTTTAGTCCAGTATAATAAAGTCCTTCTCCAGCGGAACAAACTTTTAAAAGAAGTTGTTTTTCATCCGGAATATGAGGCAACACTGGATGTATGGGATGAACAGCTGGTGCGTTTTGGAAAAGAAGTGATAAAAGCCAGGAGAGACTTTATCCATCAGCTGGGGGACATTATCAAAGAATTGCATACAAAGCTTTCCGGGGGCAAAGAAAATATAGAAGTGATCTATGACCCGGATACAGAGGAAAATGAGCTGGAAGCGGCGGTAAGGAAGAGCCGGCCGCAGGATATGAAGCAGAAGACTACGCTGGCAGGTCCCCACAGGGATGATATCAGCTTTGTAGTGAACGGCATTGATATTCGCAGGTTTGGTTCCCAGGGCCAGCAGAGGACAGCTGCATTATCTTTAAAGCTTTCCGAGCTGGAGCTGGTCAAAAAGATCAGCCGGGATGCTCCGGTGCTTCTGCTGGATGATGTACTGTCAGAACTTGACAGCAGCCGTCAGAACCAGCTTTTAGATGCCATACAGGATATCCAGACTATGATCACCTGTACCGGTCTGGAGGATTTTGTGAACCACAGGTTCCACATTGACAAGATATTCAAGGTGGAAGAGGGAAAAGTTACAAGCCAAAATTAAATTATACAGATATACAGGCTGCAGAAAAACGGTAAAAGACCGTAAGGCTGCTGACTGAAAAAGAAAGGAAGATATAGAACATGGGAGAGCAGTACGGAGCAGATCAGATTCAGATTCTGGAAGGACTTGAGGCGGTCAGAAAACGTCCTGGCATGTACATTGGCAGCACATCTGCCCGCGGACTCCATCATCTGGTTTATGAGATCGTAGATAATGCAGTGGATGAGGCACTGGCAGGATACTGCGATTCCATTGATGTGACCATTAATCCGGACAATTCCATTACCGTAATTGATGATGGACGTGGAATTCCGGTAGATATCCAGAAAAAAGCAGGACTTCCTGCAGTAGAGGTTGTATTTACCATCCTTCACGCAGGTGGTAAGTTCGGAAATGGCGGTTATAAAGTATCCGGCGGTCTTCACGGTGTAGGCGCATCTGTTGTAAATGCATTGTCTGAATGGCTGGAAGTTTTAGTATACCGTGATGGAAATATTTATAAACAGCGTTATGAAAGGGGCAAAGTCTGCTATCCGTTAAAAGTTGTAGGAAACTGCAGCGCAGATAAGCATGGTACTACTGTTACCTTCCTTCCGGATAAGGAGATCTTTGAGGAAACCGTATATGATTATGATACATTAAGAATCCGTTTAAGAGAAACTGCTTTCCTCACTAAGAACTTAAAGATCATTTTAAGAGATGACAGAGAAGAAAAGAAAGAAGAAACTTTCCACTATGAAGGTGGTATCCGCGAGTTCGTTACCTACTTAAACAAGGGAAAAGCACCTCTTTATGAAAATGTTCTTTACTGTGAAGGTACAAAAGAAGGCGTTTATGTAGAGGTTTCCATGCAGCATAATGACTCCTATACAGAGAACATTTATACATTTGTAAATAACATCAATACTCCGGAAGGCGGTACCCACCTTACCGGCTTTAAGAATGCCCTTACAAAGACCTTTAATGACTATGCGAGAAAGAACAAGCTGTTAAAGGACAATGAAGAAAGTCTTTCAGGTGAAGATATCCGTGAGGGCTTAACAGCCATTATCAGCGTTAAGATCAGCGAACCCCAGTTTGAAGGCCAGACCAAGCAGAAACTGGGAAACAGTGAGGCTAGGGCAGCTGTAGACAGCATCGTAAGCGAGCAGCTGACCTATTTCCTGGAGCAGAACCCGGCAGTTGCCAAGGTCATGTGTGAAAAGTCCATTCTGGCACAGCGTGCAAGAGCTGCAGCAAGAAAGGCACGGGATCTGACACGTCGCAAATCGGCTTTAGACGGTATGGCTCTTCCAGGAAAACTGGCAGACTGTTCTGACAAGAACCCTGAAAACTGCGAGATCTACATTGTAGAGGGAGATTCTGCAGGCGGTTCAGCAAAAACTGCACGTTCCAGAGCGACACAGGCCATCCTTCCTCTTCGCGGAAAGATCTTAAACGTAGAAAAGGCAAGAATGGATAAAGTCTATGCTAATGCGGAGATCAAGGCTATGATCACTGCTTTTGGCACCGGTATCCATGATGATTTCGACATCAGCAAGCTGCGCTACCACAAGATCATCATCATGACCGATGCGGATGTAGATGGTGCCCATATCAGTACGCTGCTTCTTACATTTATATACCGTTTTATGCCGGAGCTGATCAAGCAGGGCTATGTATATCTGGCTCAGCCGCCGTTATACAAGATCGAGAAAAATAAAAAAGTATGGTATGCTTACAGTGACGAGGAATTAAATTCCATTCTTATGGACATTGGCCGTGACAACAGCAACAAGATCCAGCGTTACAAAGGTCTGGGAGAAATGGATGCAGAGCAGCTTTGGGAGACTACCATGGATCCGGAACGTCGTATTTTACTGCGCGTGACCATGGATGAAGAGACCACATCAGAAGTAGACCTTACTTTTACTACGCTTATGGGTGATCAGGTAGAGCCAAGACGGGATTTCATTGCCCAGAATGCAAAGAAAGTTAAGAATCTGGATATTTAACCAGATCAAGAAAGAGCAAGCCTCTTCTTCAAATCCGCATCCTACGCGATCAGTACAGTTATTTACGAGACGATGTACTAGTACATCGTTTTCGAAATAACTATACCACTCACTTGTCTGCGAATCTGATT
>UQJF01000042.1 GCA_900541315.1 uncultured Clostridium sp. | reverse complement strand
GAGTATAAGATATAATGAGTCCAAAAGAAAAACAAGCGGCTGCGCAGCAGACATTTGTTTTTCTTGGACCATTAACGAAGGTTCCGCCTGCGTAAGCAGGCAGTGGAGCGCGTCAGCGCGGGGAACCTGAGTATAAGATATAATGAGTCCAAAAGAAAAACAAGCGGCTGCGCAGCAGACATTAATTATATGTATTGAAGGGACATGAATATTACATGTGATAATAATGATACTGGGGGGGGGTGTAAAAAGAATGAAAAGAAAAGCTGCTCATTTAAAAAGTTATACAATAGTGATGGGATTGTTTGTATCATCAGTTATTTTAGGAATCATGATATTCTTTGGCTGTATGCAGTCTTCTATAGGAAGAAATTCCAGACAGGCTATGATGAATAATGTCTCACGTCAAAGTGAACATTTACGGACGATCTTAAGTATTCACTATCAGTATCTGAATGAGATAGCAGAAGAAATGGCAAAAGAAGAAGATCTTCTTTCAGAGGCAAATCTGGATTCCCTGGTGACGATCCATAACAAGACAGATTTAGAGCGGATGGCGCTGATCGAAGCAGATGGCACAGCTCATTATGATACAGGAGATGTAAAAAATGTATTCCACAGAAGTTATTTTCAAGAGGCATTTGGTGGAAGCCAGACATTAAGTGATTCTATAGAAAGCAGTGTGGATCATGAGGTCAGACTTATACTTGGAGTACCAGTCTGTAAGGAAAATGAAGTGATCGGCGTTCTGGGTGGTTCTTATAATGTGACTGCTTTAAGCCGTATGATGTTTGATGATCTGTTTAACGGAGAAGGTTACTGCCTTATTACGGACAAAGATGGAAAGGTGATCGCCTATGACCGTGTCTATACAGATTAGGAATTGGAAGGATTTTTCGCCAATATATTCGAGTATTTTGACAATTATAAGATCAAGGCAGCTTCCATCCAGAAGGTAAAAGCTGATTTTGCAGATGAGAAAGACGGTATCTGCCAGTTTCGGCTGACTGAAGGAAAAAAGACATCTTATTATATTGCTTACGCACCCCTGGGGATGAATGACTGGATGATCGGTTATATTGTTCCTGTTAAAGCAGCAGAAGCATCTTATGATTTTATCAGGGAATATGAGATCACTTTTATTATTATCTTTAGCATGCTGGTGACAGTGGTCATCTTTTATATTATTTATAAGAACCGACAGGAAAAGTCAAGGCTTTTAAAACGGGCCCAGAGAGATGCACTTACCGGTCTTTTTAATAAAAAGACAACCCAGGATATGATCGACCGCTTCCTGGAAGAAAATGGAAAAGACAGATGCAATGCTCTTATGATCATGGAGGTGGACTATTTTAAGCAGGTTAATGATACATACGGACATATGGTAGGGGATAAGGTCTTAAAGATTTTTGGACGTCTTCTTGCAAAACAGTTCAGGGAGAAGGATATTGTAGGCCGTATCGGTGGTGATGAATTTATGGTTCTGATCTGTAATATCAAAGATGTGGAAATAGCAAAGGACCGTGCGAAAAAGCTGATCAATGAGGTAAGAACCCTTCAGATACCTGAGCTGGCCGGAAGCGGTATTACCATCAGTGTAGGAATTGCCTATTCGCCGGATCATGGTACTACCTTTATGGAACTTTACCGTCACGCAGATACAGCGCTGTATCAGGTGAAACGGGGCGGAAGAGATGGATTTAGTGTGTATGAAAAGGCGAACTGATGGGAAAAATCTTTCAGACATATATGGTGAGAGAAAACTTATATCCTGTTCTTGGAAAAATGAGAAAAATAGAGTATAATGAGAAAAGATAAGCAGTAAAATGTTTCAAATTGCTTCAGGATTATATTCAACAGGAGGACATGACAATGATTCGTAAAGACAACGTTCTGGAAGTGGAACATTTAGGCGGAGGTAAGGGAACAGCGTATGTTCATCATATTGTATCTAAGGAGGAGCTGTTAGGACACGGCAGACTGTATGCTAAGGTTGTTCTTCCTCCAGGTGCAAGTGTAGGCTGGCATCAGCATGTACATGATACTGAGCCATATTATATTTTAAAGGGTGAAGCAGATTTTATTGATAATGACAAGTCTGTGACCAAGGTTGGCCCTGGTGACTGCTGTATTATTGAAGTAGGACAGTATCACAGCATTGAGAATAATTCCGATTCTGATGTGGAGTTTATGGCTCTTATTTATAATGAACCAGGTTATCTGAATGACAGGGATTAATTAAGAAAGAGTAAAATCGTAAAGATTTAGAAGCTCTGGCAGTGAATATTGCCAGGGCTTTTATAATATGATACCAGAGTCAAAAGGCCGAAAATCCGATGCAAGCTTGCTTGCAGTAGGATTTTTGAACTTGGGACCCGACAAAAACATGAGTAAGAAGCCATTTTTTGAAGAAAAATGAGCGGATTACGAATGTTTTTAGAATTGCGGGAGTGCAAAGCACGTAGCAATTCGGTATCAGAGGGGTCAAAATACCTTTTGATCCCCACATCATAATATAAGGTTTTGTGCCTGAAAAGAAGTATGCTGAAAAGAAGGCTGAGAAAAAGGGATATGCTATAGGAAATGGAAGTAGTATAATGATGGTGTATAATCTTTGTGAACAAGAAGGAGATCATAAAATGAGAGGGATCCGCTGGGCAGTACTGGGAACAGGTGTGATTGCCAATGAGATGGCAGCAGCACTGGAAAAAAATGGGAAAAAGCTTTATGCAGTGGGAAACAGGACTTATGAACAGGCCGTAAAGTTTGGGGAAAAGTATGGAATTGGAAAGGTGTATACAGATTATAATGAAATGTTTACGGATCCGGAAGTGGACGTGATCTATATTACAACCCCTCATAATACTCATATCAGGTTTATGAAGAAGGCCATTGAGAACGGGAAACACATTCTAGTGGAGAAATCCATTACTTTAAATAGTGGGGAACTGGATGAGGCATTGGAAATGGCAAAGGAGAAGGGCGTTATTGTTGCAGAGGCTATGACCATTTTCCATATGCCGGTTTATAAGAAACTGCGGGAGATTTTGGATTCTGGTAAGTTGGGAAAGGTGAACCTGATCACCATGAATTTTGGTAGTTTTAAGGAATACAACATGGAGAACCGCTTCTTTAACCGGAATCTGGCGGGTGGTGCCATGCTGGATATTGGTGTGTATGCCCTTTCTTTTATCCGGTGGTTTATGGATTCGAAGCCGGATCAGTTATTATCCCAGATGAAGGCAGCACCTACTGGAGTAGATGAGCAGGCAGGTCTGCTTTTAAGTAATAAAGAGGGGCAGATGGCCACAGTGATGCTGTCTATGCACTCTAAACAGCCAAAACGTGGTATGGTGTCCTGTGAAAAGGGCTATATTGAGGTCATGGAGTATCCAAGAGCCTGGGAGGCGAAGATCGTGGATGCGGAAACAGGAGAGATACAGGTGATAAAAGCGGGGGCACATGAGGATGCACTGGCTTATGAGCTTTCTGATATGGAGAAGGCCATTGCCGGAGATGTTTCCTGTATGCATCTGGATTATACGAAGGATGTAATGGATCTGATGACAGAGTTTAGAAGGTCATGGAATTTTACGTATCCTGAGGAGGAAAAGTAGACGATCATTTGGTAGGAGGTAATAGTCATGAATAAAACATTAGTAGTGTATTTCAGTGCAAGCGGAACAACCAGAAAAATAGCAGAAATGATAGCAGAAGTCGGAGATTTTTCTCTGTATGAGATCACACCAAAGGAATTATATACAAGTGACGATTTAAACTGGATGAACAAGAAGTCCAGAAGCAGTGTGGAGATGAGCAACAAGAAGATCCGCCCGGAGATTACAGATACAGATGCTCATATTAAAGAATATGATACTATTATCCTGGGATTTCCAATCTGGTGGTATGTAGCGCCTACCATTGTAAATACATTTCTGGAAAAATATGATTTTTCCGGTAAAAAGATCGTGCTGTTTGCAACATCTGGTGGAAGCGGCTTTGGCAATACAGTGAAAGAATTAAAACCATCTGCACCGGGAGCTGAGATCGTAGAAGGAAAGCTTCTTAACAGAGCAAATAAGCAGGAAATCGAAAAGTGGGTAAAGTCTTTATAAGTAGCTTTCTGTATAATTCAAAGTTCACGATTAATCCAGAAAAAGAGACAAAAAGCTAAGATAGAGAGAAAAAAGCGGAAAAGTAACTCAAAAAATAGGACATCAGTGGCAGGTTAAAATCCGAGTTATGGTTTATTTACAATTTGACTACGGAGAAAAAGTATGTTATATTAAATATGAAAAGGGAAAGTCAGAAACACACGGCCTACCCTACAATATTTACGTTAAGTCTCATGCGAGACTCGCCGTCACTATTGGTGGTAGTGGCGGCTATTTTTTATCCTTAAAAATCTCATAAATGAGACCAATAAGTGCAACAATGAAGATACCTATCTGGATCAGATCCGAATATGTAATGTACATTGGCATCGCCCTCCTTCCGTAGAGTTGGAGGGTAAGCCCCTCCATGGTGGAGGGTAGGCCGCCTTAGATGTGTTCTGACTTTCCGTTTCATCAGTATATCATAAGATCATCTGTTCAGCAATCACATAAATCCGTAAATATACAGACCAGAAAGTCAGTCATGACCAGATAAAAGCTATTGTAAAAGCAGCGTCACTGGCTCCGTTAGCCAAAAACCGCCAGCCATGGAAATATCTGGTATATGAAGGAAAAGCAAAAGAAAAGCTGCTTTCAGCTATGGAACGGGGGCTGGAAAGGGAAAAGAAGGAACACTGCCTGCTGCCAGGTTCAGCATTTGCTTTGCCGGGTGCATTTCAGACACTTTCTATTATGAGGAAAGCACCGGTTACGATCATTGTTATGGATCCGGATGGAAGATCGCCTTATGAGCCTGTAAACGCTGATGAAAGACTGGCAGAGATCTGCGATTCCTTATCTATTGGGGCTTCAATCCAGAATATGCTTTTGAAAGCTACCCAACTGGGGCTTGGGACTCTGTGGATCGCCAATACCTGTTTTGCCTATAATGATATGGTGGAAGTGATCCCTTCTAAGGGGCAGTTAATAGGAGCTGTAGCAGTGGGATATGCAGCAGAAAAACCGTATCCAAGGCCAAGGAAAAAGCTGGAAGAAATATTAGAATATATGTAAGAAAATGGTAAGTTCCTCTTTCTTGTCAGGCAGTTATATTTATATCTATAATGATGATAGATATAAATGGGAGAAAACAGTCCTGTTTTGTGGGAAGGGGATGAGCCTATGGAGCAAAAGAAACGGATCTGGTGGACATTTCAGTTATGGGAAGCAGATGCTTTTAGACAATATCTGGAAGAAATGGCGCTTAAGGGCTGGTTTTTGGAAAGTGTTGGCGGTGCTGTGATGAAATTTCATAAGGGTCAGCCGGAAAAACGCAGATATGTCGCTCTCCTAGTGCCGGAAAGCTCTTCTCTTACAGGCACAGATAACTGGAAAGCGGGGCAGCTTCGACAGCAATGTGAAGAAGCAGGCTGGAAAGTTCAGTGCAGCAGCACTTATTGGCAGATATTTTATACGACTGATGATGCAGTAAAACGGGTCGGCGATATGAAAGAAGAGAAACAGTTTCAGATCCAGAGATCTCTTTCATGGAACTGGTGGGTGAAAATTTTTTATCCTATATTAGTTGTATTAGAAATTTGGTCCGTGTATCGGTATCTGCAAAATCCAGGAAAATTGTTTGCAGATTCCATGAAGATTTTATTGATCCTGTTGTTAATTGGCATGAGCATTTCCTGGACTGTATCTTATGTGCAGATGTTTCGCTGGAGCCATGGAAATACGGTAGCTTTAAAGAAAGGAGAGCCGCTTCCGAAATTGGATTTTAAACGGATCATAAAATGTAAAAAGCATATTTTGCTGAGTGACGTGATTCTGATACTGGGGGTTGTGGCATTGGCGTTTCTATCTTCTGTGAAAGCGCAGATCACCTTTATGCTTTCTTTAGTTCTCATGTTATTCATCGCCCTTTTTGTAAGAAAATGGGTAAGGAAAAATGGCAGTGGAGATAACAGGGATGACTGGGTGACCTACCTGGTTGGAGTCGGGGTTGCATACATGATCCTGATCCCTTTGTGCAACGGAGTAGCGACTCATTTCCTTGGAGAAGAAGAGCTGGAAACAGGGAGAAAACAGACCATATTTGCAAGTTATGAAGAAGGTGATTTCAGAGGAAAGAGCATTGACAAACCCATCGGTGTCACCGTGTATACAAGCCCTATTCCCTGGATCATCAACAAAACCAGTGAATGTTATCCAAAGGATATGACAAGACTGTGGGAGCAGATAGAAATGGAAGTTCCGGCAGAGGTTGGAGCGCTTCCAGAGGATGTGGAAGTGTTCTGGTACCGGTATATGGTCTGCAAAAACGGGATAAAATCTGATCCAGAGGAAAACGATATTCAAAGGGATGCCGCTAAATATGATCCGGCACCAGCTATGGATGAAGTGATATTAAAAGACAAAAGACGTCTGGTGGTGTTGAACTACGGTGGTGGAACAGATCTTGCTAGGTTAAAAGAAGCAGTAGATGCTTTTATGGGAGGTAATGGACAATGAGTAAAGTTGTGATATCTATGGTTGCCATGTTTATTTTGATGATTTTTCCAGGTGCAGGACTTTGGGGATTACTTTCTAATGTGCTTGGAGGCGGTGTGGCGGAGTCTTTTTTATATCCCATTTACGGAGGCCTTATCCTTTTAGCAGGGCTTATCGTTGGATGCACCGTGCTTATTTTGGAGGAGATGCGGTCACTGAAAGATAAAATTGATCGTTTATCAGATAAGTCAGAATAAATAGATCATATATATAAAAGTTGCTATCTGCCCACTCTTATGGTCATAATTGGAATCGGTGCCCATCGTCAGTCTGGGGACGAATATTATTCTATGTACAGTCCGAAGTCTGTGGTGGAAGCTATGTTGCGACATAGATTTGGTACCTCACACCCAGAAGGAGGCTGATGTATTTGTTCAAAAAATATGTAGAAGTCTACACCACCATGAATCTAACAAAGTTTTTCACTGCAAAAAACTTGCTTGATGAGCACCACATCCCATTCAAAGACACCAGCACCAACAACCAGCTACGGCTTTCTTTTAACAACTTCCGCGGCAGTAATGTACAGTTATCCCGTGATGGATCCGTGAAAAATATTTACAGTCTGTCTGTGGGGAAAAAGAGTGAGCGGGCCGCCAGGGGACTGCTCACATGCCCTTCTTACTGACATAAACTATTCCCGGTCATGCCTGCAACGATAATGGCAATACCAATAAGACCGACCACAGAAGGCAGCGGATCTTTAAAAATTAAAACACCTCCAGATCCCGTCCATTTACTGTCATTCCATCATAACCGGCTGCCCGGATCTCGTCTAAAATAGCCTCATCCCTGCGGCGCATTTCTGCTTCCAGATTAATATGATTATCCTGGATGTTCATGTGATAGATGCGGTGGTAGGTGACAAGAAGCTTTGGTTTGGCTTTTTTAGCCACTTTCGCCAGGTCAGTGCTTAAAGTGTGGACTTCCTGGTGGTATTTTTGCCATTTTGGTTCTCTGCAGGCGATACCGGCGCTGTATTCTACTTCATGAAGAAGGATATCACAGCCGGCAGCTTTTTCTGCAACAATGTCTAACGGGGCGGTATCTCCGGAGATTACAATGGTGCGGTCAGCAGTAACAAATTTATAACCGTAGCTGATGAGTGTTCCGTGACTGACTGGAAATGCTTCCACAGTGACACGGTCATCTTTATAAACGATACCTGGTTCTTCAATTTCTGTTACATCTACCTGATATCCCTGTTCATTTGCTTTTTCAAAGCCATGGATGCGGAAATCAATATCTGTTTCATAGGCCATTAAAATGTGTTTGGTCATATGCTTTAAGCCTTTTGGGCCAACGACCTTTAACGGTACAGGCCGTTCTAAGACCCAGGGGGTGAAAATGAGATCCGGGTATCCAGCAGTGTGGTCTGTATGCAGATGGGTGGAAAAAGCCACTGTAAGGCGGTCCGGACGGAGGGCATCAATGCCGTTAAAATAAGCTTTAGAGACCTGACGTACTACGCCGGGGCCAAAATCTACCAGATAAGCTCTGTCACCAACAACTACAGCAGAAGTAGGTCCGCTGGCATTGGGACAGGCGTTTGGGGTTCCGGTTCCTAAAAGGACAAGTTTTGTTTCCATAGTGTAAATTCTCCTGTATATCTTGAAATTTTATCATAGATCTATTGGCAGATCCCCGCTCATGTACTTTACTGCCTGTTTATGCAGGCTGTTTGCCCATGAATGGCTTGCCAAAAGCAAAGGTCTGCGTTGCAGCCAAGTCTCCTTGCTGTACTCATTCCATATCAAGCAGCATTTTCTTTATTTCGATCATGCGGTCACGCAGGCTTGCGGCTTCCTCGAAATTCAGCTCTGCTGCAGCCTGGCGCATCTTCTTTTCTAATTCTATTGCCAGTTTCTTTAATTCCTTTTCATCCATGGACTCAGGATCTTTGGTATCAGCAGCATGGGGATTTTCCACAGCCTTGGAAATGGCGATCAGATCACGGACTGCTTTTTTGATAGTAGTAGGAGTGATGCCATGTTCTTCATTGTACTTTTGCTGGATCTTGCGGCGGCGCTCTGTTTCCTCAATAGCTTTTCTCATGGAATCAGTAATAGTATCAGCATACATGATCACATGGCCTTCAGAGTTCCGGGCGGCGCGGCCAATGGTCTGGATCAGGGAAGTTTCCGAACGGAGAAAGCCTTCCTTATCTGCATCTAAAATGGCAACCAGTGTGATCTCCGGGATATCCAAACCTTCACGCAGCAGGTTAATACCAACCAGGACATCAAAAACGTCCAGACGCATATCACGGATGATCTGGGCACGCTCTAAGGTATCAATATCAGAGTGGAGATATTTGACCCGGATGCCCGCTTCACGCATATAATCTGTAAGGTCTTCTGCCATTCGTTTGGTAAGAGTAGTAATAAGAACCTTATGATGGGCGGCCGTTTCTTTGTTTACTTCGGAGATCAGGTCATCGATCTGACCTTCTACAGGCCGGACAGAAATCTCAGGATCCAAAAGCCCGGTAGGACGGATGATCTGCTCTGCACGCAGCAGTTCGTGGTCTTTTTCATAGTCGGAAGGAGTAGCAGATACGAACATCATCTGGTTGATCTTTCCTTCAAATTCTTCAAAATTCAAGGGACGGTTGTCCAACGCAGATGGCAGGCGGAAACCGTAGTTTACCAGTGTAGACTTGCGGGAGCGGTCACCGGCATACATTCCCCGTACCTGTGGCAGTGTAATGTGGGACTCATCCACAATGATAAGGAAATCTTCCGGGAAATAATCGATCAGTGTACAAGGCGGTTCTCCAGGCGCCAGGCCGGTTAAATGTCTGGAATAGTTTTCAATACCGGAGCAGAATCCCGTTTCCCGCATCATTTCCACATCAAAATTGGTGCGCTCAGAAATGCGCTGGGCTTCTAAAAGCTTGTCTTCGCTTTTAAAATATGCCACCCGTTCCTTTAATTCCTCTAAAATGTGTTCTGTTGCCTCTAACATTTTCTCCTTGGGAACAACGTAGTGGGAAGCAGGGAAAATAGCTACGTGGCCTAACTGTGCTTTGATCTCTCCGGTCACTGTATCAATTTCCATGATCCGGTCTACCTCATCACCGAAAAATTCAATCCTGTAGGCTTCACTGTCAGAATAAGCCGGGAAAATGTCAACTACATCCCCTTTTACACGGAAGGTACCACGCTTAAAATCCATATCATTGCGGTCATACTGGATTTCGATCAGCTTTTTTATCACATCATCCCGGTCTTTTTCCATACCCGGCCGCAGGGAAATGACCATGTTCTGATAATCAATGGGACTTCCAAGACCATAGATACAGGAAACCGAAGCCACGATCACCACATCCCGGCGCTCAGAAAGAGCAGCAGTGGCAGAATGACGCAGCTTGTCGATCTCGTCGTTAATAGAAGAGTCCTTTTCAATGTAGGTATCAGTGGAAGGAACATAGGCTTCCGGCTGATAATAATCGTAGTAGGAAACAAAGTATTCTACAGCGTTTTCCGGGAAAAATTCCTTCATTTCAGAATAAAGCTGGGCTGCCAGTGTTTTATTATGGGCAATGATGAGGGTAGGGCGGTTTAACTGCTGGATCACATTTGCCATGGTAAATGTCTTGCCAGAACCGGTAACGCCTAAAAGTGTCTCAAACTGATTTCCTTCTTTAAAGCCTTTTACCAGCTGTTCAATAGCCTGGGGCTGGTCACCAGTAGGTTTATATTCAGATACTAATTTAAAATGATCCATGAAATCTCAAATTCCTTCCTTTCTCTTTGCAGAAATCCATAGAAATTTGTAAAAAGTATACCATGAATTTCTTAAAAAGTATAGATAAAATAAAGAACATTTGTTCTTACGCTCGTTCATGCTCTTTTTTGTATTTTTTCGTTTCTTCCCATTAGAAAGATTTCATGTTAGAATAAAAACAGAATGTATTTTTAAAGGGGAAAACTGGGGAGGGGAATGAAAAATGCCAAGAAAGAAAAATGATCTGAATACCATTTACATATCAGAACGCTTACAGGAGAAGCTGCGGCCGATCTCCAGATGCACCCTGACAACAGTAGTGGCTCCTATGGGTTACGGCAAGACTACAGCTGTAAACTGGTATTTAAATGAGCGGGTGAAAAAGGGTGGTGCAGTAGTGATCCGCATCAGCATTTACACCAATAACCTTCCTATTTTCTGGAAAAGCGTGCAGAATGCCTTCCGGTTTGCAGGTTTTAACTTTTTCGAGGAATACGAGTGTCCTGCGGATCTGGCAAGTGGCGGTCTGTTTGCAGATGATCTCAGCCACCTTCTGGCAGGCGAAACAGATTATTATATTTTTATTGATGATTTTCATCTTCTTACAGATGCAAGGATAGGGGATTTTTTTTGTACATTGGCAAAACGGATCCCGGATAATATTCATATTATAGTGGCTAGCCGGGATCGTTTTTTATCTGGCGGGGCAGTGGTAGGCTTAGGCGGCAATCTGCATCAGATCACAGTGGATCATCTGCGGTTGAATCATACGGAACTTTCTATTTATTCTAATCTTTGCGGCACGGAGTTAAACGACCGGCAGATTGAATCCCTTCTTCATTCCAGTGAAGGCTGGTTTTCCGCTGTTTACTTAAACCTTTGTTCCTTCGCAGAACGGGGCGAGCTGCCGGATGATCATTCCGATATTTATGAAATGTTTTCAGCTGCAATGATCGATCCACTTCCTGAAAAACAGCGGGAATTTCTCATTGTATTGGGCCTTGCTGATGAATTTTCCGCAGAAATGGCAAAATTTATTACGGAGAATGAAGATACAAAACAGCTGCTGTCTGCCATGACCAGGCAGAATGCTTTTATCAGCCGCCTTGCAGACGGGGGGACATATCGTTTTCATCATATGATGAAAGAATGTGCAGAGCAGGCTTTTGCAGCAATGGACAAAGAAAAGCAGACTGTTTATCTGGAACGTTATGGAAAATGGTATGAGGAACACAGACAATATCTTCATGCATTGGCTTCTTACCGGAAGAGCGGAAATTTTAATGGGGCCCTGAGGGTGATCCAGAAAGATGCTGGGATCCTTCTGGCATCTTTAAAAGCAGAGGATGTATTAAACTTTTTAAGTAAATGCCCAAAAGAGGATTTAGAAGCCTATCCCTTATCGGTGCTGGTGCTGATGCGTTGTATGTTTAACTGGCGCAAGATCCCGGAAATGTTAAAATTGAAAGAGTTTCTGATCCAGGCTATTGACAGACATAAGGAAATTCCTGAAGAGGAAAGAGGAAATCTGTTAGGAGAATGTGACCTGATCACCAGCTTTTTGATGTACAATGACATTTCCAAAATGAGTCATTTCCACCGCAGTGCCAGCAGGCAGATGTCAAGGCCTGCTATCAGTATCCGCAATGATGGCGGCTGGACCTTTGGTTCGCCCTCAGTGCTTATGATGTTTCATAGAGAATCGGGGGGACTTTTAAAAGAACAGGAAGAAATGAGGGAGTGCATGCCTCATTATTACAAGATCACCAATGGTCATGGTCAGGGGGCAGAACGGGTCATGGATGCAGAGGCATTGTTTGTACAGGGCCATTTTGCAGATGCCCAGATCGCTTTGGAAGGAGCCTATGCCCAGATTGAGAAAAATGGACAGGAATCCATGGCACTTTGCTGCGATTTTCTGTTAAGACGATTGTCTTTGTGTATGGATATAAAACAGAAATATTCCTTTGAACAGCGCCGCATGGTTTTGATGAAGCATCATAATTCCATGTGGATCAATATTTTTAACAGCACCTGTGCCTATTACTATGCACTGATCGGCCGGGTGGAACAGATTCCTGAGATATTTGGGGAACACAGACTTTCGGCTGTGAATTATCTGGCTCCCGGAAGACCTATGATGGAAATGATCGAAAACCAGGTTTATCTGGCTCAGGGCGCTTATGTTAAGGTGATCGGAAAAAGTGAGGGGATACTTGCTGTGTGCCAGGGACTTCATTATGCATTAGTTGCCCTTCATGTACAGATACAGACTGCGGCAGCCTATGAAAAGATGGGAAAGCGCGGGGAAGCCAGAGCTATTTTAAAGCAGGCGCTTTCAGATGCTGCTAAAGATAACATGGTCATGCCTTTTGTGGAAAATTTTATTTATCTGGAACCGCTTTTTGAAGGAACTATGCCGGAGATTGAAGAAGGATTCCTGAAAAAGATCATCTTACTTGGCAGAGAGTATGCGCAAAACTGTAAAAATCTGGGAAATGAAAAGACTTATCCGGAACAGTTTAAATGTCTTACACAACAGGAATTAAAGCTGACAGAGTTAATGGCCGCCCACATGAGTAACAAGGAGATCGCAGCAAGGCTCTATCTTTCTGAGGGAACGGTAAAGCAGTATATTAACCAGATCTATTCTAAATTAGAGATAACAGGAGATACGAGAACCAAGCGTAAACAGCTTTTAGAGAGGTTCTATACCAATAACTAACCTTTAGTTAATATGTTTTTAAGAAGATCCATCGTACAGTAAATGTACGGTGGATTTTTTAATATCCTTTCGGAGTCTCTTCTGCAAAATCAAGTACAAAAAGATTCCGAGAGTACATTGTATCTGGAAGGAGGACTCATGTGGAGAGAAAGTATATTTTGGCTGTTAAGCCCTTAGAACCTTATATCCTGCAGATCGACTTTATATCAGGAAGCCGGCTGCTTTTAGATATGAAGCCTTATGTGGATAAAATACGGTTTCGTACCCTTACAGACCCAAAGGTGTGGAACAGCGCAGTGACAAATGGGATCTTTGTACGTTTTGGAAATGTGGAGCTGAGCCATGATGAGATCCTTTCTATGGCAGAGCGGGAACATTTAAACGGCCGGTGACAGCTTTCGGGGATTACACATGGTCAGAAGAAAAGAGAGGAGAAGGAGTATGGCAGATCGGAACGAAGCAGATGCTTTATTTGCTACCAGGAGGAAAAAGCAGCAGGAAGAGCAGGCAGAACAGGAACGAAGAGAAGAAATGAGCCGGAAAAAAGCAGAAATGGAAGCGGAGATCCGGCGCTTAGAGGAAGAGGCCAGACGTCAGAAAGCCAGACAGGAAGAAGACAGACGCCAGGCAGAAGAAGAGGCCAGACGGGTAAAACAGGAGGCAGAAGAAGCGGAGGCCAGAGCAAGAAGAGCTCAGGAAATGGCAGAAGAAGCCAAAAGAAAGCAGGAAGAGGTAAGGCGTGAAGAAGAACGCCGGATCCAGGAAAAACGTGAAGAAGAAAAGCGGGCCAGAGAACGGGTTGTCCAGGAAAAGGCCCAGGCAAAACAGGAAGAGGCAGAGAGAGCGGAAGAAAGAAAAAGGGAAGCAAAAGAACGGGCAGCAGAGAAAAAAGCAGCTAAAGAAGCGGCTAAAGCAGAGGCTAAAAAGGCAGTAAAAGAAACAACTATGGGCGCAGGAAGAAAAGCAGATATACAGCCGGGAAAGAAGCTTCCGGTACTGCCGTTGGCAATAGGTGGTGTGGCTGTGACAGTTGTGCTTGTTATCTGTCTGGTACTGTTTTTTGGAGGCAAAAAGGGTGGTGTATTTGGTACGGACTGTGATCTTATGGCCGCAAAACAGGTATTAGGCTACGATGTATTTTATCCGGAAAGCTTTGAAGAGGCATATGCAGATGGCGGTGTCTACTTAAAATATGGCAGTGTGGAAAAGGGAGATTTTTCCTTTGTTTATGTTTTAGGAAGCACACAGGACGATATGAATTACATGACAGAAAGCACAGATCCTACAGATCTTATACATGTTATGGAGGAATACGTGTTTGGCATGAATGACAAGCAGGTATATAAGATGACCACAGAATCTGGACGGGATGTTTACTGCAGCGAATATATCTCCTTTGATATAAGCAGTATTACAGATCAGGAGGAAGGTGTCATGGCGTCTACATCTATTATGATGCTTCCGTTAGAAGGGGAATATCTGGTCGCTGTTTACGCAACTATGAAACCTTCATATGAAGAGCCGCTGGAAGAAGTAACAGCAAGTATCCTTGATAACACATATTAAAGGAGGAAGATCTATGGCATTACTTATGACCGTTTTCTTTGAAAATGGTTTCTCGGAAAATTATTTTCCCAATGTAGACAACCGCAATTTTCCTGTTGCCATACGCCCTTATGTCAGCGGATTAAAAGACGAACTGATTTTAAACGTGGAAGTGTGGGACGGACACTGGCGGCTGCGGGATTCTTCCCAGTATTCACTGATCTTAAAAGGGAATCCGGTAGAAAGCGCTGATCTGGAAGATGGAACTGTGATCGAAGGAATGGTACGAAAAACAGAGCTGTATTTTTCTGTTAAGATCGACCAGGTCCAGAAGGAAAATGTAAATTTTGAAAAATATATGCTGAAAGAAGGGAGTATTTTCAAACTGGAGATAGGCAGTGATGACCTTTGCAATATTGTATACAAAAACCGTTTTGTAACAGGAACCCATGCAGAGATCACCTTTGAATCAGGAGCTGCTTACATAACTGATAAAAACAGTGTAAATGGTACGTTTTTAAACGGCAGGCTGGTAACAGAAAAAACAAGGCTGCATTACGGTGACATTATTTATGTAGTGGGCCTTAAGATCGTGTATCTGAATAATCTCCTGGCGATCAATGATCCAGATGGGCAGTGTAAGATACGGGAATTAAAGGCAGTGGAGATCCCACATTTTGAAGATGAGCCTGCAGAAGATGCAGACACAGAGGATGTGTATTTCCTGCGCACTCCGCGAAAGCTTTTAAATCTGGATAAAGAGACGATTTCTATTGAAAAATGCCCTAAAAAACAGCAGCAGAAACGCCAGCCTTTAATCTTCACCATAGGTCCTTCTTTTACCATGGTGATTCCCATTGCACTGGCAGCAGCTATGACCAGTGACGGCTTTGGCGCAGGAAGTATCTGCATGTCTTTAGGAGCAGCCGGGATCGGGGCTATATGGGCGGTAGTTAATTCTGCCTACAATAAAAAAGAAGAAAAAGAGTCAGAATCTAACCGGGTCAGCAAATATTTAGAGTACATGGTCCGGGTGGAAGAAAAGCTGAAAAATAAGACAGAATACAACCGTCTGGTACTGGCAGAACAGTATCCTTCATCAAAAGAACTTCTGGAATTTACTACATCTAATACCAGACGGCTCTGGGAAAAAAGCAGCACCCATGAGGACTTCCTTTCCCTTCGCCTGGGAACCGGTGATATGCCTTCGCCAAATGGGATTGAAGGGGCAAAAGAAGATCTGGGAAGTGAACATGATCCTTTAAATGATCACATGGAGGAAATTCAGGAGAAGTTTAAAACACTCCATCAGGTTCCGGCAGCTGTTTCACTTTATGAGCACCGGCTGTTAGGTGTGGTAAGCGGGGATGAGGAAAAACGGGATCAGCTGATGCGGCTCTTAGCCCTGCAGATCACGGCTCTGCATCCATATACAGATGTACGCATGTGCTATGTATTTCCAGGAAGAGACCTTGAGAAAATGGAATACACCCGCTGGCTGCCACATACCTATACCCCTGATGGGAAACTTCGTATGATCGTCTGCGATCCAAGAGCTATGGGCGATGTAATGTATTATTTATCGGATGTGATCAGAGAGCGGTTAGAAGCAGGGGAAAACCAGAAAAACAGGGAAGAAGAGGAAAAAGTCCTTCCTCATTATGTAGTATTTATCAGTGATATTTCCATGATCGAAGGCGAGCCTGTTTCCAAGTATCTTTTAGATCCATCAAAGAATGCAGGACTTAGTGTGATCTTTAGCGCAGATGCCATTGATAAGCTGCCTTCTCACTGTAATACCATTGTACAGTGGGAAAAGGATTACTGTGGCTGTTACAGTACGTTATCTAAATTTGAAGAAATGGCCGGCATTGCCTTTGACAGCGTGAATTTATCTGAAATGGATGTATTTTCCAGACAGCTTTCCAATTTTAAGGTACGGGAAAATGCTTCTAATGCAGCAATCCCGGATATGCTTACCTTTTTAGATATGTATAAGACTTCCAGGGTGGAAGATCTGGATATGTACCATAAATGGCTGGAAAACCGTACGTATGAAAGTATGCGTTCTCTTATTGGCCAGAAGGCGGGAGAACAGCCGGTGTACCTGGATATCCATGAAAAATACCATGGTCCCCATGGTCTGGTGGCAGGTACTACAGGAAGTGGAAAGTCAGAGACACTGCAGACCTATATTTTAAGTCTTGTGTTAAATTATCATCCTCATGAGGTGGCTTTTATCCTTATTGATTACAAAGGCGGCGGCATGGCCCAAAGCTTTATCGGGCTTCCTCATCTGGCTGGTGTGATCACCAACCTGGGAGGAAACCAGACTACCAGGGCGCTCCTTTCTATTAACGCAGAGATCAAGCGGAGACAGCGCATTTTCAATGAATATAAGATCAAGCACATTGACGCCTATATTGAGCTTTACAGGAATGGGGAAGCGGAAGAGCCTATGCCTCATCTGCTGATCATTGCTGATGAGTTTGCAGAGCTTAAAAAAGAGCAGCCTGATTTCGTCCGGGCACTGGTTTCAGCAGCCCGTGTAGGACGTTCTTTAGGCATCAATCTGATCCTTGCTACCCAGAAACCAAGCGGCGTAGTAGATGATGAGATCTGGAGCAATACACGTTTCCGCATTTGTCTGCGGGTGGCAGACAAACAGGATTCCAATGAAATGTTAAAGCGCACAGATGCAGCCTATATTACTGGAACAGGACGGGGATTTTTACAGGTAGGCAATGATGAGATATTTGATGAATTCCAGTCCGGCTGGTCAGGAGCACCTTATACACCGGAAGTACCATTTAATGATGACAGCAAGGCAAAGGCAGTTATCATCGGACTGACAGGCAAGCCAGAGGCAGTTAAGAAGAAAAAGAAGAAAAAAGGGGACAATGTGAAGAAATTCACCCAGTTAGATGCTATGGTACAGTATGCGGCAAATCTGGCAGAGGAAAATCACATCAAACCTCTCCGTCAGATCTGGCTGCCGCCTCTTCCGGGACTTTTTTATCTGGATGATCTGGAGCTTACCTGGGATGAAAAGCAGATAAAATTACCGGTTGGTCTTGCAGACGATCCACAAAACCAGAGACAGTTCCCGGTTTATCTGGACTTTATAAGAGATGGGCATTTGCTGATCTGCGGTTCGGCAGGTTCCGGAAAGACCTCTCTGGTGCAGACGATCCTTTATGGTGCAGCTTTTCATTATACGGCAAAACAGGTGAACTTCTATATTGCGGATTTTTCCAGCCGTACTATGACAGCTTTTGCAGGTCTTCCTCATACAGGCTGTATCTGTATGGAAGGGGATGATGAGAAGATCCAGATGATGATGAGCTTCGCAGAGGAAGAATTAGACAGACGGAAGAAGTCATTTTCCCAGAAAGGAATGGGCTCTTACAGGGATTATCGTGAAAGCTACAGTGATGTCCCGGCCATTTTCCTGGTCATTGATAATTATCCGGCTTTCTCTGACAGTTATGAGCAATATGAGAGTACATTGATCCAGCTTTCCAGAGAAGGGGCAAGTTATGGTATTTATCTTATTATTACCTGCAATAATTCCGGAGATATCCGAAGCCGCATTTTACAGAATATAACAAAGGGCATCGGACTTCAGCTGGCAGACAGGTTTGAGTATGACAGTGTTATCGGCATGCGTTCAGAAATCCTTCCAGATGACCGGACCACAGGCAGAGGCCTGATCAAAGAAGGGGTTCCGCTGGAATTCCAGGCAGCTCTTCCTGTAAAGGCATCCCAGGGAGAAAGCATGATGCTGGCGATCCGGGAAAAATTAAAGCCATTGACAGAAAATGGCATATCCGGGGCGAGAAAACTGGGAACAGACCTTACAATGACCGACAGTGGGGAATTTCTGGAAAAGATCAATTTCCGGGATTTGCCAGATAACACCTTTGTAATGGGTGAACAGGAAGGAATGTTTCAGACCTGTGACATGGATCAGACCTTATGCTTTACAGTCTGTGGATCCGGAAAAACAGGAAAGACCAATTTCTTAAAATATACTGCCTTACAGATGAAGAAAAAAGGGGCAGAGGTTTATGTGTTTGATGGATGCTTAAAGGAACTGGAAGAATTTTCCAGAAAAAATGAGCTGGACGGTTACATGACAGACAAAGAAGAACTTTACCATTTTATGGAAAATGTACTGCTTTTACAGCTGGGAGAACGCAACGAACTTGTATATGATGCCAGACAGACAGGTGCTTTGGTCCAGACTGCTTTAAAGGATTACAGACGCATCGTTCTCCTCATTAACAGTGCATCAGAGTTTATGGAAGCTGTGTACAGTGAAGATTTTGATGTAAGCGAGGTTCTTGAAACTGTATTTGAAAAGGGAATGGAACATAAACTGCATTTCTTTATGGCTCTGTCCCCAAGAGAATATGAAGAACTGGCCGGTTACAGGGCGCTTCGTCAGTTTGGCAGCTGGAAACAGGGAATCCACCTTGGAGGAGCTTTTGATGAACAGGGAATTTTTGATTATGAAGTAACACCTTCTGAGCGAAGCAGGACCTATCCGGCGGGAGCTGCATTTACAGAACAGGAAGGAAAAGCAGTACTCTTTATGACACCTTTTGTAAAGGAGGGGAAATATGAGTAAGATCCATTTGGAAGTAGAGATACCTGGAAATGCCAAAACTTATGAATTTATGTTAGATGACCGTATGAAGATCGGCACAGCAAAGAAGCAGATCATGAAGCAGATAGCAGAATTAGAAGGCCATGATCTGTTTGCAGGACTGGACAATATTGTTTTTGGTTCCCTTGAGCTGGAAGGTCTGATCCAGGATAATGAGACATTCCGTGAAGTAGGGATCAAAAACGGCAGCCGGGTGGTCATGGTATAAAAACGCACCATCTGCAGGCAGAAACAGGAGGAGAGCATGGCAGGAAGTAAAATGGAAATGGATCCGGATGTGCTGCGTTCAACAGCAAAAAAAATAGAAACTTCTGCTGCTGATATGGGAAAAGAACTGAAACGGTTCCAGGCTGTGATCGAAGGTTTAAGCAGCACCTGGAGCAGTGATGCAAAAGACCGCTTTCTGCAGAATTATCAGAAAGACCGGGCTGCTCTTGCAGAAATGGCAGCCCAGTATGCAGAAGTGTCAGAGGGACTGCTCTGGATCGCAGACGAGTTAGAGCAGGCAGAAGAAGAGATCAGCAGCCAGATCCAGGCGGCTGCAAAGGGATAAGAATTGCAAAAGCACAGAGTACGCAGAAATCCGGTATCAAAGAGGTCAGGTTTAACAGGAGGTAGAATATGGCAGGAGACGGGACCAGCCGGGTCAATACAGAGGAACTGCTGCGGGCAGTAGGGGAGATCACTTCTATAAAAAAGTCTGTTGCAGCAAATACAGATGCAGCTTATGCACATTTTCGCAAACTGCAGGATTCTTATGCAGGAGAAAGCGCTGATGATATCTATGCAGTGGCAGGGCAGTTAAAGAAAAGTTCCGGGGCTATTATTACCATGCTGGGAAATTACGAAAAGGTCTTAAAGGAATTAGCCGGTGTATATGAGGATACAGAGAAAACAGTAAGCAGAAATGCAGGAAAGCTTAAGTTTGGAGGAATGCGGTAATGGCAGCTATTAATTTTGATTCCCAGGCAGTAAAAAAACAGGCAAAGCTGTTAGAAGAAGCGGCAGACCAGATCCAGAACCAGACTATAAAGGTGATCAATGCTGCCAATGAAGCAGTAGCTGCATCCTGGTCTGGTAAAGCCGGCGGGATATTTGTGAAATTTATGCAGGAACAAAGTGCAGATCTGGCATCAGGGACAGCTTCCTTAAGAGAGATCGCTGCCCTTTCTGTCTCTTATACACATCTGACGCTGCCGA
>UQJF01000041.1 GCA_900541315.1 uncultured Clostridium sp. | reverse complement strand
GAGCCCTTTCGGACCCTATTGAACTAAATTCAAAGTTTGACTCATAAAAATGGATCAGACTTGGAAATATATTGCTTTAGAAATTAATTTGTCAGTACACTAGACAGAAATACTTTTGATCGTTATGCTGTTTAAAGCAATAAATCTTGCCATTCTTTCGGATAATTAAGTATAATATATGAAACGATGTACTAGTACATGACAGAAGATAAAAAAGTTTCAGCACACAGGAGGCATGATCATGAATCTGAAGGAACAGGAATACGTCTGTGCCCTGGCAGAAAACGGAACGATTACAGCAGCGGCAAAGGAACTTTTCATTTCCCAGCCTGCATTAAGCATATACATTAACAATCTGGAAAAATCCCTGGGAGTCCGTTTATTTGAACGGGTGGGAAAGCAGTTTATCCTTACCTATGCGGGGGAGCAGTATGTGGAAAAGGCGAAGCTTATTTTGCAGCTGAGCCATGAACTGGATGAAAAATTAAAGGATATTACAGGAAATTACAGCGGACGCATCCGCATCGGGGTCCAGCTGCGCCGGGCGACCGGATTTTTGCCCCCTGTTATTGCCTCTTACGAAAAGGAATTTCCAGGAGTGGAAGTGATCCTTTGTGAAGGAACCATGAAAGAATTAAAAGAAAGTATCCAGAATTTTAAAGCAGATCTGCTTTTATGCAATAGCGTAGACCTGCCTCCCTATATGAATAGTTTTGTGGTATTTAAAGAACATCTTCTTATTGCTGTCCCAAAAGACCATCCCATTAATGAAAAGGCAGTCTGGGAAGAAGGAAAAGTCCTTCCAAGTCTGGACCTTTTCTGGCTGAACGGGGAAAAGCTTATACTGGCAAAACAGAATCAGAGCATCCGCAGGGATTCAGAACGTATATTAAATAAAAATGGAGTAAGGCCGGGAAAAATACGGGAGATACGCAGCATAGAAACTGCCATGCAGATGGTAGGAGAAGGACTGGGGATCGGATTTAACCGGGAAAGCTATGTGATGTATATGAAAAAGCAGGAAAATGTGCGGTATTATTGTATGCGTAATATTGACAGTGCCACTGATTTTGTGCTGGCATACAGGAAAGAAATGCCAGTGACCGGCTATATGCAGCGTATGATCGATATGCTTATGGCGCATGGAAGAGAATGTGAGAAAATTTTTCCACAGGTGATCCGGCAGCATGGATGTCAAAATGCCTTTTAATCCCAATATCGTCATTATTTATTAAATTTATATAAAGAATAAATAAAATTAAATATACTTCCATGCTTTAGCGTGATAAAATAATAAAAAAGTACGGAAGGAGTATTAAAAATGGCAGAAAAAAACAAAAAGACATTTAAAATGCCTCACACATTTGTGATCATGATGGTCATCATCCTGTTCGCAACCTTACTGACCTGGATCATTCCGGCAGGACAGTATGTGCGTGTGGAAAACGCAGACGGAGTAAAGGTAGTAGACCCGAACCAGTTCTCCTTTATTGACCGCTGTCCAGTTAACCCACTTCTGATCCCTCTTTACATTGTAAATTCCATGTGTAAGAGAGTAGATCTGATGTTAGTCATCATCTTCTCAGGCGGTGCGTTTGACCTGATCAGCAAATCCGGCGCTCTTCATTCTGCAGTAGCCCGTGTTGCAAAGGTATTCCAGAACCGTCTGTATATCTTTATCCCGATCATGACTACCATCTTTGCGTTGATCTGTACCACCCAGGGTGTAAACCAGTTCATCGCATTTGCTCCTGTAGTTGTAATGATCACTCTGGCAATGGGACTTGACTCCATCGTTGGTGCGGCGATCATCCTGTTAGGTGGCGCAGTTGGTTTTGCAACCGGTACTGTAAATCCAAGTACCACTGTTGTTGCCCAGAAGATCGCAGAACTGCCGCTGTTTTCAGGAATCCAGTACCGTGCAGTCTGCTTTGTGGTATTCCTTATTATTACCAATATTTATCTGGTAAGATATGCTTTAAAGATCCGCAAGAATCCAGAGTTAAGCCCAATGTATGACCTGGACAGCCAGAATGAGCAGAAAGACCTGGATATTGACTCTTTCGGAACCATGGATGTAAGAAAAACCCTGATCATCATCGCTCTGGTTGCAGCTTTAGCTGGTATGGTAGTTGGTTCTGTTAAGTTTGGCTGGGATATGCCGGAGCTGGCATCTGTATTCGTAGGACTTGGTATTGTAGTTGGATTTATTGCAGGAGAAACACCTTCTAATATGTCAAAGGTATTTGTTGAAGGCTGTAAAAAGATGCTGACAGCTGCTATGATCATCGGTCTTGCAAGTGCCATCGCAAGTATCATGAGCGCAGGAAAGATCGTAGATACTGTTGTATACGCACTGGCTTCCTGCCTGCGTCACACACCAAGCTTCTTTATGGCTCCTGCAATGTATATTGCAAATACACTGATCAACTTTGTAATTGTATCTGGCAGTGGACAGGCGGCAGCTATCATGCCGATCATGATCCCGGTATCTGACCTGTTAGGTGTTACCCGTCAGACCAGTGTTCTGGCATATAATTTCGGTGATGGTTTCTGTAACTATATTCTGCCTCATTCTACTGCTCTTATGGGTATCATCAGTGCTGTTAACATCCCATATGACCGTTGGCTGAAGTTTATTTGGAAACTGTTCCTGATCTGGGCAGTTACAGCATGTATTATGACAGCAATTGCCCAGGGTATCCATTTAGGACCGATGTAATGTCCGGAGGGGAATTTTATGACAACGAAAAATGAATTATTTGAAAAAATTGAAGCACAGAAAGAAAAACTGTGGGAAATGGCTGATTTTATCTTTGATCATCCAGAATACAGAGGCAAAGAATACCAGGCATGTGATCTTTTAACAAAATATCTTACAGATAATGGTTTTTCTGTAGAAAGAAGTGTAGGTGGATATGAAACTTCTTTCCGTGCAGAGTGGAAACATGGGGAAGGCGGTCCTGTGATCGGTATCCTTTGCGAGTATGACGCTTTAGAGGGCTTAGGACATGGATGCGGCCATCATATGCAGGGACCGTCCTGTTTAGGCGCAGCAGTTGCTTTAAAGGAATGTGCAGGAGAAGAGCCATTTACACTGGTAGTTTATGGCACACCGGCAGAGGAAACCCTTGGTTCTAAGTGTGATATGATCAAGAACGGCTGTTTCCACGAGCTGGATGCAGCGTTTATGATGCATGGAAGCCCGACTACCTGTACAGATGTAAAGTGTCTGGCAGACCAGTCCTTTAAGGTTACTTTCCATGGAAAACGTGCCCACGCAGCACTGGCTCCGGAACAGGGACGCAGCGCTTTTGATGCTCTTTTAGTAGCATTTAACGGTATTGAATTTTTAAGAGAGCATGTGCCGGATGATGTGCGCATGCATTATACCGTAGCAGAGCTTCCGGGACCGGCTAATGTAGTGCCTGCAAAGTCTGTAGGTAAGTTTTCCCTGCGCTCTTTCTCCAAGGAAGAGTTAAAGGGTGTTGTAAGCCGTTTTAAGGACATTGTTAAGGGCGCAGCACTGATCGCAGGTGTTGATTATGAATTAGAGCAGACCAGTGATTTCTACAATAAGATCCCGGTTCTTAAGTTAAATGAGCTTCTTATGGAAAATGCCAAATTGGCAGGTGCTCCAAGACTGGCACCACCGAGAGAAAAGACCGGTTCCACTGATTTTGGAAACGTTATGTATGAGATCCCAGGTTCCTGTATCCGTGTAGCTTTTGTACCGGAAGGTACATCTTCCCACTCTCAGGAATTTGTAGATGCAGGAAAGACACAGGCTGCAAGAGACTGCATCCTCTATGGCGCCAAGTCCATTGCGGGAGCTTCTATGGATCTGATCACAAAGCCGGAGCTGATGGATGAAGTAAAGGCTGAGTTTGCAGAAAACAAGAAAAAGTTCAAATAAAAAGAATAAGTAAGAACATCATAGTGATCCCGGTAAGACGGGCTGCTAAGAAAAGCAGAATGTCTTACCGGGATTTTATGATACCAGGGTTACAGTCCACCATATGCCAAACTGTAACATACCAGAGTCAAAATTTCAGAAAACATATTGACATTTATATGGGTTGTATTATAATGTAAATATAAACATATGAACAATTATTCATATGAAATATTTATGTGAATACAAAGGAAAGGAGCACCGCCTATGGCATTAAACGATGTAGAACACTGCGAAGCATGTCAGATTCACGAAGATGTGGTAAAAGCAGTGACAGACCATATGCCGGATGAAGACCAGCTGTATGATCTGGCAGAGGTTTTTAAAGTATTTGGGGATTCTACCAGGATAAAGATTCTTTATGTGCTGTTTGAGGCAGAACTGTGTGTCTGTGATATTGCCCAGTTGCTTAATATGACCCAGTCTGCTATTTCCCACCAGCTGCGGATCTTAAAGCAGAACCGCCTTGTAAAAAACCGCAGGGACGGAAAATCCGTTTTTTATTCCCTTGCAGATGGCCATGTAAAGACGATCATCAGTCAGGGAATGGAGCATATCCAGGAGTAGTGAAAAAGCTGTTTTATTAAAAGAATATTTTATATCAGGAGGAACAAGACTATGAAGAAGAAATTTAAACTGATGGATCTGGACTGCGCTAACTGTGCTGCAAAGATGGAGGATGCTATTAAAAAAATTGACGGCGTAAATGATGCAACAGTAAGCTTTATGATGCAGAAACTGACTTTGGATGCAGATGATGACCGTTTTGATGAGATCTTGAAAGAAGCAGCAGAGATCTGTAAGAAAGTAGAGCCGGATTGCAAGATCGTTATGTGATCTGCGGTATAAGGAGATAGCCATGACAAAGAAACAGAAAAACATGCTCACACGTATTCTGGTGACTGCAGTGCTGTATGCAGCGCTGGTGGCAGCAGATCATATGAAAATGATCCCTGCTGTGTTTGAAGGCTGGAAGCTGCTGTTTTTGTATTTCATCCCTTATTTTGTGATCGGCTGGGATATTCTTTATAAGGCAGTGCGGAATATTAAAAATGGTCAGATTTTTGATGAGAATTTTCTCATGGCAGTAGCGACCATTGGTGCTTTTGGAGTGAATGAATATTCTGAGGCAGTGGCTGTTATGTTGTTTTATCAGGTGGGCGAGCTGTTCCAGAGTTATGCAGTAAACCGTTCCCGCCAGTCTATTACAGATCTGATGGATATCTGCCCGGAATATGCCAATATTGAGGAAGACGGGCAGTTAAAGCAGGTGGATCCGGACGACGTGGAGGTTGGTGATATCATCGTGATCAAGCCAGGCGAGAAGATCCCACTGGATGGAAAAGTTGTTTTTGGTGAGTCTATGGTAGATACTTCTGCGCTGACCGGTGAGTCTGTTCCAAGAACAGTGAAGGAAGGGGATGATCTGGTAAGCGGCTGTGTCAATGGAAATGGGCTTTTGAGGGCGGAAGTTACCAAGGAATTTGATGATTCTACTGTAGCCAAGATCCTGGAGTTGGTGGAGAATGCCAGCAGCAAGAAAGCCCATGTGGAGAATTTTATTACCCGGTTTGCAAGGTATTATACACCGGCTGTAGTAATAGGTGCAGTTGTATTGGCAGTGATCCCGCCGTTATTTGCAGGTCAGTCATGGGCTGAATGGGTACGAAGAGCGTGTACATTCCTGGTTATCTCCTGTCCTTGTGCCCTGGTTATCTCTGTTCCAATGAGTTTCTTCTCTGGTATCGGTGCTGCTTCTAAAAAGGGTGTTCTGGTGAAGGGAAGCAATTATCTGGAGATCATGTCAAAGCTTCATACAGTGGTATTTGATAAGACAGGTACGCTGACGAAGGGTGAATTTAAGGTGGCCCGGATCTACAGTGTGGATGAGGAAGCAGATACAACTGGGAATGGAGAAAATGAAAGTGGCGAAAGTGCTGAAAATGGCACAGATCCCAGAAGTGAAAAGCAGAGAAAGGTACTGGAACTGGCTGCACTGGCTGAAAGCTATTCGGATCATCCGATCTCACGGTCTATCAGGGATGCATGGGGAAAGGAACTGGATCAGAGCAGAGTAAGTGATGCCCAGGAAATCTCCGGTCATGGCGTGAAGGTTAAGATCGATGGGAAAATGGTATTGGCAGGTAATGGCAAGCTGATGGATGAGAAAGGAATTTCTTATACGGAGTGCGATTCTATAGGTACAGTTGTATATGTGGCAGAAGATGGCAGATTCCTGGGCTCGATCGTCATTGCAGATGGCATCAAGGATGGTGTGAAAGATGCAATCCAAAGACTGAAGCGGGCTGGTGTTTCTAAGACTGTGATGCTGACTGGCGACAGACGTAATGTAGCGGAGGCGGTAGCGAAGGAAATCGGTCTGGATGAGGTTCATGCCCAGCTGCTTCCTGGTGATAAGGTAGATGCAGTGGAATCGCTGATGAAATTTCTTCCGGAAAGTAAAAAACTGGCTTTTGTTGGTGATGGCATTAATGATGCACCGGTGCTTTCCAGAGCGGATGTGGGAATCGCTATGGGAAGTATGGGATCGGATGCGGCGATCGAGGCTGCGGATGTGGTGCTTATGGATGATGATCCGGGAAAGATCGCGGATATTGTAAGAATCTCCAGAAAGACTATGGGGATCGTTATGCAGAATATTGTGTTTGCACTGGGGGTTAAGTTTGTGGTCCTGGCTATGGGAGCTTTTGGTGTGGCGAATATGTGGGAAGCGGTTTTTGCGGATGTTGGTGTTTCGGTGATCGCGATTTTGAATGCTATGAGGGCGTTGAAAGCGTGATGTGCCATGAGAATCTGGGAGATTGGTGATCGTGGGATTTTCTGAGTTGTGACAGGCTGGAAACTGGCAGCTGTGAGGTTGTGAAGCGTGAAAGAAACGGCCTTACATTTCACTTATCATTGTCCACTGGCTTTCGATTTGCACCTGTTCGCCTGCATCGGACTTTGGCCGCTGCATTCGGACAGATGTACTCAAGATGTGGACAATTGATAAGTGAAATGACGGCCTGCGTAATCCATGATAAAGCAGTGGGGAGAATAATGGCGTTACAATATTACAGCTGTTCTGAAATCCAGCGTATCGCTAACCCCATCCAGCTTTCACAATAAGGCGCCAGATATTTCTGATCGATTCCCTGGGTTTCTTCTGTTCCAAGGGCGATCCCGTGGGGGCCCATCGGATACAAATGTGCTTCCACGTTTACTCCGGCCTTTCTTAAAGCCTGTAAAAGCAACAGGCTGTTCTCTACTGGCACTGACTGATCCGTCCAGGTATGCCATAAAAAAGTTTTTGGAACCTGAGGACCCACCTGATATTCCAGGGACAGAAGCCTGCGAAGTTCCACATCTTTCTTAGAAGCCTCAGTCCCCATAAGACATTCAAATGACCCTTTATGACAATATTCTTCGGAAGTGATAACCGGATAACAAAGGATCATCCCATTGGGCTGTATCATCTCCGGCTTCACTTCCAAAGCCTTATACAGCCATTCCTTATTCCAGAAAGTTCCAAGGCAACACGCCAGATGTCCGCCTGCAGAAAATCCGGAAACAGCGATCCGCTTTACATCTACATTCCACTCATTTCCATGTTCACGTATCAGCTTCATGGAAAGCGCCAGCTCCATAAGTGCCCGTGGAAATACATCCGGCACCAGGCTGTAGTGAAGCACAAAGACATGAAAACCAGCTGCCAGATACTTCATAGCGATCGGTTGATCTTCACGTCCCGAAAGTTTATGATAGCCGCCGCCCGGACAAAGCAGGACAGCCGGTCTTTTTTTATCCGTGATCCCTTCTACTGGTTCCAGGATATAAGCAGTAAGATCTGCCGGAGCACCAAAAACAGGATTTCCGGTCTGTTCAGGATCCACTGCAATAGAAATATGTTTTACTTTCATATGTACACGTCCTTTCTTTGGAAAGATTATTTCTTCGGAAAAACTCTCATTCTGCAAAAAAAGACGGCCACCACCAGTGACCGCCCCGTCCTTCTTTTTCAAACTATTTTTGTTTATTCATCTTCTTTCATATCAGCAGGAAGCTCATTTCCCTGTGTGATATGCTTCTTGATCGCCTGGAAGCTTTGGGCACTGAGTACATGCTCGATCTTGCAGGCATCTTCCACAGCTGTCTTTTCATCCACGCCCAGATAGATCAGCCAGTTAGACAGCATAATGTGACGTTCATACATTTTATTAGCAATATCCTGACCGGTCTGTGTCAAAGTAATGTGGCCCTGGTCAGTCATGTGGATATAGCCATTTTCGCGCAGGTTCTTCATGGCAACGCTGACACTTGGTTTGGAAAAGCTTAATTCATTTGCAATATCAATGGAACGCACATAAGGCTTATGCCTGCTGAGCATAAATATAGTCTCCAGATAATTTTCCGCAGATTCCTGTATTTTCACAACAACACGTCCTTTCATCAGATCTCAAAGTAGCCGTAGAGCGCATCTGAAAATCGCGGCAAAATTTTCAGACACGCTCCCACTAAGTACAATAATTTTAACATAAAAAAACCATATTTACAAGTAATGGAAATGGTAATAAATCCTTATTGATAAAATTCCCTGAAAAACAAAATCTGGCATGGAAATAAGAGGCCTGGTGGAACTTTAACTGGGAATTACTGGGCTTTAACTTCTTTCCACATTTCATTGTAAATATTATCTGTATCATCTCCAAGATAACGGAGGATCTCACTGTTTTTCATTGCCGGGGAATCCATATTCGGGAACAGGGCTTTGTTATCCTGAAGCTCCTTATCAGAAAGCTCATAAGCGCCTGTATTCGGAGTAGAATACGTAATGTAGTCAAAGTTTTTCTTTGCAATATCCGGACGGCACATGAAATTGATCCATTGTTCTGCAGCTTCTTTGTTTTCTGCATTTTTTGGAATTACCCAGGAGTCGATCCAGAGAGTAGTTCCTTCATCTGGAACCACATACTCCAGGTCATAATTCAGGCCAAGCTCCTGGATCTGTTCCTGGATGTAAAGCATTTCGCCGGAGTAGATCACACCTTCCGCAGCTTCTCCATTGATCATTTTATCTCTTACCTGGTCGATAACATAAGCCTGGACAAGGGGTTTCTGTTCGATCAGCATATCTCTTGCCTGCGCCAGTTCCTCCGGGTCAGAAGTATTTAAAGAATATCCTTTCTGTTTCAATGCGATCATAAATGCATCACGGATACTGTTCTGCATCAAGATCTCATCTGCCAGCTTGGGATCCCACAGGTCAGCCCAGCTGGTTGGCTCTGGTACGCCTAACTGTTCTAACATCTGCTTATTATAAAGGATACCTACAGTACCCCAGCAGTAAGGAACGGAATACTTATTGTCCGGGTCAAATCCCTGGGACATTTTCCAGTAAGGATCCCCGATCTGATCTGCATTGGGGATATTATCATAATCCAGCTCTGCCAGTATATTATTATCGATCATTCTCTGGATCATATAGTCTGAAGGGCAGACTACATCGTATTTAACTCCCCCAGCCTCTACAACCGGATACATTTCCTCATTGGTCTCAAAAACGTCATAGATAACGGAAATGCCCGTTTCATCTTCAAACTGGGTAATAACATCCTCGTCAATATATTCGCCCCAGTTATATACTTTTAAAGTACCGCCGCCGTTTTCTGCTCCTGGAACTCCTAAAATAGCAATGGATATCACACAGGAGCCTACAGCAACAGCTGCGGCAGCCCAGAATGTACGCATTTTCATGATAGCTTAGATCCTCCAGTCTCCGATATTAGTCTTTTTCCGGCTGTTTCCGAAAATTTGCAATAAGCAGTACCACCAGCACCACCACAAAGATAACAGTGCTTAAGGCATACATGGAAGGACGGATACCGCGGCGCACTTCACTGTAGATCAAGGTAGACAGAGTATTGATACCGGCGCCCTTTGTAAAATGGGTGATAATGAAATCATCCAGTGACATGGTAAATGCCAGCAGGAAACCGGAGAGGACACCTGGCATGATATCCGGGAAAACTACCTGGAAAAAGGCATAAGCCGGAGAAGCGCCAAGGTCTAAAGCCGCCTCATAGGTGGAGCGGTCCGTCTGCTTTAATTTCGGCATAACACTTAAGATAACATAAGGAATGTTAAAGGTGATATGGGAAATGAGCACGGTCTTAAAGCCAAGGGAGATCCCAAAGGCAATAAATGCAAGCATCAGTGAGATACCGGTGACGATATCTGCGTTTAACATGGGAATGTTAGAGATGCCCATAAAAATATTTTTGGACACAGGCTTCATGTGGTTGATGGCGAGGGCTGTCACAGTTCCAATGACAGTTGCCACCAGTGCGGAGATCATTGCCACAAGCAGTGTGGTGTATAAGGCGTACATGATCGCCCGGCTTTGGAACATCTGTGTATACCAGCTAAGTGTAAAGCCGCCCCAGTGGGTCCTTGATTTTGACTGGTTAAAAGAAAGGACCATCATGGTGAAGATCGGGGCATAAAGGAAGATAAGGATAATCACTAAATAAAAGTCGGAAATAAACTTCCGAAACCGTTCTTTGCCTTTTGTCATTAGAATGCCGTCCCTTCTCCGTTTTTATCATATTTTGCGATCATGGCCATACTGATAAGTATAAATACCATTAAGACCAGAGACAGACCGCTTCCCAGGTGCCAGTTATTTCCCTTTGTAAACTCCTGTTCAATTACATTACCGATCAGAAGGATCTTGCTTCCGCCTAACAGGTCGGAGATAACGAAAGTAGTGAGGGAGGGCACGAATACCATGGTAATACCGCTGATGATACCAGGAAGGCTTAAAGGCAGCCAGATGTAAAATAAAGTCTGTAAGGTGTTGGCACCTAAGTCTTTTGCGGCGTTGATGGTGTTGTCGTCAATTTTTGCAAGTACGTTGTAGATGGGCAGTACCATAAATGGAAGGAAGTTATATACCATTCCAAGAACGATAGCTGCAGGAGTGTTGATCAGGTTCTGCTTCGGCAGATGGAGCCAGGTTAAGATTCCATTGATCACACCGTTTCGCTCAAGTAATGTCTGCCATGCCATAGTACGCAGTAAAAAGTTCATCCACATAGGAAGGATGAAGATAAATACAATAAAGCCGCTGGCAGAACTGCCTCTTCCACGAAGGATCATGGCAAGAGGATAAGCAAGGATCAGGCAGAGGATTGTACTGACCAGTGACAGCCCAAGAGACAGCCACAGCGCCTTCCAGTGATCCGGATTCATAATAGCAGTAATGTTTGCCAGTGTCAGGCTGCTATTTTTATTGGTAATGCCGAACCAAAAAATAAGGGCAAGGGGGATAATGGTAAAACCGATCATCCAGATCAGATAAGGGCCGGAAAGAAGTGCTCTTCCTAAGGCCGCGGATTTCTTTTCATCATTCATTGACTCCGATCGCCTCCTCATCTTCAGAAGCAGGTTTGTTCATGATCTGAATGTCAAAAGGATCCACATGGATACCTACCTGCTGGCCAACAGGGAACATATCAGTAGAGTGTACCAGCCACTCAAAGCCATCCGGGGTGGTTACTTCCATTTCATAATGGACACCCTTAAAGATCAGGTGGGTGACAATACCCTGGAGAGTGCCTTCCTCTGGTTTTAACAGGTCGATATCCTCAGGACGGATCACAACGTCAACCGGTTTATTATTTCCGAATCCTTTATCAACACAGGCAAATCTGGCGCCGAAGATCTCAACCAGTTCATCATGGATCATCAGACCGGGCACAATATTGCTTTCTCCGATAAAGTCTGCAACAAAGGCATTTTCCGGTTCATTGTAGATCTGTTCCGGGGAACCCATCTGCTGGATATAGCCCTGGTTCATGACCACAATGGTATCAGACATGGTAAGTGCCTCTTCCTGGTCATGGGTAACATAGATAAAGGTGATCCCCAACTCATTTTTCAGGCGGATCAGCTCATACTGCATGTCCTGGCGCAGCTTCAGATCCAAAGCGCCTAAAGGCTCATCAAGGAGCAGTACCCGAGGCTCATTTACAATGGCTCTTGCAATAGCGATACGCTGCTGCTGGCCACCGGAAAGAGAGGTAACATCTCTTTTTTCAAAACCGGACAGGTTTACCAGTTTTAATGCATATTTGATCTTATCGTCAATATAGCTTTTAGGTTTGTTTTTGATCTTCAGGCCGAAAGCAATGTTTTCGGCAATGGTCATATGCGGGAATAAGGCGTATTTCTGGAATACGGTGTTTAACTGGCGTTTATTTGGTGGAAGCTTGGTGATATCCTGACCGTCGAAGATAACATTTCCCTTATCCGGCGGGGTGAAACCACCGATAATACGCAAAGTGGTGGATTTTCCGCATCCGCTGGGACCGAGTAGAGTTACGAAACTATTTTCTTTTATAGAAAGACTCAGGTCATCTAAGACCATTTCTCCGTCAAAGCTTTTTGAAATATGCTGTAAATCGATCAATGGCTGGCTCATGTACACAGTTCTCCTTTTCGTATGTGATGTCCTCTCGGAGTCTTTCCTGCACCTGCCTTTGTGGCTGATTTTCCGCCAGTCGCACCCGAATTTCATCAACGTACGCACCGCGTACGCCTCAGAAATTTGGGCACAACTGACAAAAAATCTTCTCACAAAATCAGGCACAGAAAGATTCCGAGAGAACATGACAGGAGGAAGAGTATGAGGAACGAAAGAGAAAAATATAGGGAACAGGAAGGATTTACTTTAGTGGAACTGATCTGCGTGATCGCGATCATGGGTATTCTCATGGCAATTGCTGTACCTTCTTACAATCATTTCCAGGAACGGTCTGCCAAACAGGTAGCAATTGCCAATGCCAGATCCAATTATGTCCAGGGGAAAGCACAGCAGGAGATGTTAGATGCAGGTGTTCTGGCAGAAGAGGAAACACAAAGCTATTATTATGATGCAGATAATGATACGGCGGTCTGGGAAGGTAAGATAGGAAAGAAGACCTATAAAGCAGAATATTCAGGAAAGACGGGAGAAGGCCGTATGCTATCAGGCGGTAATTAATAATATGAAAAATGAAATGCAGGAGAAAAAGCAGAATACAGGCGAAGACAGGAAAGGATTTACTCTCATTGAACTGATCGCAGTGTTAGGCATTCTTTCAGTCCTTATGGCAGTAGCAGTCCCATCTGTCTTAGGTTATATAAAAAGTGCCAGAAGGATGGCTGCATACACAGATGCCCAGATCACAGCAGATGCAGTACAGCAGTATCTGGATGAACAGAGAGAAGAAGGAAAGCTTACCATTGGAAAGCTTCACAGGCTGATGAACCTGGATCTGGACGATCCGGACAATGAGCTGTCCGGATATATGTCTGCAGGCAGTAAAAATGCCCTGGTAATATCTGTAGATGCAGACATAAAAACAGGACAGTTAGAAAAAATGATATATCAGGATAAATGGGTGAAAGTCCGTGTCACAGTAGAAGCTGACGGCACCCGGAAAGTGGAAGAAATAGAATAATTAACTGAAAATTAACACAGACTAATGTTATGAAAAAAAGAGTGTTCCATCCGGCGGCAGCGAAGCTGTCTGGCCGTACAAGAGAAATGACAGGTCTGGCTTTAAGGGATTTCCTGCGCTGCGGCATAGCCGGCTGGTGTCTGGAGATCCTTTTTACATCTGTAGAAGCATGGATGCGGGGAGATCCAAAGCTTATGGGGACTACGTCTATTATCATGTTCCCTATTTATGGCGCAGGCGCCCTTCTTCCACTGATCGTAAAATGGTGTGACCGGTGGCTGTTCGGACTTCCCGGGTTTGAAAAAGCAGATGCAGATAAAATGCCCCTGGCAGCTTTGAAGCTTCGCCATGGTCTTATCTGCATGGTACTTATTTACACAGGGGAATACATTGCAGGAACCTTTCTTATGGGCAAAGGCATCTGTCCATGGGATTATTCCCAGTGGCCTGATCATATAGGCGGGGTGATCCGTCTTGCCTTTATCCCTTTCTGGTTTGGTACAGGGCTTCTGTTTGAAAGCCTGTGTACCCATAAATAGCGGTTGTTTACGGGTGTATTTTAGGTTGTATTTAAGCCTGCAATTTTATATAATATATAGAAGTTTAGCATGATCAGTACAGCGGATCACGGATATCTGCTGTATTAACAAAGGAGAAGACTATGATACGTTTGATTTTAGTGCTGTCAGCAGTGGCGCTGTACCTGATATTATCTCTTCCGGTGCTTTTTTATTTAAGATCTCTGGAAAAAAAAGATGCAGCTGCAGCTGCTTTAAAAAGCCTGAATATGGTACGATGGATACTTGGGATCGTCAGAAATCTGGCGGGTGTTACCTGTGAGGTAAGAGGACTGGAAAATATACCTAAAGATAGGGCTGTGCTGTATGTAGGAAACCATAGAAGTTATTTCGACATTGTAATGGGTTATACCACTGTACCTTCACCAACCGGTTTTATTGCCAAAAAAGAGATGATAGGCATTCCTCTTTTAAATTTGTGGATGGAGCAGATGAACTGTCTGTTTTTGGACCGCGCCAATATAAAGGAAGGTTTAAAGACCATTCTCATAGGAATTGAGAAGGTAAAAGGCGGTGTTTCCATGTGGATCTTTCCGGAAGGAACCAGAAATGAAAGCAAAGATCCAGCAGATCTGATGGAATTCCACGAAGGAAGCTTAAAGATCGCAGAAAAAAGCGGCTGTCCTGTGATCCCGGTAGCTATTACCGGTACCGATGATGTGTTTGAGCGCCATGTTCCATGGATCCGCAAAAGCCATGTGATCATTGAGTACGGAGAGCCGATCTATTTAAAAGAGCTTCCACCTGATAAAAAGAAATTCCCAGGCGCCTATACCAGAGAGGTCATCAGCAGTATGCTGCGCAGACAGATGGAAGAAAGAGAAGGAAAGTAGAAGCAAAAGCTGTGTAAGAGAAATGCATAAATGAGGATGGAAAAAAATGGAAAATCTGGACTTGAAAGAGATACGCAACAAATTAGATGAGATCGATACCCAGCTGGTAGGGCTGTTTGAAAAAAGAATGGCTCTTTGCTCTGATGTAGCTGAGTTTAAGATACAGACAGGAAAAAAGGTATACGATGGAGAGAGAGAACGCCAGAAATTAGAAGCAGTTACTGCCATGGCAGGAAATGATTTTAATAAAAAAGGTGTATATGAGCTGTTTTCCCAAATCATGACCATCAGCCGCAAGCTGCAGTATGGTCTGCTGATCCGCCATGGACAGGCTTTGGAAACCGGTTTTACCATGACAGATTCCCTTAAAAAAGAAGGTGCCCGCATTGCTTATCAGGGTGTGGAAGGCTCCTATGGACATGGTGCGGCTTTAAAATATTTTGGTCAGGACGCAGATGTTTATCATGTAAAATCCATGGAAGATGCTATGTTAGAGGTAGAAGAAGGAAGAGCAGATTTTGCGGTTCTGCCTATTGAAAATTCTTCTGCCGGGGCAGTCAGTGACAATTATGATCTTCTGGTAAAGCATAATGTATACATAGTAGGAGAGACAGAACTTCCGGTAAGTCATGCTCTTTTAGGACTGCCAGGTGCGACTTTGGAAGATATCCATCAGGTCTATTCCCATCCTCAGGCACTGATGCAGTGTTCCCGGTATTTAAACAGCCACAGGCAGTGGCGGCAGATAAGCATGGAAAATACGGCTGTTTCTGCAAAGAAAGTGTTAGAAGACGGCGATGTGACACAGGCTGCAGTAGCCAGTGAGATCGCAGGAAAGCTGTATGACCTGAAGGTTCTGGAACCGTCCATTAATTATAATAAAAACAATGCCACCCGTTTTATTATCCTTGCAAAAGATCCTGTTTACCAGAAAGAAGCAAATAAGATCAGCATCTGCTTTGAATGTGCCCACAAGAGCGGTACTCTTTATAATATGCTTGGAAACCTGATCTACAACAACGTAAATATGCTGATGATCGAGTCCAGACCGATACCTGGAAAAAGCTGGGAATACCGTTTCTTTGTAGATGTGGAAGGAAATTTAAGTGATCCCGCTGTTCAGAACGCATTAAAGGGCATTGCAGAAGAGGCAGCCACACTGCGCATCCTGGGCAATTATGAAGCTTAAATAAAAAAATACTTTGGAAGACAAAAAAGAGGACGAGAAAATGAACATCAATGAACTTGTGATCTACAGAAATTTAAAGCATGAAGATCTTTTTGAGGATATGGCCAGTCTTATGGGACTGGGAAGCAGTGAAAAAAAGGCAGATGCCTTTGGCTGTGCAGGACAGCTTGTAGAACTGGCTGTAGAATACGGCTTTGAGGGCAATTTATGGCATTGTTTCTTAGCTCTCTGTCTGGCAGATAATGAAAATGCCTACACCACCACCTGTGAGATACGGGGAAATGCCGGCGGCACACTGGATATGCTGGCAAGAAATGATTACCGTATTTTCAAGGCATTATTTGACTTTAATATTGAAACATTAGAGCCGGCGGTTATGTGGAAGGAGCTTGCAGATTATCGTCCATCTAACCAGGAAAGCCGCGTGTTCAACCGCCGAATCAGAGACCGTATCGTAGATCTGGCAGTACTCCTTGAGAAATCAGCTGATGAAACAGAGTTCCAAAGCCATATGGCGGCTTTCTACGGTGAGTACGGCGTAGGAAAATTCGGCTTAAACAAGGCATTCCGTATTATTGAAAAAGAAGATGAGCATCAGTTTATCATTGATCCGATCATCAATGTAGAACATGTGTATTTTAAAGATATTGTTGGATACGAGGCACAGAAGAAGAAGCTGATCGAGAACACGGAAGCATTTATCAGCGGAAAAGAAGCTAATAACGTTCTGCTGTTCGGTGATGCAGGTACCGGAAAATCTTCCAGTGTTAAGGCCATTCTCAATGAATATTATGGCCAGGGACTGCGAATGATCGAAGTGTATAAGCATCAATTTAAGGCACTTTCTGAAGTATTAGAGCAGGTCAAGGACCGCAACTATAAGTTCATCATTTACATGGATGATCTTTCCTTTGAGGAATATGAGCTGGAATATAAATATCTGAAGGCGATCTTAGAGGGCGGTCTTGGAAAGCGTCCGAAAAATGTGCTGATCTATGCAACTTCAAACCGCCGTCATCTTATCCGTGAGAAGTTCTCTGATAAGAGAGAATTAGATGATGATCTGCATAATAATGATACTGTTCAGGAGAAGCTTTCCCTGGCAGCCCGTTTTGGCGTTACGATCTATTATGGTTCTCCGGACAAGTTCCAGTTCCAGGGCATTGTAAAGGCGCTTGCAGAAAAATACCAGCTGGATATGCCGGAAGATGAACTGTTATTAGAAGCAAACAAGTGGGAGTTAAGCCATGGCGGTCTGTCAGGACGTACCGCTTCCCAGTTTATTACACATTTGTTAGGAAGAAAGTGATTTTACATGGATTTTACACAGTCTTTACCCCGATATGGGGCAGAAAGTGAAAATATGCAGTAGACTATTGTATGATGTAAGTGTCAAAAGTATAAATTGCGTTTGTGCTCGCACAAATAAGCAATTTATACTTATTGACACGCCGAACACCGAAAACGAAATAAAATGGTGTGAACACGCCATTTTATGGGAGTTTGAGGTGTTCGAGGATTGCGGGAATTGCATAGCAATGGAGCAATCCGGTTACATCATTGTATACAAAATATAAATTTAAAATTCCCCGTTGCGGGGAATTTTTTAAAAATGATGTATACGCATTTTTTAAGGAGGAAAAAAGTGGCAGTCAGAATGTTTGCGGCGATCGATGTAGGTTCTTTTGCCCTGGAGCTGGGGATTTATGAAATCTCAGACAAAGGGATCAAGAGTATTGATCATGTCCGTCATATGATCGCTTTAGGAAGCGATACCTTCAGTGAAGGAAAGATAAGTTATGGTTTGGCAGATGAATTGTGCCGGGTTCTGGAAAAATTTACGGAAACAATGAAGCTGTACCGGGTAAAGGACTACCGCGCCTATGCTACTACTGCCATGCGTGAGGCAAAAAACAGCCGCATTATCCTGGACCAGATACGGGTGCGTACCGGACTGGAGGTACACATTATCAGCAACTCTGAGCAGCGTTTTATCAGTTATAAGGCAGTTGCGTCAAAAGCAGGTGAGTTCAACCAGATCATCCAGAAAGGTACTGCTATTGTAGATGTAGGATTTGGCAGTGCCCAGATCTCGCTTTTTGACAAAGACTCTCTGGTAGCTACCCAGAACATGCCTCTTGGCAGCCTGCGCCTTCGCAGCCAGTTATCTAAAATACCTGTCAGCGTAGAGGGCAACAGACTGCATATTGAAGAGATCGTGGATAATGAACTGATCACTTTCAGGAAAATGTATTTAAGAGACCGCCAGATCACGAATCTCATCGGTATTGGAGATAATATTTTGTATCTTATGCGCCGTCTGGGCATAAAGGGTGGGGAAAGCCATGTAGATGCAGAAACGATGCATGTTTTTTATGATAAGCTTTCCCAGATGACCATTAACCAGATCGAAGAAAATTTCGGTGTAAACAGCGATTACGCAAATCTTCTTCTTCCTGCAGCAGCCGTTTATACAAGGATCCTGGATATAACCGGGGCAGAAATGTTCTGGATCCCGGCGATCGGTATATGTGACGGTATTGCAGCAGAATATGCCAGCGATAAAAAGCTGATCCGTTTTGATCATAACTTTGAAAATGATATTCTGGCGGCAGCCAGGAACATGGCGAAAAAATACAAATGCCACGCCAGCCATAATCAGGTATTAGAGCAGTATGCTATGAATATCTTCGACAGTACGAAACGCTTCCACGGACTGGGAGAACGTGACCGCCTGCTCCTTCAGATCGCAGTTACGCTCCATGCCTGCGGAAAATTCATCAGCATGAAAAATTCCAACGAATGCGGCTATGCCCTGATCATGTCCACAGAGATTATCGGATTAAGCCATTTAGAGCGTGAGATCATTGCCAATGTAGTCCGCTACAATATCCGTGATTTCGACTATGATATGATGCAGCTGGAAACAGAGGCGGGACAGGACCTGGCGGGAGTATCTGACCGGACGGCAATTACCATCCTCATCGCAAAGCTGACAGCGATCCTGCGTCTGGCAAATTCCATGGACAAGACCCATAAGGCAAAGCTCATTGATAGCCGTATGGCAGTAAGGGACGGCCGGCTGGTGATCACTACCGGCTATCAGGGGGATCTTGCGTTAGAGAGTGCTTCTTTTGAGCAGAAGGCGGCGTTCTTTGAGGAAATCTTTGGAATACGTCCTGTTTTGAAGCAGAAGAGGAGAGTGTAAAATGGCTGAGAAAAATGATTATGTAAACCGCGAATTAAGCTGGATCGAATTTAACTACCGTGTATTAAGCGAGGCGAGAGATAAAAGCATCCCGCTGTTTGACCGCCTGAAATTTTTAAGCATCACTGCTTCTAATCTGGATGAATTTTACATGGTCCGTGTAGCTTCTTTAAAGGATATGGTCCATGCAAAATATGCGAAAAAAGATATTGCAGGACTGACTGCAAAAGAGCAGCTGGAAAAGATCAGTGAAAAGACCCATCAGCTGGTGGATGTGCAGTATTCCACCTACAACCGTTCCCTGGTACCGGCCTTAAAACAGAATGGCCTGCGCATTGTCATGGAACATGAGGATCTGACTAAGGATGAGGCTGCTTTTGCAGATGAATATTTTCACAAAAATGTGTACCCGGTCCTTACACCAATGGCATTTGACTCATCAAGACCGTTTCCGCTGATCCGCAATAAAACATTAAACATTGCAGCTCTTTTAAAGAAGAAAAATGAAAAAGATGCAGAGCTGGAATTTGCTATGGTACAGGTTCCATCTGTTATACCACGTATTGTGGAACTGCCGGAGGAAAAGAACGATGACGGGGAATCCCAGAGAGTAGTCATCCTGCTGGAGGAGATCATCGAGAGGAATATGCAGTCACTATTCTTAAACTATGATATTGTGGCTTCCCATCCTTTCCGTATTATGCGGAATGCAGACTTTTCACTGGATGAGGAAGAGGCAGTAGACCTGTTAGAAGAGATCCAGAAACAGCTGAAAAAACGCCAGTGGGGAGAAGCTATCCGTCTGGAGATCGAGTCCAATGTAGATAAACAGCTGTTAAAGATCTTAAAGAAAGAGCTGTCCATCAGCAGTGAAGATATTTTCCAGATCTCAGGACCATTGGACCTGACCTTTTTAATGAAAATGTATGGTCTGGACGGTTTTTCACATTTAAAAACGCCAAAATACATTCCTCAGCCTGTGCCTGAACTGATGAATGAGGATGATATTTTCACCAATATCCGCAAAGGTGATATCCTGCTCCACCATCCATACCAGAGCTTTGACCCGGTAGTCAACTTTGTCCGCAGTGCAGCAAGAGATCCTGAGGTGCTGGCTATTAAGCAGACCTTATACCGCGTCAGTGGAAATTCACCTATTATCGCAGCGTTGGCAGAGGCAGCAGATAACGGTAAGCAGGTATCTGTACTGGTAGAGTTAAAGGCCCGTTTTGATGAGGAAAATAACATTAACTGGGCAAAAATGTTAGAGAAAGCAGGCTGCCATGTTATCTATGGTCTGGTTGGCTTAAAGACTCACAGCAAGATAACCCTGGTTGTCCGTATGGAAGAAGATGGGATCCGCCGCTATGTTCACCTTGGAACCGGCAATTACAACGATTCTACGGCGAAACTTTATACAGACTGTGGCATATTAACCTGTGATCCGCAGATCGGTGAAGATGCAACAGCTGTGTTTAACATGCTTTCCGGATATTCTGAGCCAAGGGCATGGAATAAGCTGTCTGTAGCACCTTTATGGCTGCGCCACCGTTTCCTGCGGATGATCAACCGTGAAACAGAGCATGCGAGAGAAGGCAGAGAAGCCCATATTATGGCAAAAATGAACTCTCTCTGCGACAAGGAGATCATTTCCGCACTGTATGATGCCTCCTGTGCAGGTGTAAAGATTGAACTGGTAGTCCGGGGGATCTGTTGCTTGAAAGCAGGTGTACCTGGCTTAAGCGAAAATATTTCCGTGCGTTCTATTGTAGGAAATTTCCTGGAGCACAGCCGCATCTTCTACTTCTTCAATGATGGAAGCCCTGAGGTCTATATGGGCAGTGCAGACTGGATGCCGAGAAACTTGGACCGCCGTGTGGAGATACTGTTCCCTGTAGAAGATGAAATATTAAAAGAGAAAGTCATCCATATTTTAGAGCTGGAGCTGGAAGACAATGTTAAGGCTCATATCCTGAAACCAGACGGAAGCTATGAGAAAGTGGATAAACGGGGTAAAGTCCTTGTAAATTCCCAGGAACAGTTCTGCAAAGAGGCTATAGAGATGGCAAAGGCGTGTCAGGATGCCGGGGATCCGGTTGTGACCCGTATTTTTCAGCCTATCGTGAAGGTGGACGTACAGTAGGATCTGGACGTGTTGCTACAGTTATCGAGTAATCGTTGATAGTATCTACAAAAAGCTAGAGTTTATACAATGTCATTAACTTAAAAGCAGAAGATATTTATTCCGAAATGGATTAGATATCTTCTGCTTTTTTTGATATGCTTATATTGTAAAAAGAAGCCATG
>UQJF01000040.1 GCA_900541315.1 uncultured Clostridium sp. | reverse complement strand
TTTTCTTCAAAAAATGGCTCCTTACTCATGTTTTTGGCGGGTCCCAAGGTCATAAATCCTCCTGCAAGCAAGCTTGCAACGGATTTATGACCTTTTGACCCTGGTATCATCATATATACGTCCAACACATTACTTACTGCTCCGGGTGCAATTTCTTTGCTTCAAACTTCTTCCCTGTGTAAATAGATGGCATCTGCCAAAAAAACCTGTACCAGTGCCTAAACACCAATACAGGTCTCAAAATTAATCTTCCATTGCAATCTTTGCCGCTCTCTTTGCATGAATCACAGTTGTGTCAAATACAGGAATAGAAACATCGGACTGACTGATCAAAAGGCCTATCTCCGTACAGCCTAAAATAACACCATCAGCTCCTTTTTCTTTCAATTTTTCAATAATATCCTGAAATTTTTTCCGGGACTCTTCCGTTATTGTTCCTACGCATAGTTCATTAAAAATAATGGAATTTACCGTTTCTATTTCACTCTCTTTTGGGATCAGTACATCGATTCCTCTGTCCACCAGTCTTTTTTTATAAAAATCCTGTGTCATTGTATATTTGGTTCCCAGAAGTCCTACCCGTTTAATACGCGCTTTATCCAGTTCATCTGCAGTAGCATCTGCAATATGTATGATCGGAACCTTTATCATAGACGCGATCTGAGGTGCTACCTTATGCATGGTATTGGTGCAGATCAGGATAAAATCTGCGCCGGCTGTTTCAAGTGCCTGTGCAGCTTTTCCCAGGATCTCACCGCTTTCTTCCCATCTATTTTCAGACTGGCATTTTTCTATTTCATCAAATTCAACGCTGTAAAGAATGATCTTTGCTGAATGCAGTCCTCCCATTTTCTTCTTTACTTCTTCATTTATGATCCGGTAGTAGGGAATCGTACTTTCCCAGCTCATGCCACCGATCAACCCGATCGTTCTCATATTTTTACCCCCTCAATATCTTTTTCATTCTGCTGGCGCAGCCGCTTGTTTTTCCCTGTGTTCTCGTCCACTCACGAATCCCGCGCATTCGCGCTCCACTGCCTGCTTTCGCAGGCGGAACCTTCGTTAATGGTCCAAGAAAAACAAATGCCACCTTCGGTGTCGCTTGTTTTTCTTTTGGACCCATTATACCATATACCACAATTACAAAAAATAACCCATTTTGTTACGATTTCTTTAATTTTTTTCCATCCAGCACTGCCTCTGTTAAAACATCCCCCTTATAAGCCAGTTTCAGGGAAAAGAAGGGTGCGTTTTCCTGAAGCAGTTTTAAAAAGATCTTGTCTCCTTCCCACAAGTTCAGCTTTAACAGGTCTTCTTTTCTGATCCATTCCAGTACCCCTTCATTGCAGGGAATGATTTCTCCCTCATATCCATCAGCTGTATATAAACACATATACTCCGTATTCCAGCCTTCGGAAATAAAAGTAACGATCCCCCTGAATTTCCAGGATGTAAGTGTAAGCCCGGTCTCTTCTTTTGCTTCCCGGAGCAGACATTCTTCTGGACTTTCATTTTCTTCAAAATGACCTCCGATGCCGATCCACTTGTCTTTATTTACATCATGTTTTTTGCTGACTCTGTGAAGCATCAAATAGCTGTCACCTTTTTCAATATAACACAGCGTTGTAAGTTTTGAACGTTCTCCCAATTTATATCCCTGCTTTCTTCCTTAGTACGCAAATATGCAGCATTGGCACAAAAAGGCCGCCGCAAATGCGGCGACCCATGAATCTTCGTAAATAGCCTGTAAAAAATTATTCTTCAATTGAATAGTTCGGAGCTTCCTTTGTGATATGGATATCATGAGGATGGCTTTCTTTTAAGGATGCTGCAGAAATCTTGACAAATCTTCCTGTCTCCTGAAGAGTCGGGATGTCCATTGCGCCACAGTATCCCATACCGGAACGTAAACCGCCTAACAGCTGGAATACAGTATCCTCTACCATACCCTTATAAGCTACACGACCTTCTACGCCTTCTGGAACCAGCTTCTTTGCATCAGTCTGGAAGTAACGGTCCTTGCTTCCGTTTTCCATAGCTGCAATAGAGCCCATACCGCGATATACTTTGTACTTACGTCCCTGATACAGCTCGAAAGCACCTGGACTCTCGTCGCAGCCTGCAAGCATGCTTCCCATCATACAAACGCTTCCGCCTGCTGCGATCGCCTTTGTAATATCACCGGAATATTTGATACCGCCATCAGCAATGATCGGGATACCGTATTCTTTTGCAACTGCATAGCAGTCCATAACAGCGGTGATCTGAGGAACGCCGATACCTGCAACCACACGGGTCGTACAGATAGAACCAGGTCCGATACCAACCTTAACACAATCAGCACCAGCTTCGATCAGAGCTCTGGTGGCATCACCAGTTGCCACATTACCTGCAATGACCTGAACCTCCGGAAATGCTTCTTTGATCATCTTTACGCAGCGGATAACATTTGCAGAATGACCATGGGCAGAGTCTAAAACAACAACGTCCACCTTTGCCTTCACCAGTGCTTCTACACGCTCTAAAACATTGGCTGTGATACCGATAGCTGCACCACATAACAGACGTCCCTGTGCATCTTTTGCAGACAGAGGATATTTGATCTGCTTTTCAATATCCTTAATGGTGATAAGTCCCTTCAGGTTAAAATCATCATCAACGATAGGCAGCTTCTCTACTCTTGCCTTTGCAAGGATTGCTTTTGCTTCCTTTAAAGTAACGCCTTCCTTTGCTGTGACCAGATTCTTGGAAGTCATGCATTCTCTGATCGGACGGCTGAAATCTTCCTCGAATTTCAAGTCACGGTTGGTGATGATACCAACTAATTTTTTGCCTTCTGTGATCGGCACACCGGAAATACGGAATTTTGCCATCAGGTCATTGGCATCCTTTAATGTATGCTCTGGGGAAAGATAGAATGGATCAGTGATAACACCGTTCTCAGAACGTTTTACACGATCTACCTCCTCAGCCTGTGCCTCAATTGACATATTCTTATGAATAATGCCGATTCCTCCCTGACGAGCCATGGCGATCGCCATACGATGCTCTGTAACTGTATCCATACCTGCACTCATTAACGGGATATTCAGACGGATCTTCTTTGTCAGGTTTGTGCTTAAGTTTACCTGATTTGGGATCACTTCTGAATAAGATGGAACCAGAAGCACATCATCAAAGGTAATGCCTTCACCGATAATTGTACCCATTCGTTTTTTCCTCTCTTTCTTCATCAATTTTTATCTAAAGGTTCAATATAACGCCAGCGCTAAAAAAACATCGGTTTTATCAGACACTGGCGTTTTGGCCTTCTTATTAGTAACTAATACTAGCAAATTTTATATGGATTGTCAAACCCATTTGCCGTAAAATATTCATTGAAATTGCTTATGATTTTTCATGAGGAAAACTTATCAGTTCCAGGGACTTTTCGCAGCCTCGGAACTCACAAAAAATCTTTACTGTCTCATAAACTTGCGCGGAAATACTCTGCGCATAGCCCCTTCCATTTTCTCACCAGGCTCAAATAAGACTTTTGTTGTCACAGAGCCCTTCTGGCTGATCAGTGCGTAAACTTTTGCGCCGGCCTGTCCGCTGGCGCAGTTTATAACTTTCATTCCCTGTTTTTCATAATCTTTTAATACATAGGAATCTGCCGGTGCGATCACCTGTACTTCTTCTTTTTCGCAGTCAAAAGCTTTTTTTCTTCTGGCCTTTCCAAGGATGCGGTCTACACTGAAGCCACCGTCTGCAAACAGGTATTCATATTCTACACTGAGGTTTAAAAAAACAAAATACGTCGCAGCACCTGCTGCCACAAGGATCAATACCCCGAACATGACCTGAAGGGCTGCAAATGCAGATAATGCACACAATACAATCATCAATACTTTTACAGGCCAGGCATAAACGGGGTCTTTCCGTTTTACCAGCCATTCTACATAATTTTCTTCCATAACTTTCTGCCTTCTCCTGTTGTATAGTCGCATAGTTTTTTCTACACGCTTAGTTTGTTAATAGTATAACCTATTTTGACTTCATTTTCCAGTTATTTTAACCTTTTTCCCCTTGGTATCATATAATATCCACAAAGACTTTTCCAGGCAGGTAACATTTTCATGAATCCCCCTCTTTGTCTGAATGATATTAAGCCCGGCGAAAAGGCCCGCGTCTGCTGCCTTACCTCCTGCGGAAGCATACGCCGCCGCTTTCTTGACATAGGCCTTACTGAAAATACACTGGTAGAATGTGTAGGTGTAAGCCCCTTAGGAGACCCGGCTGCCTATGCCATACGGGGTGCTGTGATCGCTATCCGGAAAACAGACAGCAAAAATATTCTGATAACAGGAAAGGAGAATCTATGAAATTTCATAAAAACAAGTCTTCTATTCCTGAAAATACACCTGAACGCCCGGTCATCGCCCTTGCAGGAAATCCTAATGTAGGAAAAAGCACTTTATTTAATAATCTTACCATAGGAAAAAAACAACATGTAGGCAACTGGATCGGCAAAACCACTGCCAATGCCTGGGGAATTTGCCATAACTCCAATAAAGATTATATTTTGGTAGATATTCCCGGCACCTACTCTCTTTCTTCCCGCTCTGCTGAAGAAACAGTTGCCAGGGATTTTATCTGCTTTGGAGCCCATCAGGCAGTTGTCATCGTCTGCGATGCCACATGTCTGGAGCGGAACCTGAACCTGGTACTGCAGATCCTGGAGGCCACGGATCGTGTACTGGTATGTGTGAATCTTTTAGATGAAGCAGAAAAGAAAGGGATACAAATAGACTTAGACCAGTTATCAGATCTGCTGTGTATCCCTGTAGCCGGTACCTCTGCCAGAAAAAAATGCACATTGATCCCTCTTTTAAAGGAGTTAGATGATCTCACTGACAGTCCTGTTCTTTCACATTACCAGGTCACCTACTGTAAAGAACTGGAAACAGCTGTTTCCATGGTGGAACCTGCTGTAGAAAACTGGATGGGCGCCCACATACTGCCATTTTATGTGACCTCCCGCTTTCTTACACTGCGTCTGTTAGAAGATGATGCCTCTTTTCTGCGCTCTTTTACTGCCAGCTGCGGCTATGACCCGGCTCAGGATCCTGCAGTTGTAAAAAGCCTGCAAACTGCCTGCTCCTATCTGAACCAGAAAGGCATTTTCAAAGATATTATAAAAGACCGCATAGTATCTGGTCTGGTAAACAGTGCCGGATCCATCGCCTCTGCCTGTGTCCGCCTGCCGGACCGGAATTATAATGAAACAGACAGGAAACTGGATCGTATCCTTACAGGACGTCTGGCTGCCTATCCGGCTATGGCCGGGCTTTTAGCCCTGATCTTCTGGATCACTTTAGCAGGTGCCAATCAGTTATCTGCCCTGCTTTCTGATCTGCTGTTTTCCTTCCAGCATGTTCTGGAACAGGTTTTACTGTTTCTCCATGTCCCGGTTCTTTTACGGGAAGCCTTTATTTATGGAATTTACCAGGTCCTTGCATGGGTGGTCTCTGTTATGCTGCCGCCTATGGCCGTATTCTTTCCTCTTTTTACATTATTGGAAGACTCCGGCTATCTGCCCCGCATCGCCTATAACCTGGACCGGCCTTTCCAGTGCTGTAAAGCCTGTGGAAAACAGGCTCTTACTATGGCTATGGGCTTTGGCTGCAATGCTGCAGGCATTACAGGCTGCCGTATCATTGATTCTCCCCGCGAACGGCTTATTGCTATTCTTACCAATAATTTTATGCCCTGTAATGGACGTCTCCCTCTTTTTATCACTTTGATCCTGCTGTTTTTATGCAGCAGCCAGCAAAATGCAGCCTCTTATGCTGTCAGTGCACTGATACTTACCCTGTTCATCCTTTTAGGGATCGCCATGACCTTTCTCTCTTCTTACCTGTTGTCTGCCACTGTATTAAGAGGCGTTTCCTCATCCTTTACACTGGAAATGCCTCCTTACAGACGTCCCCAGATAGGAAAGGTGATCCTGCGCTCTGTTACAGACCGTACTTTGTTTGTCCTTGGAAGAGCTGCTGCCGTAGCCGCTCCTGCTGGTCTTATCCTGTGGCTTTTAGCAAATGTGTCCCCAGGCGGGATCAGCCTGCTTTCCCGGATCAGCCTTATTTTAGATCCCCTTGGCCGCCTGCTGGGTATGGACGGCGTTATCCTTACAGCTTTTATCCTTGGACTTCCCGCCAACGAGATCGTCCTTCCCATTATCCTTATGGCCTATACAGCCCAGGGGAATCTGACGGGATACGCTTCCACACTCCAGCTAAAGCAGATCCTTACAGCAAACGGCTGGACCTGGACCACCGCAGTGTGCGTCATGCTCTTCTCCCTGATGCACTGGCCATGCTCCACCACCCTTATTACTATTTATAAAGAAACTAAAAGTGCCCGGTGGACCCTTGTTTCTGCCATTCTGCCAGCATTTTTTGGTGCCTTATGCTGTATTCTTTTTACTGCTTTTACCCACTTCTTTCTGCTGCCTTAACAGTGTACTTTATTTTAATAATTTTCCCAGGGTTTCCCGCAGCTTATCTATTTCCACCGGCTTAGAAAGATGCGCATTCATACCGCTGGCAAGAGAACGATGGATATCTTCATCAAAAGCATTGGCACTGATGGCAACAATAGGTACCTTATTACTGTCTGCCCGCTCCATGGTACGGATAGCATGGGCTGCTTCTAAGCCGCCCATAACAGGCATCATGATGTCCATGATGATCAGGTCATAATATCCTGTCTTTGAAGCTTCAAACTTATCCACTGCTTCTTTTCCATCATAAGCATTATCCACCTTCATCCCCATGTCCTCCAGTATATACTGGAGGATTTCCATGTTCAGGGGATTATCCTCTGTTACCAGAACGCGGATACCTGAAAAGTCTTTCTTGTTCTGGGGAGCTTTCTCCTGGATCTTATGTTCCTTTACCGGCCTTAACTGGATCCGGAAACTAAAGGTACTGCCCACGTCTACCTGGCTATCCAGTAAAATACTTCCACCCATCATATGTACCAGGCGGTTACTGATGGCAAGCCCAAGACCTGTTCCCTGCTGTCCTGTACCAAAATGCTCTACCTGTTCAAAACTGCCAAAGATCCTCTGGCGGTCTTCTTCATTTACACCAATACCATGATCCTTTACTGCAAAATATAGCTGGGACAGGTCATTTTCCCCTTCCTTTTCTGTTACTGTCAAGGAAATATCTGTATCATTACCGGAATATTTAACTGCATTTCCCAACAGATTTACAAGGACCTGGCTGATGCGCATGGCATCTCCATAAAACCAGGTATGCTTTAACTGCATATTTAGATGATAATGCTGGGATTTTTCCTCAAACTTAGCTTCTAACAGTGTATAAAGGCCATTTATCATCTTATCTAACTGGAAGTCATCCATTACCAGCTTCATTTTTCCACTTTCGATCTTTGACATATCAAGGACATCATTTAAAATGCCCAGCAGATAATTAGAAGAACTTTTTACCTTCTTTAAACAGTCAAAGCGCACTTCTTCTGACTGGCCATCCTTTAATGCAATATCCGTCATACCAATGATACCATTCATAGGTGTACGTATCTCATGGGACATGTGGGCCAGAAAATCTGACTTGGCCTGTGCTGACTGGTCATGACGGTTTCTGTTAATACGGTTCTGGATAATGATGCCGATCTCCCGGAAAAGTTTTCTGTCCTCTTCCCTGTTTAAGATTTCTTCATCTACACCCATAAAGAAGATCGTACCAGAATACTGGCTGTTATCATTCATTAAAACTGCAATTCCCGTTTTTTCAGTATTATTTTCCTTATTATTCTCCTTAAATAAAGGCAATACTGCAAGAACCTCTTTTACAGGCTGCATAGCCTTTTCCTGGGTATCCTGATTTAACTGTTTAAACACTTTTTCACTGCAATGGACCATACCCGGTCTTTCTTCTGCCCCGGCTGCATCTTTCCACTGATAAGACAATTCACTGGAAAGGAACTCTGGATTTAAACCTGTGATCATCAGATTTTCCAGTCCAAACCATTCATTTAACCGGCAGGAAATAAGATCCAGTCCTGCTTCGATCTGGCTGCAGCGGTCTAAAATATTCAGTGCCAGGGACACAAAACTGGTCTCCTCGATATACTCCATAGATACGATCTTTCCAAATTGCTTCGGTGCTGCCTCTGTATCCTCTACTTCACTCCAGAAAAGAGTTTCTGCATCCTTCTTTTCTGCCTCCAAAACAGCCACACAAACCTGATGGAGCAGAGTGTCTGTATTATTTTCTTCCCCGCCCCAGGCAAATCCGGCTTTAAACTCCAGTTTTAAGAGGCTTTGACGTACCAGTCCCTGGAACCTTTCTTTTAATTTCCACAATTTTTGCCTGCAGGATGCCTCCTTTTCTCCCGGTATCCAGGCCAGCAGTTCATCAGAACCTGCTCTGATCATCACCGGTGTGCTGGCAGCCCCTTCTTCACAGACCTGTAAAAACATTTTAGAAAACTGCTCCAGAAGTACATCGCCAAATGCAAGACCAAAATCACGGCTGATCATTGTAAAACGGCAGATATCCACAAGGACCAGCATTCCTTCCGGAAACCTTCTGCGTACATGCCTTATTTCCTCCATGCCAGGTTTTAAACGGTAGAAAGAGGTGACCGGATCCATCTGCTGTTTTCTTTCCTGCTCTAATTCCCTCATTTTCGTCTCATGGATATCACGGACATAGCCTACGATCCGGCGATCCTTTTCTCTGGCATCCATGATAATCTTGCCTCTTACTTCCAGCCAGCAGCCATCCTCTTTTCCCGTTATCTTCCGGCAGATCTGGGCATAAATCTTACTGTCCCGGCTGTTTATCATGGCTGACAGCTTTCTCTGGTCTTCCCTGGAAAAATCAGGTGCGATCAGATCTTCCTGTATCTTTTTAATATCCCAGACCCCATCATGGCTTTTGCTGTTTACAATCTCCAATGTATGCTCATTATCCCTGTAAGTAAAAAACAGATCATTGGAGCTTTCCACGGCCACGCGGTAACGTTCCTTTTCTTCTTTCAGCTGAGTCTCTGTCCGGATCTCATTTTCCGTCAGATTCTTCACTACCTCATGAAGCTCATCTATTTCCTGTATATCAGAAGGAACAAAATCTTTTAAACCTTCAATTCCACCCCGGACACTGTCCATTAGCCGGTATACCGGTCCTGTGACATAACGGACCACAATAAACATCAGCCCCATTCCCATAAGGGCGCAGAAAAAGATGGTAGTCAGTATAATGGTATACAGTTTATTTGCAAGGCTGAAGATCGTATCTTTCGGCACAAAGCTGCAAAGGACCCAGTTGGTATTTTTATAGGGAACATTATTTGCATACAGGCTTATTTTTGACATAACTGCATAAATATCCTGATCTCCTATTTTTGAATCCTTTACTTTAAACAGTTTTTCATGACTGGTGTGTTCTAATGAAAAAACATCTTTCTCCATTTTTACTGCATCATATAAGACACCTTTTCCAGCTATGCTTTTGTAGGTTTCATCCCCATTGTCAATGGAAATTGTATAACCGGCAGTCTGTTCGCGGTTCAGATCCTGTATCCTGAAATAGGTATTGCACAGATAACTGATGGAAACTTCTGTTCCCATAACACCATAAACAATGCCATTAAAGACCAGCGGAAAAGAATAGGTGATCATTTTATGATTATCCATCACATGATCTTCCAGGATAAAGGGCACAGACCAGTAGCCCAGACTGTTCATATCCACTTCCGGATGAGTCATCGCAGCTGTATATGGCTCATAAAAGAAATCATCGCTGGCCCTGTTCCCCTGTCCTTTAAAATTAAAAACCGGAAACCAGGAGCTGTCAAAAGCGATCCCACTTCCACGGGCCAGTTCTTTATCCCCCCGTTCAAAAAGCAGGTCCGAATTTGTCTCTGTTTTTGCCACAGGATCTGAATCCCGTATAAAAAATCCGTCATAATCTCCCGCCTTCTTAAGGGGAGTATCATTGGCTACAATAAGAAAAACACCACTGGCAGAATCCCGGTGAAGAAATTCTAACAGTCTTGGAAATACCCTCTGTGCATAGTTTTTCTGCAGATCTCTCCTTGCAGAAAAAGCCTTTATATCCACAGCATTTTCCCGGAGAAATTCTGACATTTCCTGATTTAAGTAGGTACTTTCTTTACGAATGCCGCTCCATTGCTCCACCATTGCATTTTCCAGCATCACTTCCCGGTTTTTCAACAGATAACTGTCAAGGTTCACCGCATTACTTTCCATGGTATCTTTTACTCCACTGGCCATAAGCATAAAAAACGGCATGATTCCCTGAAATAAAACAACTAAAAGCAGGGGGACAAGCAATATGCGCATCAGTTTCCGTTTCTGAACTTTCATCTGCTTCTTACCTCCTGCTCTTGGCCCTGTAACTGATCTCATTAATTATTCTGAAAAGCTGCATTCTCCAGCTTTGTATTCCACTGCTCATACCACTGTTCAAACGCTTCATCTGTAGTGAACCGGGCTTCTGCCTCTGCCCTGGACATACCTCCAGCTGCCATTTCATCTACTTTTGCCTTATCCTCTGCTGCCTTATCAGAAAGATCATAATCCAATATTTTTCTGGCCGTATACCCATTTTCAAAACACTTTGGTGTGTAAAAACTAGTCAGGTCATAAGAGCTTAATATGCTGTCCAGACACTGATATGCCTTATCATTTACCTTCAAATCTTTATCCTTTATTATCTCATCCAGCGCCTCTACCGAATTGGAATCTTTACGTACCGGAAGATAAGCAGATTCACATACAAAACGAAGATTATTTTCCTTTCTGGTAAACCACTTCAAAAACTCACAGGCTGCATATTCATGCCTTTCATCGGATTTTGTCACTGCCATGCCTGCGCCCTGCTGTACACATATATGTTCTCCTCCTTCTAACACAGGAGGCTGCATTACGATATAATCAATATCTCTGGTCCCATCATCCGTTATCACCTGATCCGGGAAATACATGGAAGATGACACAGAACCCGTATATGCCAGGATGTCTCCTGTTTTTATATCATCTGAACGGAATTTCCCAAAACTTGCAAAGTAGCCATTTACATACGGAACATAATAATTGTCCCACAAACGGCGGATTTTTTCTTTGTCTGCCCGAATAGTCAATTTCCCGTCCTTTACATCAAAAAGATCCACTCCCATCTGCTTCATACCAATAATAAAGTAATTAGACATGGAATCGATTCCGTAAAATGCCTTCCCGTCATCCGCTACATCCGGTGTTAAACTGTCTGTCCATTCATAATAACGCTTTGCTGTTTCTGTCACACCTTCCAATGTGGATAATTCATCTAATGAAGCACCTGTGGCATCTGCAAAGGTCTGCCAGTCTGTGGCATTGATCATCATGATCTCTGTGGATTTTGCTACAGGAAACAGATACAAAGACGAATCATCATGAAAATAGCCTTCCTGAATATAGGATTCTACGTATTCAGCCTGTTCTTCTTTTGTAAAATAAGGTGTCAGATCTGCCAGTTTTCCTTCTTTCTGGACTGCGTAGACTGTATCTGCATAAGTGGAAAAAATATCCGGCAGGGACTGGGCACCTACAGCTCCTGCAACTGCATCAGAAACAGCTTTTTCCAGATCACCTACTGATCCCTGTGTATAGCCTTCTACGTAGATTCCTTTCTCTTTTCCCTCTGTTGCATTAAATTCTGATATAAGCTGGTCAAAAGCTGCCTGCTGTGCCCCATTATAATAATGCCAGACAGTAAGGGAAACTGGTTTATTTGGATTCAGTTTTACCTTGCTGTCTGGCGTAATATTTCCTATATGACCACAGGCTGTTAAAAGCAGTACTGTTCCTAAGCCAGCTGCCATCAGAGCTAAAAATCTTTTTTTCATCACAAATCTCCCATAAAGCCGCTGCACGCAACCTGATTTTTAACATCATTATAACGAAATAACAGTTAAATTTCAATAAAAATGGGAGATTATAAATTTTCTGTGGCTTTTTGTTCTGTAAGAGCCTTTAAAATACGCTTCCTGTTGCTGTTTAAATGAGTGATCATGCCGTATCTGGCACCCTGGGCATCTCCTGCTGAAATAGCCTCTGTAATAGCACGATGCTGTTCTACCGTTGATTTTGCAAAATCATTTTTTGTGATCTTTACAAACAGCGGAATACCTTTTACCACGATCTCCATGAGATTGCAGAGGATCTGATTATGGGTGCAGGCTGCTAACTGTTTGTGATATTCAATATCCGCTGCTATGTGATCCTTTCCCTGATCCACCAGTTGTCCCACTTCTCTCTGAAGCATCTGCAGCTTCTGGCAATCTGCATAATCTGCATTGGTAGCTGCCATAGCTGCCACTTCCGGCTCTAACATCAAACGTACATCCACAAATTCCAGGCAGGTCTGAAACAGGTTCTCTTCACTGTTTTCCCGAAAGCCAAGTGGATCATCATTTGCCATGGTCACTTCCTGTGGTGCTTTTTCCTTCTTAATATAAGTACCGCTTCCCCGGATCACCTCTACTTTTCCAGAAAAGACCAGAAGCTTTATAGCCTCGCGAATGGTACTCCTTCCCACCCCGCAGATCTCAGCCAGCTGAAATTCATTTGGAAGCTTGTCTCCTGTCTTCATCCCGTTGCTTTCTATGTATTCTCTGATTTTTTCCGCTGTCTGCTCTGGAAGCAGCTTTTCTTTTTGCATCTGTCTCATGCTACTACCTCTCCAATTTATCTTTCCAATCTGTTTACAGGTATATCCCCCATCATATACCATTCCCGCCATGTAAACATTGTCGTTATTCCATGATATAACTAACGTCTATCTGATGTCAAGCCCCTTGCATGCCTTCAGACATTACAAAAGTATTATATTTCCTTTTAAAAAAGAGCGCCGCAGTCCGGCATTTTCACCTGACTGCAGCACCCCATGTTTATAACGTATTTTTAACTGCTTTTGCAGCAGGCATCATCATGACTTAACTAAGAATCCGCCGTCTACAGGGATAACAGCACCATTTAAGTAGTCACTTGCATCAGAAGCCAGGAACAGTACCGGTCCCTTAAGGTCATCTGGCAGTCCCCAACGTGCTGCAGGGATTCTCTTAGTGCACTCGTCTTTTCTTTCCTGAGTCATGTTAGCGCACATTTCAGTGTCCATATATCCAGGAGCAATTGCGTTGCAGCAGATATTGTGGTCAGCACAGTCAGATGCAAGGCTCTTGGTCAGCATTGCTACTGCCCCCTTAGCTGCTGTGTAAGCAGGAACAGTTGTGCCGCCAAAGAATGCGTTCATGGAAGCGATGTTGATGATCTTTCCGGTGCTGCCTTCCTTGTCCTTCATAACCTGAACTGCCTTCTGGCACATAAACCATACATGGTTTAAGTCAACATCAATAACCAGTCTCCATGCATCCTCCGGGAATTCCCATGGCTCATAACGTCTCTGGATACCTGCTGCAGGGATCATAACGTCCAGCTTGTTTCCTAAGATTTCCATAGCTTCTGCAAACATACGGTCAATCTCTGGCTTCTTGGATAAGTCACCTGCTACTGCATGTGCCTTGTAACCCAGTAATCAAATGCCATTTTTTTATCCTCCTATAATATATAATACGTTTCCCCGCAAAGCAGGAAAAACAGTGGTAAAACCCTGATCACCTTATGGAGTCTGCAATGCTCCGTCCCTGCGTCTTGTCTGTGTCCATGTAGTCATAGTATTCTCACAAGGATATTTTGCAGCCTCTTCCTCATTTAAGTCAACGCCTAAACCAGGTTTATCATTTGCATATACATAACCATTGTCAAACTCAGGCAGTCCCGGGAATACTTCAAGGAGCGCACCATGTGGTCCCTTTAATTCCTGGATAACAAAGTTTGGCGGCTCAATGCCGGACCATTCCTGTACACCAAAGTTTGGTGCTGCCAGGTCAATATGGATGTTTGCTGCATGAGCCAGAGGAGACATGTCTCCAGGTCCATGCCATGCAGTGCGTACACCAAACTGCTCTGCAAAGATCTGCAGCTTTCTTGCAGGTGTAATACCGCCAACCTGGCTTAAATGTACGCGGATGTAATCGATCAGCCGTTCTGAGATAAGTTTTCTCCACTCAACGGGATTGTTAAACAGCTCGCCTTCTGCGATCGGTATGGAAGTCTGCTCTCTCATTCTTGCTAACCAGTCTGTCTGCTCGATAGGTACCGGATCCTCTAAGAATAACAGATCAAATGGCTCCAGCTCTCTTGCCAGCTTAATAGCCTCAATAGGAGCAATACGCTCATGAACATCATGTACCAGATTGATCTCATATCCTAATTTGTTTCTGATTCCTTCAAACAGCTTTATTGTATTGCGGATATAGCTTCTGGAATCCAGATAAACACCTGGCTGGGCGCCCTTTGGTGCAGTTGCCGGCGTATTTCCATAGCTTTCGCCGCCGTAACCGCCGCACTGACAGCGGATATTGGTAATACCCATTTCATGAAAACGCTCAATATTTTCACACAGCTCAGACAGATCGCGGCCATTTGCGTGGCGGTATACCGGAATACCTTCCCTGCACTTTCCGCCAAACAGCTGGTACAGTGGCATATTTGCCATTTTTCCCTTAATATCCCATAATGCCATATCTACGCCGGAAATAGCATTATTTTCAATAGGTCCGTTTCTCCAGTATCCGTTCTGGTTCATCAACTGCCACAGATCTTCGATATTCTCTACATTTCTTCCAACCAGAAGGGGCTTTAAATATTCTTCTACTACCAGCTTTACAGCCAGGTGGCGGTAAGCAAAGGTTCCACATCCCAGTCCGTAAAGTCCCGGTTCACTGGTCTCCACTTTTACCACCACAAGGTTGATTCCTTCCGGCGCTGTGCAGATTACCCGTATATCACGTATGGTCACTGCCATTTTACTATTCTCTCTTATTCACAGCCTATGTTTTTAACCCTTATAATCTTCCAGATCATGGATAGCCTGATAGATCATATCTTTTGTTACAGGATAAGGTGTATGGGTCATTTCCTGATTTGCCATTGTTGCTTCAAGGACATCCTCTAACTTGTCATCCTTTTCCAGCTCCAGATCAGCCAGGCATACAGGCAGGTCAATAGACTTATTTACTCCATAAGCCATTTTCAGCTTATCCCAGTCCTTATCTACCATAAGATTTACCAATGTGCCGTAGGAAACCACCTCACCGTGGAGATGTTTCTTTTCAATGTGCTCTCTCTTGGTCAGGCCATAGAATAAAGCATGTGCAATACCGCCATTGTAATCTGGATGAACGGAAACAGATACAACACCTGGGGAAACAACGATATTTAAAATGGTGTTTTCCAGTTCTTCACTGTTTCTTCCTGCCTTTGCATCATCCATTGCCTTCTTTGCATCCTTCACCATTGGATAGAAGCACATCTGTCCTGCTGTGATACCAAACTCACTGCCAAAGCTTAACTTCTCTCCTGCCTTTGCAGACCAGCTGGACTCTACATGCTTTGCCATGGCATCACCGATACCAGCCCACAGGTATTTAACAGGAGCTGCTAAAACCAGTTTCGGGTTGATAAAGCAGTGTACCGGTACTTCCTTTAATCTTGGGATGTCGCAGAAGGAACCATCCTCATGGTACATAATACTGATCTGGGTAACAGGAGCGCAGTTAGACGCAATGGAAGGAGCGGTAAATACCGGTTTTCCAAGGTGATCTGCAGCCAGTTTTGCTGTATCGATACACTTTCCACCGCCTACTGCAAGGAGCATATCTGCTTCCTGTACCGCCGGATCATTTGAGATCTTATCAGCGTTTTCATGGGTTGCATCATGTCCATACAGCCATTCTGTAGTAATTGTAAGACCTGCCTTTTCCAGTGCAGGAACTACATATTCCCTTGCTGCCTTCCATGCTCTTTCTCCGTGGATCACTGCTACTTTTTTTCCATATCTTCCCATTTCATCATGGAAAGCGTCAAATGCATTCTCGCCAATGGTAAAACGTGGGAGAAAAATTGAATCCATTGCGTTCATGTTTCTGCCTCCTAAATACAACTCTTAACTTTACTTTGTTTCTAGCCTAATTCATTTCTGCACGCTTCGGGTCCAGAACTGCCAGATCATAACGACGACTCTTGTGGGAATGTGCTGCCAGTACCCATAAATATGTATTTCTGGTTCCTGGTGCAGCTACTGTAGGATGGTAACCTCTTGGTGCCAGGATCATAGTACCACTCTTAACAGTATGAGCTACTACTCCATGAGTATCTCCTGGTTCTACATAGCTTAAATGCAGTCCAAAATGAGGATCATCCATATCAAAGTAGCAATAAACCTCTTCCAGATCCTTCTCATGCTCATGAGGTGGCCAACTGGTCCATGCACCATTTCCACCGTTGGTGGTCCAAGAAAAACAAATGCCACCTGCGGTGGCGCTTGTTTTGCCATGCATATCGAGAATGCGCCAGTGACGCATTCGAAGATTTCTTTGGACTACACCATATATCCGCCTTTAATAGGTGATACTGCATGTTCAGAGAACAGCTTAAGGGTTCCCTTGGTATATTTCGGAGGCTTTGGCTGCCATTTGGCTTTTCTGGCCTTTAAGATCTCTTCCATTTCCTCTGTAGTGCGCTTTTCACCTTTTACACCTACGATCTCCAGTCTGCGCTCTTTTACATTAATATAGATCAGGTCGTCTTCTTCTACCAATGCAATAGGTCCGCCTGCAGCAGCTTCCGGGCTTACATGGCCGATAACCGGGCCTCTGGATGCACCGGAGAAACGTCCGTCAGTGATCAGAGCCACGCTGGAAGCCAGTTTCGGGTCAGAGCAGATGGCTTCACCTGTATAGAACATTTCAGGCATACCGCTTCCCTTTGGTCCCTCATAGCGGATAAAGATAGCATCCCCTGGTTTTACCTTTCTCTTAAGAACAGCGTCAATACACTCTTCCTCACTGTTAAATGGTCTTGCAAGAAGGGTTGCCTCAAACATTTCCTTCGGGCATGCAGTGTGCTTGATCACACAGCCTTCCGGAGCCAGGTTGCCCTTTAAAATAGCAATGCTTCCATCTGTTCCCTTTGCATCATCAAAGGCATGGATGATCTCTGTACGCTTGATCTCGCGTCCTAACAGCTTGCCCTTTTCCTTTAACAGTTCATCACAGTGGTCATAGAAACCATTTTTCTTTAATTCTTCCAGGTTCTCACCTAAGGTCTTGCCTGTAACTGTCATTACATCCAGATGCAGCATATCCTTGATTTCTTCCATAACTCTTGGAACACCGCCTGCATAATAGAAATACTGGGCTGGCCAGTCACCGGATGGACGGATATTAAGCAGGTAATGAGCCCCTCTGTGCATACGGTCAAAGGTTTCTGCATCTACTTCAAAGCCAAATTCATGGGCAATAGCAGGAATGTGCATGGTTGCATTGGTAGAGCCGCTGATAGCAGCATGTACCATAATAGCGTTCTCAAAGCTCTTCATGGTAACGATATCCTTTGCTTTGATACCTTTTTCTACTAACTTCATCAGCTGTTTTCCTGCATCATAAGCAGCCTGCTTTAATTCCGGTGCAGTTGCAGGCATCAGGGCAGTGCCTGGAAGCATCAGGCCTAATGCTTCTGCCATGATCTGCATGGTGGAAGCAGTACCCATAAAGGAACATGCACCGCAGCTTGGGCATGCATTGTGCTTATAATAATTTAACTGTTCCTCCGGGATCTCGCCTCTCTTTTCCTGTGCATCGAATTTACCGATCTGCTCCAGTGTCAGCAGTTCGTTAATAGCGCAGGCCGGGTCATTTTCCACATACTTAGGTGTAATAGTATGGGCTTCCATAACACCGCCGGTAACTACAATAGCACTCATATCCTTTAAACGGCCAATACCCATTAAAATAGCAGGCACAGACTTGTCGCAGCTGGCAATAAACATGCCGCCGTCAAAGCCGCTTGCCATTCCGTGAACTTCGATCATATTGGTCATCATATCTCTGTGTGCAAGAGAATAGTTAATGCCGTCATGTCCCTGGGCAATACCATCGCAGATATCGGTCACATAATATCTGGCTGCTTTTCCTCCGTTATCGTTAACTGCTTTTACGCCCTCTTCTACAAACTGGTTCAGATGGGCGCTTCCCGGATGGCTGTCACCAAAAGAGCTTTCTACCAAGATCTGAGGTTTATCCAGATCTTCCACGCTCCATCCCATTCCGATCTTTAACGGGTCATTTTCCGGTGCAAGTTTTCTAACTTCCTGACTGTGTAACTTCATAGCCACTCTCCTTTAACTTGTAACTTATCATATTATTTTCTCAAAATTCATCTGACATCTTGTGAGTTTAGATTAGCATTTTTTCATTAAAAAAGCAATAGGTCAGACAAATTTTTAACTCAAAAAAGAATACCCCAATTCTTTCTCAAGAAAAGAGGTATTCCGGATATTACTGTTTTATTGTTCAGACTGTCTGGGCTTTTTTCTTCTTAAATAAAGGAGAAATATATGGCCATACTACAAAGATGATGGAAACGATAGCCAGCACACAGCTGATAGGTCTTGTAAAGAATACCATTGAAGAACCTGTGTAAACCATACTGTTAATATAGTTGGATTCCATCATACTTCCCAGGATACTTGCCAAAATGAACGGCGCCGTAGGAATACTGAATTTGTAGAACAGATAACCAATAATACCAAAGGCAATGGCTACACCGATATGGAATGGGTTATTCTTGTATGCAAAGGAACCAGCTACACATAAAGCAAGGATGCCTGCAGATAAAACCTTTGGATTCAGCTTTAAAATAGGAGCTGCCAGGTATTTGCAGTATAACAGGGACATTGGCATCATCAGGATGTTTCCTACCAGGAAGCATACAATGATCAGATAAGCAGAAGCCGGGTTCTTATCAAAAAGAGTAGGACCTGCTACCATGCCGTGAATAGTTAAAGCACCGATGAAAAGAGCTGCTGTAGAGTTTCCCGGGATACCAAGGGACATAAGAGGCACCATGGAGCTTGCTACTACTGCGTTATTTGCAGCCTCAGGAGCTGCAATACCTTCTTCAATACCAGTACCGAATTTCTTTTCCGGGTGAACACGCTTTTCTACATCATAAGCTGTATAGATCGCCATGGTCATACCAGCGCCAGGCATACATCCTAACAGGTTTCCAATAGCAGAAGCCCGCAGCCAGGTTGGAAGAAGTCTCTTACACATGGAAAGACTTGGAAAAGCTACCTTATCGCCTGTATTCTGATGAACCTCTTTTTCTGCCTCATCTACCATTGCCCCATTCCAGTCACCAGATTCCTGTCCCACTTTTTCAGCGATCTTCAGAACAGAAAGGATACCAAACAGACCGATCATACGAGGTACCAGAGGGATACCATCCATAAGGCTCATGGCACCAAAGGTAAAACGTGTCATACCTGTAGAGGTACTTACACCGATGAAGGAAAGCCAGAGACCAAAGCCCATGGAAAGAAAATGTTTCCAGCTGTTTTTACCAGCCATGCCAAGAACGGTTGCAATACCTAACACACCTAACATAAAATACTCAGGTGGTCCGAATTTTAAAGCAAAAGAAGCAAGCAACGGAGCACAGAACATTAAAACCAGTGAACTGGCCAGTCCGCCAAATACAGAACTGGTCATACAGATACTTAAGGCTTCCAGCCCCCGCCCTTTTTGTCTCATTTTAAATCCGTCTTCTGCTGTTACCATTGCAGAAGCTGTACCAGGGATTTCTAACAGAACAGCCGGGATAGAACCACCACAGGCAGATGATACATAAACACCTACTAAAAGAGCGAACGCCCACTGTGCCGGCATACCAAAGGTAACAGGGATAAGGACAGCGATCGTGATACTATCATTTAACCCAGGAAGAGCGCCTACTGTAAGTCCTAAAGCAACGCCTAAAAACAGCATCAGGAATACAGAAGGGCTTGCAAGCTGTGACAATCCAAGTAAAATATTTCCCATATCTCATTCCTCCTAAAGCCAGAGTGTTGGCAGCGGTACATTTAACAGATAATTAAATGCCACAAATACTACCGTTGTGATGATAACCGCTGATACTGCCAGCATTTTGTAGTTCTTATAATCCAGTACCCACATGGTAAATGCAGTCAGCCATAATGTATCCAGATAAAAGCCGATCTTTTTGATCAGAAATACATATAAATACATAGCAGCGATACAGGCACCTACACGACCAAAGTTTACTCCTGCAAACCGGTCCTTATGTTCCTTTTTTCTCCACTCTGTTATAAAATCGATGATACTTACAATGATAATAGCATAGGCAACAATGATAGGCATCATTGCGTCTCTTTTGGTCATAGAAGCAGCTGAATACCTTACCCAGATACCAAACAAGAGAAATGCCGCAGGACTTATCAGTGAAATGATCTTGTTTTTGTTCATATCCTATCCTCCATGTAACTCAAAAGCTTCAATTTTAAGAAATAGAGAGATCCCGGTCTTCCCAGGACCTCTCCCAGAAGTTGCTTACTTTTCACCTGCTAAGAGGTAATCTTTCAGGCTATTAAATAAATCTGTTTTTCTGTCAACAAATGCCTGATATTCATCTCCGCTTTCACATGCAGGAGTCAGGTTTGCATCTTTCATTGCCTTGATAAATTCATCACTGCTGCAAAGCTTTGTAAATTCATCACATAAATACTGATAAATGTCATCCGGAACATCAGTTGCACAGGCAATTGCTCTGTCAGCGCCATCGATAAAGCCGTCATATCCCTGCTCTTTGAATGTAGGAACATCTGGAAGTCCTTCCAGGCGCTCTTCTGTCATGATACCAAGAGCCTTTACGTTGCCGGAAAGGATCGCATCTGCACATTCACCAGCTGTTAAGCAGGTCAGATCTGCATGTCCGCCCATCAGCTCAGAGATCTGTACATTACCAGAGTCAACGTGTACACTGTCATACTGTACATCAATGCCCTTCTGCTCTTTCATCTTCTGGGTCCAGTCCAGAGTTCTTACATGAGTAGAAGTACCGAAACCAGAGTCATTGATGATCAGCTTATTGTCTTTTGCATACTCTAACATTTCATCTACTGTATTAAAAGGTGCATCCTTACGTGCGATCATAACTACCGGGTCTGTATTCGGGCAGATAACGATTTTAAAATCATCTACTGTAAACGGAACCTGCTTTAAGATCGGATTACTGATAGCAGATGCTGTATAGGTCAGCAGAGTATAGCCATCTGCAGGAGCTGTCTTTGCTACATAAGCCTGTCCAATAGCGCCACCGCCGCCTGGCTGGTTCTCTACGATGATGTTAGCGCCCTTGAAATATTTTCCTTCCATAGCAGTCTTGGAGATCAGACGTGCCAGGATATCATTTCCGCCGCCTGCATCAAAAGGAACGATGATAGTAATATCCTTTGTAGGATAATCAATATCTGCACTGCTGTCTGCTTTTGCATCTGCTGCAGTTGTTTCAGCAGATGCTTCTTTCTGTGTGGTTTCCTCTGCTTTTGCAGTTGTCTGGGCAGCTCCTCCCTGATTGCCGGAGCCACATGCTGTTAATGATGCTGCCATTGCCATACCAAGTGCTAATCCAAATAATTTTCTCATTCTTACGTCCTCCTTGATTTATAATAACTTATACAAATCTCTTTTTGTACTGCTCATAGATACGGTCCAGTCCCATTTTTAATGTACTGGTCGGGCATCCGATATTCAGGCGGATAAAGTTCTTTCCTTCCTGTCCAAATCCATCACCTCTGCTTACTGCTACCTGGCAATCCTGGATAATGAAATCTGCTAACTCATCCCCGCTTATTCCAAGTCCGCTGCAGTCTAACCACATCAGATAGGTAGCTTCCGGCTCTACTAAATGGATCTTAGGCATCTTTTCTTTCAGGTAATCTCTTAAGAAATCAACATTTTTTTCCAGATATGGAAGTAACTGCTCCAGATAATCTTCACATTCCCTGTAAGCTGCCACCAATGCCGGGATTGCGGTTATATTCTGCTGGATGCTGCGGTTCATCTTAAACCGTTTATTTAACATATCACGAAGCTTTTCATCTGGAACTACTACAGCTGATGCTCTTAAACCGGCGCAGTTAAAGGTTTTTGAAGGTGCATAACAGGTAATAACTGTCTCTTATACACATCTCCGAGCCCACGAGACGGAGCTACATCTC
>UQJF01000039.1 GCA_900541315.1 uncultured Clostridium sp. | reverse complement strand
CGAGATGTAGCTCCGTCTCGTGGGCTCGGAGATGTGTATAAGAGACAGGAACAGCTGGAGCAGGCAGAAGACTCTGTACGCCTGTATGGACCGGCTACCCATATGGAAGATGGAAGATTATCCATTGACAGTCAGGCAGATCAGGGATATCAGGGAGAAGTGATCTTAAATGTATCTCGGGAATCTACCTATGTATTAGATGCTGTTTCCGGTATTCCAACAGAGCTATCTGATATTAAGGACGGGGATACCATTTATGCCTATATCGGTCCGGCAATGACCATGAGCCTTCCGCCAATGACAAACGCAACAATGATTTTTACTAATGTCCCGGCAGACTTTAAAGTTCCGGATTATGTAACTGTTAAATCTGTAGTGACAGATGCAGCATCTTCCCAGTCTGTACTGACTGCTATGGACGGTACAAAATATACACTGGCAGATGACTGTGCAATAGTACCATATCTCACCAGAAATATTGTTACATTAGATGACCTTACCCAGGGGAGAAAAGCAGTGGTATGGTCTGATGAAGAAAATACAGCTATGCGGATCATGGTATTTGCAGAATAAAAGAATATATAAATTATATATATAAAATATATAAAAAAGACTGGCATTCCAGATTTTGGAAATTGCCAGCCTTTTTACTTTATTTCTACATTCAATACTGATCTTTTAGTTTCCGCACTCAATACTGATCTCATTAAATTTCTTTAGGATATGATCAATAGTAGTAGCTTCCTTTTCTTCACCTGCTTTATCGATCACTGCATGTCCCTGGTGCATCATTAAAAGTCTGTTACCATATTCCACAGCAAAGCGGAGATTGTGAGTGACCATGATCGTAGTCAGGTTCTTTTCACGGACTACTTTATCTGTCAGTTCCATAATGGTTTCTGCTGTTTTCGGGTCCAGAGCAGCGGTGTGCTCATCCAGGATCAGAAACTCAATAGGAGTCATGGTGGACATTAAAAGAGCCATTGCCTGGCGCTGTCCGCCGGAGAGAACACCTACTTTTACATCCATTTTATCTTCCAGTCCAAGGCCAAGAGAGCGGAGAGATTCACGGTAGAATTCCAGGCGCTGTTTGTTGGTTCCGGGACGGAGGTTGAAGGCTTTGCCCTTATTGTCTGCTAAAGCCATGTTTTCCGCAATGGTCATAGAAGGGCAGGTTCCCATGGACGGGTTCTGGTAAACACGGCCAATGCGGCGCTGGCGCTTATATTCAGGCATTTTGGTAATGTCTTCACCGCCGATGATAATACGGCCGTCATCCAGCGGAATACTTCCACAGATGATATTTAAAAGAGAAGTTTTGCCGGAACCATTGCTTCCTACTACAGATACAAATTGATGATCATCAATGGATAAGTTAAAATCATTAAACAGGCACATTTCATTGACAGTACCTGCGTTGTAATATTTATGGATGTGTTTTAATTCAAGCATGGCTCTTTACCTTCTTTCCGCCGGAAGGGCTTACTACAAGGATGATCAGGAATAATACAGAAGTGATCAGCTTCAGATCGGATGCAGTGACTGGAATGGAAATGTCCAGTCCTCCAATGTGCAGGTCGTTTAACAGCAGCGCAATAGAAACGCAGGCTTTGTATACAATGGAACCAATGATAACAGCAGTAGTAGAGCGGATAAAGCCGACTCTCTTTAACAGCTGGGTTCCGATGATAACATTTGCAAGGCCGATGACCATGGTGCCGGTGCCTATGGAGATTTCAAAAAATCCCTTCTGCTGGCAGTAAACGCTTCCTGCAAGTGCTGCAAAGCCGTTTGCAATGGCAAGACCTACGATTTTTACAAGACCTTTATCTTTTGCAAGGGATGTAACAAGTACGTCATTATCACCAACTGCACGAAGCAGATAACCGGAACGTGTCTGTAAGTAGGCATCCAATAACACCTTGCAGACCAAAACGATGACAAAAAGAATGATGGTCACGATAAAGGGTGATGCAGCTTCCGGTACATGGGCGGAAAGGAGAGAATTGGAAAAAATAGTTTCCTTACTAAATATAGGAAGGTTTGCTTTTCCGGTGACCCTTAAATTAATGGAATAGAGGGCCGTCATGACAATGATGCCGGAGAGCAGGTCACGTACCTTTAACTTTACGTGGATGAGACCGGTGATACAGCCGGCTAAGGCACCCACTGCAAAGGAAATGAATAATGCTGCTACAGGTGAAATGGTACCGATGAAAGGAAGCCCGTTTGCAATACCTGCTGCGGTCACAGCAGCGCCAAGAGGGAAGGTGCCGTCTACAGACAGATCCGGGAAATCCAGGATCTTATATGTGATGTAAACGCCCAGGGCCATAATGGCATATACAAGGCCTTCTTCCAGAATACCGAAAATGATCGTTGTCATGATGTTCCTCCAATACCCTAAATATTATTACTCTGCAATGCTGTCAAAGAGCTCAGCAGCAGTTCCTGTTAAAGATTCAGGAAGAGTGATGCCGAGGTTTTCAGCTACTTTGGTGTTGCCGTAGAATGCAGCATCCTTAATGGTCTCAAAGTTTAATTCGCTTGCTTTTGCTTCGCCCTTTAATACCTTTGCAGCCATTTCACCGGTCTGCTTGCCAAGTTCTACATAGTCCAGACCCATAGCAGCCAGGCAGCCGATCTTTACCTGTTCGATCTCGCTTCCGAATACAGGAATGTTCTTTGCGGAAGCCTTGCTTAAGATAACAGGAAGAGATGCTACTACTGTATTATCAGTCAGATTGGTGATACAGTCAACCTTTCCAATTAAAGTATCTGCTGCCAGCGGGATATCTGCTGAAGAGGAGATACCGGAGTCTACGATCTCAAAGGCATAATTTGGAGCCAGTTCCTTATATTCTGCAATGGCAGATTCAGAGTTTACTTCGCTGGTGGTGTACATGATACCGATAGTCTTTGCCTCAGGTAAGATCTCACGGATCATCTTTAACTGTAATTCTACAGGAAGCTTATCGCTTGTACCTGTGATCTCGCCAACCGGGGTTCCTTCTGCGTTTGCCAGTTCAGCTGCAACCGGATCCGTAACTGCTGTGAAAATGACAGGAATGTCGGACTTCATAGCCACGCTGTATTCAGCCTGTGCCATAGGAGTTGCAATACCACACATTAAATCTACGTCCTTTCCTGCAAATGTATTAGCAATCTGTGCAGAAGTACCGCCGTCTGCCTGTGCATTTTCATAAAGAACAGTTAAATTCTTTCCTTCTTCGATGCCTTCTGCTGCAAGACCAGCTAAGAAACCTTCACGGCAGTTGTCAAGAGAGCCGTGTTCAGCAAACTGGCCAATACCAATGGTGTAGGAGCCGTCAGCTTCTGTGTTGTTTTCTGCTTCGCTGGAAGCTGCCTCAGAAGAAGCTGCCTCAGATGCAGGGACTGCTGTGGTAGTTGCTGCTGTAGTAGCAGTGGAAGAAGAACTGCCGCAGCCTGTTAATAAAGCTGCGCCCATTGCTGCGGTTAAAAGAACTGCCATAGATTTTTTCATAATACTTACCTCCTGAAAATAAAAATTAAAATGGATTTTTTGTAATAAAAAAGTCCCAACCACAATGATATTGTGATTGAGACGAATATGATCCGCGGTGCCACTCAAATTGACTTAAAGTCCACTTTTCACATACTAGCATATGTGCTGCAAATGTAACGGGTGCAGAGTCCGTCAGTCCCTACTAAGTATTTCAAGACTGCCCTCAAAAGTCCATTCAGCTGCCTGCTTTATACCGCAATCCCACCACCTGCGGCTCTCTGTGCTAATGCATTGGAAGCTTACTCCTCTTTTTCAACGGTTTAGCTGTTAATCCGTATATTAATACATGGGGCGGGTTTTGTCAACTGTTTTTTTAAAAGTCGCAGATATCATATATGAAATATATTATGAAAAATTTGAAGAAAAATTTCATTAAAATTCAGATAATACAGTGTCCGGTTAAGTAAAAATGTGGTATACTTGATACATAAGAAGCATGTAAATGTATGATCAGAGTGTATAGCAAAACAAGGGAGGTCGGTCATATGAGCAGTAAACATTATGTGATCACAATCGAGCGTCAGTACGGAAGCGGCGGACGTATTACAGGTATGCGCCTTGCAGAGGAACTGGGCATTCATTATTATGATGAAGAGATTTTGAAAATGACATCAGAAACCAGTGCTATTGGAGAGCAGTATTTCCGTCTGGCAGATGAAAAGGCAGGAAACAATTTATTATATCGTACTGTTACTAATATGAAGCCGGAGCTTTCTGCACCTGTAAAGGACGGACATAAGCTTACATCACCGGAAAACCTGTTCCGTTTCCAGTCTGAGGTTATCCGAAAACTGGCAGAGTCAGAAAACTGCATCATCATCGGACGATGCGGCAACTATGTGCTTCAGGATCAGTTAGATGACGTGATCCGCATTTTCGTATATGCAGATACCGTTACCAGAGTCCGCAGGATTATGGATGTAGATAAGGTTGATGAAGAAGAAGCACTGCGCCGTATGAGGAAGATTGATAAGGAGCGCACTGAATATCATAAGTATTTCACTGGCAGAAACTGGATGGATATGGAGAATTACGATCTTCCTATTAATGCCAGCCGCATTGATTACGATGAGATGATCACCTTGATCAAGGATTATCTGAAGCTTCGGGGAATGATCGACTGATATTTATAATGATGTGGGTGAAGAGACAGCGTATCTGTTTACTGTGATAGGTGAATGTGCTGGTGACGTGTTCGATGTGGGGCAAAAATGTAGCAACATGAGGTAGCAGATGGATATTTTAACAGGAATATTGATCCCTTTTATAGGAACTACAGCAGGCAGTGCCTGCGTGTTCTTTCTGCGGGGAGAATTAAAGCCCGGAGTGCAGAAAGCATTCCTGGGCTTTGCTTCAGGAGTTATGGTGGCTGCTTCCGTTTGGTCTCTTCTGATTCCGGCTATGGAAATGAGTGAAGGACTTGGGAAACTGGCCTTTCTTCCGGCAGTATGTGGATTCATTTTAGGAATGGCATTTTTATTGTTTCTGGATATGGTAGTTCCACATCTTCATATGGACACAGACCAGCCGGAAGGCGCAAAAAGTAACTGGCAGAAAAGTACCATGCTGGTCCTTGCAGTGACCTTACATAACATACCGGAAGGAATGGCAGTTGGTGTGGCTTTTGCAGGTATGATGGCAAAAAGCCAGTCCATTACACTGGCAGGCGCCATGGCATTATCACTGGGTATTGCAATACAGAATTTCCCGGAAGGAGCAGTTATCTCTCTTCCTTTAAAAGAAGCGGCAGGGCAGAAAAAGGCTTTTATCTATGGTATGCTTTCCGGTATCGTAGAGCCAATTGGCGCCGGGCTTATGCTGTTGCTGGCAGAAAAACTGGAGCCGTTCATGCCATACTTTCTTTCCTTTGCAGCAGGGGCCATGCTTTATGTAGTAGTAGAAGAACTGGTGCCAGAAGCTTCTGAAGGAGAACATTCCAATATAGGCACCATTGGATTTGCAATCGGATTTGCGCTGATGATGGTGCTTGATGTGGCGTTGGGATGATATTTTATTAATTACAGCGGCAATGAAGAAATCTGTCATGGGATTACGTTTTATAAAAAGGAATGCCTTATTAAAAAGTTTGCAGATACAAAGATCATTTCGGCCGCACAGTGAGCCGCCTGATATGTCCGTCAGCTGTCAGCTGTTGTAAGCTTGCAATGACCACTACATGATAGCCGCCGTAGGATGCAATAAATTCAGCTTGGGATAAATAAAAAATGATCAAAGGAGTGGATCGTTGGTTTTTGCTTGGATCCACTCCTTTTTTGCTGTAATTTTAAAAAGACCATGGTACAATAAATTCAAAAGAATCTGCGTAAGCGCAAAGCTTTAAAGGGAAAGGAAACAGGAAATATGGTCTATACATGTACATATCCGTCACCACTGGGCAATATTTTACTGGCGGCAGATGAGGTTGGACTGACCGGTTTATGGTTTGAGGGACAAAAATACTTTGGAAATACACTTCCAAAAGAAACGGTTTCACAGGAGATCCCGGTCCTGATTAGGGCTAAAAAATGGCTGGATGTTTATTTTTCCGGGAAAGAACCGGACTTTACCCCAGCGCTTCATCCTGCAGGTTCAACCTTTCGTCAGGCTGTGTGGCAGATTCTGCTGCAGATCCCTTATGGACAGACTATGACATATGGGGAGATTGCAAAAAAAATGACCCAGATGCATGATGCGCCGCATATGTCTGCCCAGGCTGTAGGTAGCGCAGTGGGACATAACGAAGTTTCCATTATCATTCCCTGTCATCGTGTTGTAGGGACAAATGGCAGTCTCACAGGATATGCAGGGGGAATGGAAAAGAAGGTCGCGCTGTTAAAACTGGAACATACAGATATGAGTGGTTTCTTTGTTCCAAAAAAGGGAACTGCGCTTTAAGTGAATCTTAAGACCACAGAAATGGAGAAAAGGGAATGGCATCCAGTAAAAGTTATTTGGATTTTGTATTGGAACAATTGTCTGATTTAGAGGAGATCACCTACCGGGCCATGATGGGAGAGTACATTATTTATTACCGGGGGAAGATCGTAGGCGGTATTTACGATGATCGTCTGCTTGTAAAGCCTGTAAAAGCCGCATTTTCTTATATACCCCAGGCTGTTTATGAATTACCTTATGAAGGGGCCAAAGAGATGCTGTTGGTAGAGGATGTGGATCAGAAGGAATTTCTTACAGGACTATTTAGGGCAATGTATGAAGAGCTTCCTGCTCCGAAGAAGAGAAAATGATAATTATTTTTCCCAGTATATCTGGAAAACGATCTGAAAATGAAAAAGGCGTATGGATCCCTGGTGTAGACTCATACGCCTTTTTACGGCTGTTTATATTAAATTCTTAAGATCCTGGTAAAACTGGGGATAAGAAATATTTACACATTCTGCCCCATTGATCTGTGTAACGCCTTCTGCGCAGAGACCTGTTACTGCAAAGGTCATGGCAATACGGTGATCTAAGTGGCTTTCAATCACTGCACCGTGAAGCGGTCTGCCGCCGTGGATGATCATGCCGTCCTCTGTTTCCGTTACATCAGCTCCCATGGCACTTAAATTTTCCACCATTACGGCAATCCGGTTGGACTCTTTTACCTTTAATTCCGCTGCGTCACGGATCACGGTAGTTCCCTGTGCAAAGCAGGCCAAGGCTGCGATCATAGGCAGCTCATCAATAAGAGTCGGGATAATGCTTCCGCCGATCTCTGCTGCGTGAAGGGAAGAAGCGCGGACTAAAATATCAGCAACAGGTTCTCCCTCGTCTTCTTTTACATTTAATAAAGTAAGATCTGCTCCCATAGCCTTACATACATGAAGAATGCCGTCTCTGGTAGGATTAATGCCTACGTTTTTGATCAGGATCTCAGAGCCGGGTACCATAAGGCCTGCAGCGATAAAATAGGCAGCAGAAGAAATATCTCCAGGTACATTTATCTTTCTACTGTGCAGCTCACTGGCTGGCTCAATGGTAGCAGTGGTATTTGTGGTGGTTACATGAGCACCGAACAGATTTAACATGATCTCAGAGTGGTTTCTGGATACATAAGGCTCTGTAACGGAAGTTGAGCCATCTGCGTAAAGCCCTGCTAATAAAATAGAGGATTTTACCTGTGCAGAGGCTACTTTAGAGGTGTAATGGATGCCGTGAAGGGCTTTTCCGTGGATAGCTAAAGGCGCGCAGCCATTTCCATTTACACTGACAATATCCGCCCCCATAAGGGACAGCGGTTCCATAATACGCTTCATAGGACGTTTCTGGATAGAAGCGTCACCTGTTAAAGTTACATCAAAGTTCTGTGCAGATAAGATACCGGAGATCAGGCGGGTAGTAGTGCCGCTGTTTCCGCAGTCTAATACAGTTTCCGGCTTTTTAAGGCCGCGAAGACCATTTCCATGTACCAGGACGATATCCCCTTTATTTTCAATAGCAATTCCCATACTTTCAAAACAGGAAATAGTAGACAGACAGTCTGCTCCCTGTAAAAATCCGGTAATTTCGGTAGTTCCCTTTGCAAGAGAGCCAAACATCACAGCGCGGTGGGAAATGGATTTATCTCCCGGAACAGTGATCTCGCCCTTTAATGGGCCTGATTTTCTAAATTCCATATCTTCCTCCCAGACAGTCCGGCTTACAGCCGTACCATTTCGTATTTATAGTATTCCAGTCGTTTCCAGGCTGCGGTCATAGCTGCTTCATCATAAAATTCAATCTTTAAGGTGCCTTCGCCCCGTTCCCTGTTGTTATTGATACCAATATTTTTAATGCTGATGCCCTTGGCAGCCAGAATAACAGCAATAGTGGAGATAGCACCAACCTCATCGGCCATATCCACAGAAAATGCGTAGGATGGTTCTACAGAACCTTTGGCACGGTCAGTAATGGTATTGCGGTAATCCCTGGATTTTTCAAACAGTTTATAAATAGCATTTCCCTGATGACCTTTTATTTCAGAAAGGATATCCTGAAGGGAATCAATGTAGCGCTCCAGCATATCTGCAATAGGCTCTGAATTAGTCATACAGATCTGTTCCCACATTTCCGGGGAAGAAGAGGCAATACGTGTAATGTCCTTAAAACCGCCGGCAGCTACCTGTTTCATGGTTTCAGCAGGTGAATCAGAGTCTTTTACCAGATTTACAAGGCTGGAAGCAACCAGATGAGGCAGATGGCTGATGGCGGCAACTACAGTATCATGTTCCTTATAATCCAGTACCAGGGGGATCGCCCCCACAGTCTGCGCAACGGCGATAATGCGTTTGACATTTTCGGAGTATTTCGGGGAAATATTGCCATATCCACAGCCATTCTGGTTAAAACCTTCTGGCGGTGTAACAATATAATAAGCATTTTCAAGGAGATGGTCAGTTGCATTTTCATAGCCTGTTTTTTCAGAACCTGCCATGGGATGCCCGCCTACAAAACAGTCTGTAAGTCCCTGACGCAGGATCTCTTTGTGGATGTCGGTCTTGGTGCTGCCAACATCCGTGATCAGAGCCCCCGGTTTTAAATAGGAGCGGATCTTAGACAGATATTGTGCATTGTATTCTACCGGTGTACATAAAAAGATCAGGTCACATTGTTTTAACTGCTCATCAATGCCGTCTAAAATAACATCTACAATACCGTCTTTTTTAGCCTGTTCTAGTTTGGAACGGGTGCGCATATAGGCCATGATGCGGATATCCGGACGTGCTTTTTTAATTCCCTTAGCCAAGGAACCACCGATAAGGCCAAGACCAATAAAGGCAATGGTTGTATCATTCATGGTGAATTTTTCCATTTCAAAATTGCTCCTTACAATACAGAATCACCTGAAAACCTTTACATAAAGAAAGGCCTTCAGGTGTTTGGCTGTGGATAATAAGTGGTATGCTAGTACATCGTTTTCGAAATAACTGTACCACTCACTTGTCTGCGAATCTGATTGCACAGGCCTAAAAGCCTCAGTGTAGCCCGCTACGCCTGCGTTTTTAGACCTGCACACTCAACTCCGCATCCTACGTGATTAGTACAGTTATTTACGAAACGATGTACTAGTTATCTGGCTTCAAAAGTTCTGCCAGCCAGATCCACATATGGCTTTAAGTCTGCCATTAATTTATCAAATGCATCAAAAGTAAGAGACTGAGGACCGTCGGAAAGTGCTTTGGACGGATCTGGATGAACCTCGATCATCAGTCCATCAGCGCCAACTGCCACAGCAGCTTTTGCAAGAGGTTCTACATAAGCCCTTACCCCCGTTGCATGGCTTGGATCTACGATCACAGGAAGATGGCTCTTCTGGCGGATCACAGGAACCGCACTGATATCCAGAGTATTTCTGGTGGATGTTTCGTAGGTACGGATACCACGTTCACATAAAACGATATTTGGATTTCCCTCTGAAATAATGTATTCAGCAGCATTCAGCCACTCATCTATGGTAGCACATAAGCCGCGTTTTAACAATACAGGCATTCCTGATTTTCCGGCTTCCTTCAACAGCTCAAAGTTCTGCATATTTCTGGCACCGATCTGAAGCATGTCTACGTATTTAACGGCAGCTTCAATGGCATGGGCACTGGTAACTTCGCAGATCACGTTCAGTCCGGTCGCTTCTCTGGCTTCCTTCATATATTTTAAGCCTTCTTCTTCCAGCCCCTGGAAAGAGTATGGGGAGGTACGGGGTTTGTAAGCACCGCCGCGAAGGAAGGTAGCACCAGCCTTTTTTACAGCGAAAGCAGTAGAGAGCAGCTGCTCCTTTGACTCAATTGCACAGGGACCTGCCATTACAGTCATGGTTCCCGGCCCAATATGGGTATTACCAACAGGAATAACAGAGTCATCAGGGTGGAATTTTTTGTTGACCAGTTTGTAGGACTCTGTGACAGCAACAACTTTGTCAACGCCCTCACTCATTTCAATGTTGCTTCCTGCAAGCTTGGTCTTATCGCCTACAACTCCAACAATAGTGACCTGGGAACCTTCGGAAAGGTGGACCTGAAGGCCCTTTGATTCAATGAGGGAAGTTACTTTCTGAACGTCTTCTTTGGAAGCCTGTGGTTTCATGATAATGATCATAGTCTGGTACACTCCTTATCTGCATAATGTTATCTGCATTCTTATTTTTATCTGCATAATGGATATCCTATTTTAAAAGCTTGCAGTCAGTTTAATATATAAAAGCATAAAAGTCAACACTTTAATGCTTTAAACTTTAACGCTTTTATGTAAAAGCAAACATGGATCATAAATAATGACCAGTCTGGCTGAATGGATTTTTCGCCAGCTTTTCCGGTGTCTCACAGGCAACGATACGGCCACCGTCAGCACCTCCGCCTGGCCCCATGTCAATGATATAGTCAGCATTGCGGATCACATCAAGATCATGTTCGATGACCACAACGGTTGCACCGTTTTCCATAAGGGTCTGGAATACCTTAAGAAGCGTCTGTACATCCAGAGGATGAAGACCGATGGTAGGCTCATCAAAGATAAACAGAGAGTCATTTTGCAGCTTGCCCATTTCACTGGCCAGTTTCAGACGTTGGGCCTCACCACCGGAAAGACTTGGGGTTTCTTCTCCTAAAGTCAGATAGCCAAGTCCAAGCTCTTTTAACACAGTGAGACGCTGTTTAACCAGCTTTAAGTCATCGCAGGCTTCAAGCGCTGTGTGGATGTCCATGTCCATAAGTTCCGGAAGGGAAACTTTTTGCCCCTTTTTATTGGTATATTTAATGAGGGAAGCTTCTTTGGCATATCTGGAACCTCTGCACTCCGGGCATGGAATGTCAACATCAGGCAGAAACTGTACATCCAGACTGACCTGACCGGTGCCGTCACATACAGGGCAGCGAAGTTTTCCCGTATTATAGGAAAAATCACCTGCTTTATATCCCATATTTTTGGCATCTGCTGTTTTGGCAAATACTTTTCGCAGTTCATCGTGGACATTGGCATAAGTAGCAGCAGTGGAGCGCACATTGATGCCAATAGGAGTAGCATCGATCAACTTTACCTGTGAAATACCTGCCGGGTCTACAGAAAGAACGTGGGAGGGCAGAGGTGCTTTCGCAATAGCAGCTTCCATACCAGGCACCAGGCTTTCCAGGATGAGCGTGGTTTTTCCGGAACCGGAAACACCGGTTACAACCGTAAGGCGGCCTTTGGGGATCTTTACTTCAAGTGGCTTTACTGTATGGATCGCACCGGTAGCAAGGGAAACTGCGCCATGTTCAAACAGGCAGTCTTCCATGATCACCGGGCGCAGGCGTTTCATACATTCCGGCTTTAGAAAAGCACCAATGCGGGAGTCTTTATTTTTTGCAATATCAGCAATAGTTCCTTCTGCGATCACCTGTCCGCCTTTTGCCCCTGCTTCCGGTCCCATTTCGATCAGCCAGTCTGCATGGGAAAGGATCTGGGTGTCATGATCTACCAGGATAACGGAATTTCCATCAGCGATCAGATCATCCATAACTCCCGTCAGTCCAACAATGTTTACTGGGTGCAGTCCGATAGACGGTTCATCTAGTACATAAAGAACACCTGTGGTGCGGTTGCGTACGGCTCTTGCTAACTGCATTCTCTGACGTTCCCCGGTAGAGAGAGTAGAAGCAGCACGGTCCAGGGAAAGATATCCGAGACCCAGCTCCATAAGCCGTTTCGAAGCTGTCTGGAAGGATTCACAGATGCTTTCTGCCATAGGCAACATTTCCGGTGGAAGAGAAGCCGGCACATTGTCCACCCAGGTGGTCAGTTGAGATAAAGTCATTTCACAGGCCTGTGCAAGGGAAATTCCCTGCAATTTCGGTGCTCTTGCACGTTCATTTAAACGGGAACCGTGGCAGTCCGGGCAGATATCTTCCTTTAAAAATTTTTCCACCCGTTTCATGCCCTTTTCATCCTTTACTTTAGAAAGGGCATTTTCTACGGTGTAAACAGCATTAAAATAAGTAAAATCCAATTCCCCTGCTTGATTGGAGTTTTTTGCATGATAAAAAATATGTTTTTTCTCAGCAGGTCCATGGAAAACAATGTCCTTTTCCTGTTTGGTTAATTCTTTAAAAGGTACATTTGTACGCACGCCCATTTCCCGGCACACATCGGTCATCAAAGACCACATAAGGGTATTCCAGGGAGCAACAGCGCCTTCGTCAATGGTTAAAGAATCATTTGGCACCAGTGTATTTAAGTCTACAGTGCGCACCGTTCCTGTTCCGTTGCAGGTCCGGCAGGCCCCCTGACTGTTAAAAGCCAGTTCCTCTGCAGAAGGAGCGAAAAAGCGGATGCCGCATTCAGGACAGACAAGTTCTTTTCCAGCAGCTACTGCCAGTGCAGGAGCCAGATAATGCCCATTGGGACAGCAGTGGGAAGCCAGACGGGAATACATCAGGCGCAGGCTGTTTAAAAGTTCGGTACCAGTTCCAAAAGTGCTTCGGATGCCGGGAACACCGGGACGCTGATGCAGGGCGAGAGCGGCAGGAACGTGTAAGATGTCATCCACGCAGGCTTTAGATGCCTGAGTCATGCGCCGTCTTGTATAGGTAGAAAGAGACTCCAGATAGCGTCTGGAACCTTCTGCATACAATACGCCTAAAGCCAGGGAAGACTTTCCTGAGCCGGAGACTCCGGCAATAGCTACGATCTGGTTTAATGGTACATCTACATTGATATTTTTCAGATTGTGGACACGGGCGCCGCGGATCTGTATTTTCTGTATAGTATTTTTAAAAACCTTAGTTTCAGACATAAAATGTGCATACCTTTCTCATTATTCTGCAACTATTTTACCAATCTGGGCATACAATTGCAAGGAGAGCAGGCAGAACGAGGGTTTTGCTGAAATATAAAGGCAAAATGACAGTAAAAAATGAGAAAAAACATGGATACATGGTAATATAAATCGAATTATCTGGAATGTTTTGGAAAAATGTTGTGTAGAATTTAACAAAAAACTTGAAAATTTCAGAAAAATATAGTAGAATGTACACATGGCAAAGACGAGGCAGAAAAACAGAGCTGCTTCGTACAAATAAAGTGTACAGGAGGGAAGTTTATGAACGTATATGGTACTGAACAAATCCGCAACGTTGTATTACTTGGGCATGGAGGCGCAGGTAAGACAACAGTTGCGGAGGCAATGGCTTTGATCACAGGTGTTACCAAGCGTATGGGCAAGGTTGCTGACGGAAATACCATTAGTGATTACGACAAAGAAGAGATCAAGAGACAGTTTTCCATTTCCACCACACTGATTCCTCTGGAATACCAGGGAGAGAACGGACCGGTTAAGATCAACTTACTGGATACTCCCGGATTTTTTGACTTCGTAGGTGAAGTAGAAGAAGCTATCAGCGTTGCTGATGCAGCCATTATCGTTGTAAACTGTAAAGCAGGTATTGAGCCTGGTACAGAAAGAGCATGGGAGATGTGCGAAAAGTACAATCTGCCAAGACTGATCTTCGTTACCAATATGGACGATGATCATGCCAGCTATCGTGAGCTGGTTGTAAAGCTGGAGAAAAAGTTCGGAAGAAAGATCGCTCCTTTCCAGCTTCCAATCCGTGAAAATGAAAAATTCGTAGGTTTCGTAAACGTAGTAAAGATGGCAGGCCGCCGCTTTACAAATCTCAGTGATTATGTTGAGTGTGAGATCCCTGATTATGTTCAGAAGAACTTAACCATCGCAAGAGATGCTCTCATTGAGGCAGTTGCAGAAACCAGTGAAGAATATATGGAACGTTATTTCCTGGGAGAAGAATTTACACAGGAAGAAATATCCGGTGCATTAAGAGCACATGTTATCGAAGGCGACATTGTACCTGTTATGATGGGCTCCGGAATCAACTGCCAGGGATTTAAGGTTCTCCTTCAGGTTATTGATAAATACTTCCCGGCACCAAATCACTTTGAGTGTATCGGTGTAGACGTTTCCACAGGTGAGCGTTTCACCGCTAAATATAATGATGATGTATCTCTTTCTGCAAGAGTATTTAAGACCATCGTAGATCCATTTATTGGAAAATATTCTCTGATGAAGATCTGTACAGGTACCTTAAAAGGTGATACTGTTGTATACAATGTAAACAAAGATGCAGAAGAGAAGATCGGTAAAGTTTATATAATGCGCGGTAAGGAAGTCATTGAAGTTCCGGAGTTAAAAGCTGGTGATATCGGCGCAGTTGCAAAACTTACTGTAACAGGAACCGGGGATACCATGGCAGTCCGTACAGCACCGATCGTTTACCACAAACCACAGATCTCCACACCATATACATACATGGCTTACAAGGCAGCCAATAAGGGTGAAGATGACAAGGTTTCCACCGCATTAGCACGTATGATGGAAGAAGATCTGACCTTACAGGTTAAAAATGATCCTGAAAACCGCCAGTCTCTGATTTATGGTATTGGCGATCAGCAGTTAGATGTTGTGATCAGCAAGCTGCAGACCCGCTACAAAGTAGATGTAGTTCTGTCAAAGCCTAAATTTGCTTTCCGTGAGACCTTAAGAAAGAAAGTTAAAGTACAGGGCAAACATAAGAAACAGTCCGGTGGACATGGCCAGTACGGTGATGTTATCATGGAATTTGAGCCATCAGGCGATTTAGAGACACCATACATCTTTGAAGAGAAGGTGTTCGGCGGCTCCGTACCGAAGAACTACTTCCCGGCAGTTGAAAAGGGATTGCAGGAATGCGTTCTTAAGGGCCCGCTGGCTGGATATCCGGTTGTTGGCTTAAAAGCTACTCTGTTAGATGGTTCCTACCATCCGGTAGACTCTTCAGAAATGGCATTTAAGATGGCTACCATCCTGGCATTTAAGCAGGGCTTCATGGATGCAAATCCAGTGCTCTTAGAGCCGATCGCTTCCTTAAAGGTTGTTGCTCCTGACCGCTTTACCGGCGATATTATGGGTGACTTAAACCGCAGAAGAGGACGCGTATTAGGTATGGAATCCGATCATCATGGTAAACAGGTCATCGAAGCAGACGTTCCAATGTCTGAGCTGTTCGGCTACAACACCGATCTTCGTTCCATGACTGGTGGTTTAGGAGACTTTTCCTATGAATTCAGTCGCTACGAGCAGGCTCCTGGAGATGTACAGAAGCGCGAAGTAGAAGCAAGGGCTGCTGCGAAGGAAGAATAATTAAAGTTACAGTTCATCAAAATCAGTATATGATGGCTGAACTGTAACTAATTCAAGAAAGATATGTTTAAAGAAAAAAGCAGATAATATATGGGAAATCCCGCTTTCTGGAATTTCTGAAGGGTGAACCTTTGGAAACCAGAAAGTGGGATTTTTTTAATTATCACACATTAAAGCGATACAATACAACAGCAAAAATCCCCTTCTTATACCTCGCGCCACAATCAAAAAGCTGTTACGATTACAATATATAGACTGGACAAATCAAAATAATTGGTTTATAGTAAGAACCAACGACGAAATGAGCCATAAAGAAGGCAGATGAGAATGACAAAGCCCCTTTGTGAGCGGAAATCAGGAGGTAAAAAATGGTATCATTATATGATGGTGGGATTTATCTTGTAAATGGAAAAGAAATCATCCCAGAGCAGGAAAGCGCAAAGGTAGAATCCCTTACAGGAAAGAAAGCAGATAAAGAAGCCGCTAAAAAGGGAACGATTGCTTATTCTATTTTAAGTGCCCACAATACAGCTGATAACATGGAACATTTAAAGCTCCGTTTTGACAGCATGACATCCCATGATATTACATTTGTAGGGATTGTCCAGACTGCTAAGGCATCCGGTATGGAAAAGTTCCCGATCCCCTATGTCCTGACTAACTGCCACAATACACTTTGTGCAGTAGGCGGAACTATCAATGAAGATGATCACATGTTTGGTCTTTCCGCTGCAAAGAAATACGGCGGCATCTACGTTCCGCCACATATCGCAGTGATCCATCAGTATATGAGAGAAATGATGGCAGGCTGCGGAAAGATGATACTTGGATCTGACAGCCACACCAGATACGGTGCATTAGGAACCATGGCTATTGGTGAAGGCGGCGGAGAACTGGTAAAACAGCTGCTTCGTGATACATATGATGTAGCTTATCCGGGAGTTATTGCAGTTTACTTAGACGGATGTCCGAAACCTGGTACCGGCCCTCAGGATATTGCCCTGGCGATCATTCGCGCGGTATTTAAAAATGGCTATGTAAAGAATAAGGTAATGGAATTTGTTGGTCCTGGTGTTGCTTCTATGACTACTGATTACAGAAACGGCGTAGATGTAATGACAACGGAGACTACCTGTTTAACATCTATCTGGAGAACAGATGAGGATACCAGAAAATACCTGGCAGAGCATCACAGAGAAGAAGATTACAAGAAACTGGATCCTGCAGATGTAGCTTACTATGATGGCTGTGTCTATGTAGATTTAAGCACAGTAAAACCAATGATCGCTCTTCCGTTCCATCCAAGCAATGCCTTTGAAATTGATGAATTAAAGGCAAATATGAAGGATATCCTTCATATGGTAGAAAAGGATGCTGAAAGAGTATCCGGAGGAAAAGCGCATTTTACACTCCTTGATAAAATAGCTGGAAATGACCTGATGGTACAGCAGGGAATCATCGCAGGCTGTGCAGGCGGAACTTACACCAATGTGATGGAAGCAGCACATGCACTTCGCGGAAAAAACTGTGGCTGTGATGAATTTTCACTGGCTGTTTATCCTTCTTCCCAGCCTGTATTCTCAGACCTGGTTAAGAAGGGAGCTATTTCGGATCTTATGGATGCAGGTGCGATCATCCGTACTGCTTTCTGCGGACCTTGCTTTGGTGCAGGAGATACACCTTGCAACAACGGTTTAAGTATCCGTCATACCACCAGAAACTTCCCTAACCGTGAAGGAAGCAAGCCAGGAAACGGACAGATGGCAGCCGTAGCATTAATGGATGCACGTTCTATTGCAGCAACAGCGGCAAATGGCGGAAAGCTTACTTCTGCATGGGAGTTAGACTGCTGGAATGATATTCCGGAATATAACTTTGATGATAAGTCTTATAAGAACCGTGTATACCAGGGATTTGGAAAAGCAGAAGAGGAGAAATCCCTTGTATATGGTCCAAATATTAAAGACTGGCCGGAAATGAGCCCGTTAACAGATAATATCCTCTTAAAGGTATGCTCCAAGATCATGGATCCGGTAACTACTACGGATGAACTGATCCCGTCTGGTGAAACATCTTCCTACCGTTCCAATCCACTGGGACTGGCAGAATTTACTTTATCCAGAAGAGATCCAGAGTATGTAGGGCGGACGAAAGAAGTAGATAAGTTAGAAAAAGCAAGAGTTGCTGATGGCGAAGAAAAAGAACTGGCACTAGAACCGGATCTTGCAAATGTATTTGCAGCTATCAGAACGATTGCAGGAAATGATAATATTTCTGTAAAAGATACGGAAGTAGGAAGCATGGTATATGCAGTAAAGCCTGGTGACGGCTCTGCAAGAGAGCAGGCAGCCAGCTGCCAGAGAGTGATCGGCGGACTTGCAAATATCTGTAAAGAATATGCAACCAAGAGATATCGTTCCAATGTAATGAACTGGGGCATGCTGCCATTCCAGATGGAAGCAGAACCTGATTTTGAAGTAGGCGATTATATCTACGTTCCAGGCGTGAGAAAAGCACTGGACGGTGATTTAAATTCTATTAAGGCCTATGTTCTTGGAAACGGAAAAGATGTAAAGACCCAGATCAAAGAATTAGATCTTTATATTACAGATATGACACCGGAAGAAAGAGCCATTGTTAAGGCGGGATGCCTGATCAATTACAACAGAAACAGACATTAAGCTGACGGCGAAGATTAGCAGCACGAAGAATATGCCGGAGAGGAGAGCAGATTATGAAAGACAGTTATCTTGCACAATTTTATGGAAAATCCCAGAATTATACAGATATCCCTAATAAGTGGTATAAAGAATATAATGTAAAAAAAGGTCTTCGAAATGAAGACGGCACTGGCGTAAGAGTAGGACTTACCCGGGTGGCAGATGTTGTAGGTTATGAGGAGACCCCGGAAGGTGGAATCAAGGCTATTCCAGGAAAGCTGTATTATAGAGGTTATGATGTGGAAGACCTGGTAAAGGGCAAACAAGACAGTCATTTTGGTTATGAGGAAATTTGTTTCCTTCTGCTCTTTGGCTACCTGCCAAAGAAAGCAGAACTGGAGCATTTCCGGAATATCCTGACTGACTGTTATGAAATCCCGGATGAGTTCGTGGAAATGAACCTGCTGCGTATGCCGGGTAAAAACCTGATGAACAAGCTTCAGGATGCAGTTCTTACTTTATATAATTACGATGATGACCCGGACAACATTGATGTGTATGAAACTCTGGTAAAGGGTATTAACTTAATGGCAAAGCTTCCATCTATTGCCTGCTATGCATATCAGAGCAAGGTACATTATTACAACAGGGACAGCCTGTTTATTCATTATGCAAACCCGAATTATTCCATTGCAGAAAATTTCTTAAGCCTTTTAAGAAAGGACCAGAAGTTTTCCGATAAAGAGGCAAGACTGTTAGATACAATCCTCATCCTTCATGCAGATCATGGCGGCGGCAACAACTCTACATTTACTAATGTAGTGATCGCTTCTACAGGTACTGATATTTATTCTACAGTTTCCGGAAGCATTGGTTCCATGAAGGGACCAAGGCACGGCGGTGCAAACATTAAGGTTGCTGAAATGATGGATGCAGTATTAGAAGAGACTGGCGGATATGCAGCAGATGACAAGAAGATAAAGGCTGCAGTAAACAAGCTGATGGATGGTGAGTTATATGACCGTTCCGGTCTTGTGTATGGATTTGGCCATGCAGTTTATACCATTTCCGATCCTCGTGCAGAAATGTTAAGAGCACGATGCTTAGAGGTAGCAAAGGAAAAGAAAATGATGACGGAATTTGATTTCCGTCAGAGGTTTGAACGTATTGCTTTAGAGACTATGAAAGAGCGCAAAGGAGTTGCCCTTCCTACTAATGTAGATTATTACAGCGGTTTTGCTTATGAAATGTTAGGCATCCCAAGAGACCTTTATACACCATTGTTCGTGTGCAGCCGTCTGGTTGGCTGGGTTGCCCACAATATTGAAAATAAGCTTTATGATGGAAGAATCATGCGTCCTGCAACTAAGTATGTAGGAGATAATAAAGAATACACAGTAATGGAGGAAAGATAGAGATGACAGATACAATTACAGTATTTAAAGGTGATGGAATCGGACCGGAGATCACAGATTGCGTTTTAAGGATCTTAGACGCAGCTGGGGCAGATTTAAACTATGAGGTATTTAATGTAGGTGCTGCAGAATACGAAGCGCATGGTGAACTGATCCCGAAAGAGGGCTATGCTTCTATGGAAAAGACCCACATTTTATTAAAGTCCCCTATTACAACTCCTTTAGGAAAGGGCTTCCGTTCTTTAAATGTTACTTTAAGAAAGAAGTATGATCTTTACGCAAATATCCGTCCAGCAAAGACAAACTCTGCTGTAAAGACTGCATTTGAAAATGTAGATATTGTTATCTTCCGCGAAAATACAGAGGATCTGTATGCAGGCGTAGAAGAGATGATCGATAAGGATACGGTTCATTCTATTAAGATCATTACCAGAAAATGCTGTGAGCGTATCATCCGCGCTGCTTTCGACTATGCAGTAAGCCATAAACGTAAGAAAGTGACCTGCGTTCATAAGGCAAATATCATGAAAATGGCAGACGGAATGTTCCGCGATATCTTCTATGATATCAGCAAGGAATATCCGGATATTGAAGCAGATGATAAGATCGTAGACAATGTGGCTATGCAGCTGGTTATGCATCCTGAAAAATTTGATATTATCGTAACAGAAAACCTGTATGGCGATGTTTTATCTGATCTGGTCAGCGGCCTCATCGGAGGTCTGGGACTTCTTCCATCCAGCAACCTGGGTAAAGATTTCGCCATGTTCGAGGCAGTTCACGGCAGTGCCCCTGATATTGCAGGACAGGGAATTGCAAACCCAACTGCGTTCTTATGGTCTGCATGTATGCTGTTAGAGCATATCGGAAAGAAAGACGTTGCTGCCAAGATCCGCAAGGCAGTAGACCTGGTGCTGGAGGACGGAAGCGTTCTTACACCAGATATCGGCGGAACTGCTACAACCATTGAATATGAGAAGGCTATTATTGCACATCTGTAAACAGAAGCGGTGTGTTGCCCTTTTAGAATTTCCCCCTGCGAACACAGGGGGATTTTTTGCTTACATGAAAGATCATTTATGGTGCCAGTTGAATAAAAAATGAGCCGGTGAAGATTTTTTATGTAAAATCCCGGACAATTTTGATATATTCCTGTGCATGATAAGACAGATAACTTCCTTTCCTGAAGGCTGCAACAAAATCTACAGTTGTATTTGGGGTGCCTACAGAAAAAAGAACAGGTTTTTTCTTGAAAGGAATATGTTTTAAATGGGTTTCTGTTACAAAGCAGGCTCCGTATCCCTGGGAGGCAAGCTCCGCAGCAGCGGGAATATTGCTGGTCTGAAGGCATATTTTCGGATAGATATGACAGGATTTAAATAATTGATCCACTGTCTGCCGGGTTCTTTGATCGGGCGGCTGCAGGATAAAAGATTCATTTTCTAAAAGATCCAGATCAAGCCAGGGGTATTTGCAGCCTTCTTTTTTTATACCTTTATTTTTTAAAGGGTGGTCATTGCCAAGAACGAGAACAACTTCTTCATGGCTGATGATCTGATAGTCAATATCCGGGCTTTTTACTGGCAGGTTAAAAAATGCAAGGTCAGCGTCTCCGTTTAAAAGCATTCCTTCTAAAAGACTGGAGTGTGCTTCCCGGATCTCCAGGCGTACATTGGGATACAGACTACGGAAAATAGGAAGTGTACAGGGAAGCATATAGGTTCCACGCATAGTTGGAAAAGCGATTTTTAAAAGACCGGCATTCTGTCGTATAATATCTCCCATTTCCTGGTCTAATTCTTTCTTTAAATTCAATATTTCGGTTGCTTTTGCCACATAACGCTCTCCGGCATATGTTAAAACAAAGCGGTTCCCTAATTTTTTAAATAATTTCTGCCCCATCTCCCGTTCAAGATTTTGAAGGAATTTGGTAAGAGTCGGCTGAGTCACATAAAGCATATCAGCGGCTTTTGTAATATTTTGTGTTTTTGCAATGGCTATTACATAGGACAGATCTTTAAAATCCATATGTTGTCTGTTCCTTTCTGTGTTGTCTGGGTTTTCTTACTTTCTTATCATACCAAAAACTATTGATAAAATGAATAATTTTAATGAAAATAATGAATTTCAATTCCTGGCCGCGGTGTGATATGCTGAAATCATCAAAAGGTACGGTACCAGAAATAGCAGTAAGGCCAGCTGTTTAATATTACTGGGTATAAGGAGATTGAATGATGCAGGAGAAGGAAAATCATATTTTAAAGCTTCCCGTAACGATTATGAGAGGCGGAACAAGTAAAGGTGTATATATTCTGGAAGAAGATCTTCCAAAAGACCATAGTGAATGGGATAAGATATTACTGCGTTTAATGGGAAGTCCGGATCAGAAACAGATTGATGGATTAGGCGGTTCACAATCTGTTACCAGTAAAGTAGCGATCATAAAAAGATCAGAACGGTCATATGCAGATGTAGATTATACTTTTGCCCAGGTGTCTGTTGATAAACCTGTGGTGAGCTATAAGGGAAATTGCGGAAATATTTCCTCAGGAGTAGGTCCTTTTGCCATTGAAAAGGGTCTGGTAACTGTAAAGGAAGGTATGACTACAGTCAGGATCTATAATACAAATACAGATAAAGTCATTGCTGCTGATGTAAAAACAGAGGAAGGAAGAGTTATATACCAGGGGGATTTTAAGCTGTCTCTTATACACATCTCCGAGCCCACGAGACGGAGCTACATCTCGT
>UQJF01000038.1 GCA_900541315.1 uncultured Clostridium sp. | reverse complement strand
CTCATTTCATGCAACTGGCTGCCATTTTACAGGCCCTGTAGCTTTGCGTCCCAGATTTTCATCTGGTTTGCCGATTTCCTTATTATAGCTTTTAAACTTATGCAAAAAACTGATTTTATTATACTTTAATGCTCTACTATACACAAGAAAAATATTACCGTTTTAACGCCAAAAAATAAAAAAAGAACAGCCGATACATATGCTCGAACTGTTCTTCTACTTCCGAAGACCACGCAGCATTTACATCACTGTTTCCTGCTCATTTGTACTCAGATCGTTCCATATCTTTAAAACTTCTTTCTGCTCTTCTGTCAGATTCTCTGAATTACCTTCCTGAAAAAACTGCGATAATGTTACGCCCAATGCTGTACATATTTTTTCAAGTGTGATCAGCGACGGCTGGCTTTAACATCTCTTTTATTTGACAGGTTTTATCATTTTTGGTATGATTATATGTAACAATTCTGTAATATTTCGGAGGATGCTGCTGCTTATGAAAAAAATAACCCTTTTTCTATCTGCTTTGCTTCTTTCTGCCTCTTTAGTTGTTCCGGCCTTTGCTGCTTCTCCCTATGACGGTCTTGCAGTTGCAAATGTAAAAAACGAACCGCTGAACATGAGGACCGGGCCTTCTACAGATGCTGATATCATCGGAAAATGTTACCGCGGCTGCGGCGGAACTGTCCTAGAGCGCAAAAACGGCTGGACGCGTATCCGCTCTGGCAAACTGGAAGGCTGGCTTAAAGATGACTATCTGTTGTATGGTACAGATATAAAACCTCTTGCCCAGGAGCTGGGACTTTTATCAGCCAGCGTCACTGCCGTTACATTAAATATACGTGAAGATCCTTCAACGGATGCTTCGATCATAAAGCAGGCCGCCCAGGGAGAAGCCTTTCCAGTCTCAAGTACCTCAGAAGGCTGGATCAAGATCCAGCTTCCGGCTGATACATATGGATATATTTGTGCAGAATATGCGAAGATCTCCCCGGTTCCAGGTAAAGCCGTTGATGCAAAAGAAGAGGCGGCTGCTCTTCATTCCGTTGATAAACCTCAGGAAAAACCTGCTTATATCATTGCCGCAACAGATGACGAGATCTATCTCCTTGCTGCCTGCACAGCAATGGAAACAGGAGATGGTTCCTACGATGAGCAGCTGGCCGTTGCAAGCTGTATTATCAATCGTGTCCAGTCAAAGCAATGGGGACAGAGTATTTCCAGTGTCATCTATGCAGATGGGCAGTTTCCCGGCGCACATTCCGGTCTGTTAGACAGCTTTCTTTCCCAGGGGCCATCTAAGACTGCTCTTAAGGCTGCCAAAGCTGCTCTTAGCGGTTCCAACAACATCGGGGATTATCTTTATTTTAATTCTGTCAGAAGGATCTCCCCTGAAAATTATTCATCCTATAAAATTGTGGGTGATAACTGTTTTTATAAGAAATAAGTTAATTCATGAAAACAAGAAACAAAAAGGGGCCGCCAGGGGGCGACTCCTTTTTTGCTAAAACTGCTATATGCTTTTAAGCACTTACAGCATAATATACTTCAGTACAAAAAGTACTGCCAGAATATAAAGCAGTGGACTGATCTTCTTTTCTTTTGCCTTACCACATACCAGATTGATCACTACATAGGAAATGATTCCTAAAGAAATACCTTCAGAAATACTGTACATAAAAGGCATTGCAATGATACCGATGTATGCAGGAATGGATTCCGTATAATCATTAAAATCAATTTTAAGAATAGATGAGATCATTAAAAATCCTACAACGATCAGCGCCGGTGCTGTTGCAAAGGACGGGATCGCAAGAAAGATCGGTGATAAGAACAGGGACAGTCCAAAAAGGATAGCTGCAACTGCAGCGGTCAGTCCGGTTCTTCCGCCTTCTGCTACGCCGGAAGCACTTTCTACGAACGTAGTTACAGTAGATGTACCAAACATAGCACCTACAGTAGTACCAATAGCATCAGACATAAGAGCGCCGCGGATTTTTGGAAGCTTGCCGTCTTTGTCCAGCATATCTGCCTTGGAAGCAACACCGATCAGTGTTCCTAAGGTGTCAAACAGGTCTACAAACAGGAATGCAAATACAACTACAAAGAAATCCAGTGAGAACAGACGGCTGAAATCCATCTTCAAAAAAGTTGGGGCCATGCTTGGAATCGCAATACCATTGGAAAAATCCGGGAGAAGGCTGTAAGCTCCTGCCTCCGGGTTTACCTGGTAGATACCTGCTAACTGGCAGATGATGCCTAAAATCCATGTAGCAAGGATACCCCAAAGGATACCTCCCTTTACCTGTTTTACCAGTAAAACAGCTGTGATCAAAATACCGATCAGCGCTAACAGGACTGTGATCCCTTCTGTAGAAAATGTACCATTCTGAACAGCTGCCTTAAAGGAATAAAGACCTACCAATGTAGCTCCGTCTACTACGATCTTTGCGTTCTGCAAACCGATAAAAGCGATAAAAAGACCAATACCGGCAGATACAGAATGTTTCAGTGTCATTGGGATAGCATTGAAGATTTTCTCACGTACATTGGTCAGTGAAAGAAGAATGAAAATGATACCTTCTGCAAATACAGCCGTTAAAGCCATTTCCCATGAATAACCCATCTGTAAAACTACGGTATAAGCAAAATACGCATTTAAGCCCATACCAGGTGCCAGTACAAATGGATAGTTTGCCATAAATGTCATACATAAGGTAGCAAACAATGCTGAAACTGCAGTCGCTGTAAAAACAGCACCGCTGTCCATACCTGTAGCGCCTAAGATACCCGGATTAACAGCCAGGATATAGGCCATGGTCATAAAGGTGGTAATTCCCGCTAACACCTCTGTTTTGACGTCTGTGTGGTTTTCCTTCAGGTGAAACAATTTTTCCAGACTCATATAAGATCCTCCTTCTCATATATTGATCTCTGATCATTAATCTTTGGTAATCACCAAAGATCAGTTCTTCTTTCCGGCTTTTTAAGAAGTCCCCTGCCTCCTTTTCCCCGACCGCCAGAAATCAGAATATTTTTATATTTGCATTTTAGCACTTTTTTAATATTTTGTATATACAAAATATTAATTTCTAATGATCAAAATGAATCTTTATATATAAATCTGAAATTTTTGTTCATTAATCCACATTTTTTCCTGTTGCAAAGCTTTTTACAATTTCTGTAAGGATCTGGACAGTCTGTTCCATAGACTCCACACATACATATTCATACTTTCCATGGTAATTATGTCCCCCTGTGCAAAGGTTGGGGCAGGGCAGTCCCATATAGGATAATCTGGCGCCGTCTGTTCCCCCGCGTACTGGAGAGATCACCGGTTCAACGCCGTTTTTCTTCATGGCTTTCTCTGCAATATGGATCAATTCCATATGGGGTTCTATCTTCTCTTTCATATTATAGTAAGAATCTTTTACTGCAACAGTTACTGTACCTGCTCCGTATTTTACATTTAAAAACTCAGCTGCTTTTTCGAAAAATACCTTTTTCTGTTGGAATTTCTCCCGGTCGTGATCCCGGATGATATAAGCCATCTGGGTGCATTCTACATCGCCTTCCATACGGTCTAGATGATAAAAGCCTTCGTAGCCTTCTGTATACATAGGATTTTCAAATGCCGGAAGCAAAGCCTGAAATTCCATAGCTACCAGCAATGCATTTTTCATTTTTCCCTTGGCGCTTCCCGGGTGGATACTCTTTCCCTGTATCACCACATGACCAGAAGCCGCATTAAAATTTTCATATTCCAGTTCGCCTAAAGCTCCTCCGTCTACTGTATAAGCCGCCTCTGCCCCAAAATCTTCTACATTGAAGAAATCAGCACCTCTTCCCACCTCTTCGTCCGGCGTAAAAGCAATGCATATCTTTCCATGCTTTTCTTCCGGATGGCTTAAAAACCAAGCTGCCATAGTCATGATTTCTGCTATACCTGCTTTATCATCTGCTCCTAAGAGTGTAGTTCCATCTGTAGTGATCAGTGTTTTTCCCTTATACTTTTTTATTTCCGGAAAATCAGAAGTAAGGAGCCAGATATCCTTTTCTTTGTTTAAGCAGATATCACAACCATCATAGTTTTCTACTAACTGAGGCTTTACATCTTTGCCTGAAAGGGCCGGTGACGTGTCCATATGGGCGATAAAGCCTAATGACATAACTGTCTCTTCTGTATTTGCCGGGATCTCACCGTAAATATATCCATGTCCGTCCATACGCACATTGGATATACCCATTTCCTTTAATTCTGCAGCAAGAAGTATACTAAATTCTAACTGCTTCTTTGTACTTGGAACCTGTTCTTCCTCTTCTTTTGACTGGGTATCATAGGAAATATAGCGTAAAAAGCGTTCCGTAACAGAATGATCTGTTCTTTTCATTTTATTGTCCTCCACAAACATATTTATATCATAATTTTACCACGAATCTATTCATTATGCAAAAAGGACAGCCAGTCTTTCGATCCAGCTGCCCCAAATACAGATCCTTCATATTTACATTTATTCCGGTTTTACCGGTTTACCAGTTCTTCTGTGATCTCTTCCCAGGTAACACCCTTTTCTGCCATTAATACCATCATATGGTACAGAAAATCAGAAATCTCATATTTTACTTCTTCCGGATCCGGATTCTTGGCTGCAATAACGATCTCTGTAGCTTCTTCTCCTACCTTCTTTAAGATCTTATCAATTCCTTTGTCAAAAAGATAGTTTGTATAAGAGCCTTCCTTTGGATGCTTCTTGCGGTCTAAGATCACATTGAAAACATCTTCAAATACCTTTAATGGATTGGTCTCTTTATATTCCTTTTCTGCCAGCGTGGTGTAGAAGCAGGAACGATTTCCAGTGTGGCAGGCTGCCCCGATCTGTTTTACAGTTGCAAGCAGGGTATCATTGTCACAATCAATCTTTAAGGATTTTACATACTGGAAATGTCCGCTGGTCTCTCCCTTTACCCACTGTGCCTGACGGCTGCGGCTGAAATAAGTCATACGGCCGGTAGCCAGTGTATTGTTAAATGCATCCTCATTCATATAGGCTAACATTAACACTTCGTTGCTCTTATAATCCTGAACGATCACCGGAATCAGTCCGTCACTGTTTAACTTAAAATCCTTCCAGTCTACAGAAGATTCAAAGGTATCCACAGAGATCCCCGCTGTCTTTAAAGACTGCTTTATGGTCATGGAAGAATCCATGTTATCTTCTGTAAAGGTAAGAACTGCACCGCAGATATTTCCACAGCCAAAGGCATTTTTCAGACTTTCTGCTGTATCTTTGGCATCGTCCTTTGCCTGTAAGAAGAATAAAAATGATGCCTCACTGTCGCTGATAGAAGCCATTTCCAGTAAAGAGGGCACACTGCCTGCTGTATTAAGAAGCATAACAGATGCGCCTGCTGCCTCATAGTCCTTTACACTGTCAATATATTCGTCTGTTGGCAGATAAGCGTAAATTTTCTCTTTTCCAAAGCGGCCCGAAGCCTCTTTGATCATATCTGTGTTTTCTTCTTTGCTCATGTCTAAAAATACAGCACTGGCTCCTGCATAAAGATATTTCTTTACATCTTCCATGCGCTTTACTCTGCCGCCTGCAATAACCGGGGCATCTGCTTCCCTGCACACCTCTTTGATCACTGCAATGGCAGCCTCATGATCCTCATCTGTTACAGACCGGTCATAGACCAGTATCTCGTCAACCCCATTATCACAGCAGTGCTTTGCCATCTGTGGCACAGCCTGTGTATAAGTCCTCTTTCCATCCCAGCTGCTAATGCGTCCTTCCTGATAGCCAAAACCTGCGATCAGTTTTTTATTATCCATTTTCATTTACTCCTTGTCCGTTCATTTTTCAAAACGGCAGACTGCTTCTTCTAAGTCCACCCGGTTTTCATAAAGAGCTTTTCCGATGATCGCTCCTGAGATCCCTGCATCATAAAGAGACTGCAGATCTTCCATACAGGATACGCCTCCAGAAGCAATAATGTCAAGTCCTGTTTCCAGAGTCAGTTTCTTTGTTGCCGGGATATTTGGACCTGAAAGCATACCATCTCTGGAAATATCTGTATAAATAATGTGCTTTACACCGTATTCTTTCATTTTCAGGCAAAGTTCTGTAGCTGTAACTGTACTTACCTGTTCCCATCCCTGGATCGCAACCATGCCATCTTTAGCGTCAATGCCTGCTGCAATAGCATCTGCTCCGAATTTCTCCACCATATCTTTTAAAAACTCCGGCTCTTCTACTGCCTTTGTTCCTATGATCACACGCTTTACCCCTAAAGAAAGCATATTTTTAACAGCTTCTTCAGAACGGATCCCGCCGCCGATCTCCACAGGGATATTCACAGAAGAAACTATCTTTTTAATGGTCTCTTCATTCACAGAACGTCCTGCCAGTGCACCATCTAAATCTACCAGATGTAAAAAAGTGGCTTTTTTTTCCTGCCAGAGAGCTGCAATCTCCTCTGGATGCTCAGAATATACGGTAATATTTTTAAATTTCCCCTGGCACAGGCGGACACATCTTCCATTTTTCATATCAATTGCCGGATACAGCTGCATAATTTGTCTCCTTTTTCTCTTTTATGTACTCTCGGAATCTTTTTGTACTTGATTTTGTGAAGATTTTTTCTACAGGCTTCCCTTTGTAGATAATACATCTGTCAGACGGGGATCATAACCGGTTGCCTCATCCAGTGCCTTTGCAAATGCCTTAAAAGCCCCTTCAATGATATGGTGATTGTTGCTTCCGGACATCTGTCGCAGATGAAGGTTCATTTCTCCGCCATATGATACTGCGTAGAAAAATTCCCGCACCATTTCTGTCTCCAGATCACCAACTTTTTCCCGGTCAAGATTTAAATCATAGACCAGATAAGGTCTTCCGCAAAGATCCAGGGCACAGATAACTAATGCCTCGTCCATAGGAAGAATCTGGGAGCCATAACGGCAGATGCCTTTTTTATCACCTACTGCCTGGCGGATCGCCTGTCCCAGAACGATTCCCGTATCCTCAATGGTATGATGGGTATCTACCTCCAGATCCCCATTTACCTGAAGATCCAGATCAAAAAAACCATGACGAGAAAAACTGTTTAACATATGGTCAAAAAAACCGATGCCTGTATGGATATTGGCTTTTCCGCTGCCGTCCAGGTTTAAGGTCATTTTTATCTGTGTTTCATTGGTATTTCGTGTGATCTGCGCAATGCGTTCCATATTCCTGTACTCTCCTTTATCCGGACCTTTTAACTCCTCTGATATTGAATTGCTGCGTGCTTTGCACTCTCGCAATTATTAATGTCCTCTCGGAGTCTCTCATGCACCTGCCTTTGTGGCTGAGATTCCGAGAGAACATATCATTCAAATCTTACCCTTACAGAATTTGCATGTGCAGTCAGATGTTCTGCCTCTGCAAAGTCCTCAATATCCCTGTGAGCCTTTTTCAGGGCTTCTCTGGAATAATAGATAATGCTGGATTTCTTAATAAAGTCGTCTACACCTAAAGGTGAGAAGAATTTCGCTGTCCCGTTAGTAGGAAGGATATGGTTTGGTCCTGCAAAATAGTCTCCCAGCGGCTCAGAGCTGTATTCACCGATAAAAATAGCTCCTGCGTTGCGGATCTTTGTCATTACTTCAAAAGGATTCGCCGTTACCAGCTCCAGATGTTCCGGAGCAATGTTATTGGCTGTTTCAACTGCTTCATCCATGGTATCCACTACCAGGATATAGCCGTAGTTATCCAGAGATTTCTTTATGATCCCACTTCTGGATAATACCTGTAAAAAGCCATCCACTTCTTTAGAAACTTTCTCAGCCAGCTCCATGCTGGTGGTAACTAAAATAGCACTGGCTAACTCATCATGCTCTGCCTGGCTTAACAGGTCAGCTGCCACATATCTTGGATTTGCTGTTTCATCTGCTACTACTAAGATCTCACTTGGTCCTGCGATACTGTCAATGCTTACATGGCCGTATACAGCCTTTTTTGCAAGCGCAACAAAGATATTTCCAGGTCCTACGATCTTGCTGACTCTTGGAATAGACTCAGTGCCAAAAGCAAGGGCTGCGATGGCCTGGGCACCGCCTACTTTATAAACTTCCGTAGCGCCAGCCAGATGCGCTGCTGTTAAAGTAACAGGATTTACCTTTCCATCCTGACCAGGAGGTGTGACCATTACAATACGCTTAACACCTGCTACCTCTGCCGGGATAATGTTCATAAGTACAGAAGAAGGGTACGCTGCTTTTCCGCCTGGTACATATACACCTGCACTCTCTAAAGCAGTGATCTTCTGTCCTAAGATCGTACCGTCAGGCTGGGAATCAAACCAGCTGTTCCTTCTCTGTTTTTCATGGTAACGGCGGATGTTTTCCATGGATTTTTTCATTACTTCCAGCAGGTGGGGATCAACTTCTTCCATAGCTTCTTTAATCTCAGCTTCTGTTACCCGGATATTTTCTGCATTGATCTGTGCTTTATCAAATTTTCTGGTATAATCAAAAACCGCCCTATCACCTTCTGCTTTTACCTTATCTACGATCTCCTGCACGGTTTCTGTATAGGCATCATAGTTATTTGGGTCTCTTTTTAACATATCTGCCAGAATATTTTTCATAGATGCTTCGTCTAACTTTACGATCCTCATTTGTCCGCCCTCTCTTTTTCTTTTAAAAGTCCCTGAAAATCTTTGATGATCTTTGTGATCCGCTCATTTTCTGTCTTCATGCTTACCTGGTTGACTACCATACGTGCTGAAAGGTCACAGACCTCTTCTAAAACTACTAATCCATTTTCCCTCAGGGTAGAACCTGTCTCCACGATATCCACGATCACCTCGGAAAGCCCTACAATAGGTGCCAGCTCAATAGAACCGTTTAACTTAATGATCTCTACAGTCTGGTATTTCTGATTATAGAAATAATCTTTTGCAATATGGGGATATTTGGTAGCTACGCGGATCAGCTCGTGATGCTTTAAACGTTCCCTGGCTGACTCAGGCCCGCAGACACACATCCTGCATTTTCCCATCGCCAGGTCCAGTACCTCATAAAGTCTTCTTCCTTCCTCCAAAATGGTATCACGGCCTACAATGCCAATGTCTGCAGCACCGTACTCTACATAAGTAGGAACGTCATTTGCCTTGGCTAAAAAGAAACGGATGCCCAGGTCTTCATTTACAAAGATCAGCTTTCTGGAGTTTTTGTCCTTCATCTCCTCACAGGAAATGCCGATCTGCTCAAACATATCCATTGCCTTTAAAGCCAGACGGCCCTTGGCTAATGCTATGGTAAGATATCTCATAATCTCCTCCTTTATATCCATATGTTTTCCGGGTATCCTATAAGATCCCCCTGACTCCGTATGCAGATACAGGAGTTTCATCTACATTTCCTATGAGCATATCAAAGGCAGTTACTGTATTCCCTGCATCCTTCAGGCAGAGGATAGTACGAAGACCTCTTTTCTTTGCCATTTCCTTGTAGTCTTCCAGGCTCTTTCCTTCCTCCATGACCATGGCCTGCACCGGAGTGCCTTCGGAACGGAAGAATCGGCTTAAACGCACAGCACTTTGTCTGGCTGATGGCTCATAAAGGATCACTGTATTCACTAACTGCACCGGAATATGGATCTGCTGTCTGGATAAAGCTGCCATAAGCTGGTCTACCACAATGGCAAAACCAACTGCCGGGGTATCTTTTCCAAACTGTACTAACAGCTTATTGTAACGGCCGCCTGTAACAATATAATCGCCTGTCCCGTAAGTATACGCCTTAAAAATGATGCCTGTATAATACTGGTAACGGCTTAACATTCCTAGGTCATAGGATACATAATCTGCCATGTGGTACTCTTCCAGCAAAGTATGTACCCGTTCCAGCCTCTCAATAGCTGCTAACGCCTGTGGATTGTGAGTTAATGTTTTTGCCTTTTTAATCTGGCTGATACCGCCAAACAGCTCCGGAAGCTTTAAAAAGGCTTCTTTTAAGCTTTCTTCCATATTCTGGTTCTTTAAGAACTCTTCCACACCAAAACGGTTTTTATTCTCGATCAGGTCATTTAACCGTGCCTGTGCATCTTCATCCAGTCCGGACTGCAGCAACAGGCTTCTGTAAAATGCAACCTCTCCTAATTCTACCTGGAATTCTTTTAAACCTGCCGTCTTTAAGCAGTCAATGACCATAGCGATCATCTCTGCATCAGCATCTGGTGAGTCATCACCGATCAGCTCTGCACCAGACTCAGCCCTTTCTTTTAAGTAACCTTGATAACTGGTGTTGTTCTTAAAAGTGCGCTCTAAGTAACACAGGCGCAGAGGCATGTCATCATCCATAAAATATTTTGCCACGCATCTGGCCACTGCCGGGGTCATATCCGGCCTGAGTACCAGCATGTTATTGTCCCGGTCGAAAAATTTGAACATTTCCTGGGCGCCTACACTTCCACGGTCTTCATTAAAAATATCCGCATATTCAAAACTTGGGGTCTGGATATGCTCATAACCGTACAGATATAATGTATGGAGGATCTTCTCCTGGACTGCCAGCTTTCTGCGGCATTCTCCGTTGTAAATGTCCCTGACTCCTTCCGGAGTATGGATCAGCTTGTTTTTCTTTGTCATGGCACATCTCCCTTATCTTCCGCCGGTGTAAATGGCTCTTCTTTTGTCCCTTATTGCTTTATCATGGTAGAGTGGTAATTCATTAACGTGGTTCTTATTATAAAGGTTATTATTTTTCTTGTCAACGTATTTCTGGATTTTTCATAACTACGTATTTCTGGATCTTCATAACTCCTGCTTATTTTCCCTCTGGCTTAGATCAATGGATAAAGGCTCCAGATAGTGAACATACATATCCCTGTGGGAACGTATTTTCCAGTTTTTGTCAATTTCATCATAAGTAAAACTCTTTCGCCCGCCTGCTTCCATGCGGTCCCAGAATTTTTTTACATCTGCAAAGGGTACATAATACATTTCATCCATGGCTGTATAATGTACAATAATAAAAGATATGCCCCCCTGCTGTTCAAATTCTTCCATGAACTTAATCTGGTGTGGATGGATATTTTGCAGAGGAAATGTTTTTACCGCACATTCCTTTGCATCAAAACACACCGGGATTCCCTGCACTGCCCCAATATAGTCTACTGTACTTTTCTGTTCAAAATAAGCCAGTGTAATATGACGGCTGCTCTTATCTATTTCAATGGGGGTAATAGGGGTAGGGATTTTCTGGATCAAAGCCAGCTTTTTTTCTCTGTAGCTTTCATTTGTATGATTGATCAAATCTTCTAAGGTAGATCCACGAAGGCCTCTTGTTTTCCATGTTCCCATTTTTATGCTGTCCTTTCCGTAAAACAAATGTCTGCCGCCGCATCCCCTTTGTTTTTGGCTTCTTACTCATGTTTTTGGCGGGTCCCAAGATCAAGAATCCTCCTGCAAGCAAGCTTGCATCGGATTTATGACCTTTTGACCCTGGTATCATCAGTATACCAAATTAATTCTGTATTTGCCATTCTTCATTTTTTGCATTATACTATAGAAAAATTTCACACAAAAGCGAGGTATTATATGGAACCATCAAAAGTTTATTTCACTGATTTTCACACAATTGCCTTTGGTGACGGACTTCCAACCAAATTAAAAAAGCTGATCAAAAAAGCTGGTATTGAAAAACTGAATATGGACGGCAAATTTGTTGCCATTAAGATGCATTTTGGAGAACTGGGAAATATTAGTTATCTTCGTCCTAACTACGCAAAAGCAGTTGCAGATGTAGTAAAAGAACTGGGTGGAAAGCCATTTCTTACTGACTGCAACACCATGTATCCGGGAAGCCGCAAAAACGCTTTAGAGCATCTGGAATGTGCATGGGAAAATGGATTTACACCGCTGACTGTAGGATGTCCCATCCTTATTGGCGATGGCCTGAAAGGTACAGATGATGTAGATGTGCCGGTAGAAGGCGGGGAATATGTAAAAGAAGCCAAGATCGGCCGTGCTATTATGGATGCCGATGTATTTATCAGCCTGACCCATTTTAAAGGCCATGAAATGACCGGCTTCGGCGGAACCATAAAAAATATCGGTATGGGCTGTGGATCCAGGGCAGGAAAAAAAGACCAGCACAGCAGCGGCAAACCACACATTGAACAGGATTTATGTAAAGGCTGCCGCAAATGTCAGAAAGAATGTGCCAACAGTGGTCTGGTCTTTGATGAAGCTGCCAGAAAAATGCATGTGGATCAGGAACACTGCGTAGGCTGCGGCCGCTGCCTGGGTGCCTGCAACTTCGATGCCATTGCCTTTGACAATGACACTGCAAACGAGCTGTTAAACTGCCGTATGGCTGAATATACCAAGGCCGTGGTAGATGGACGTCCAAACTTCCATATTTCCCTGATAGTAGATGTATCTCCTAACTGTGACTGCCACGGTGAAAACGACGTGCCGATCCTTCCAAATATTGGAATGTTCGCTTCCTTTGATCCACTGGCACTGGACCAGGCCTGCGTAGATGCCTGTCTTAAAGCTGCCCCAATGCCTGGAAGCCAGCTGGCAAAGAACATGGCAAAGAAAGGCTTCGTAGACCACCACGACCATTTCTGCAATTCCACGCCAGAATCTGAGTGGAGAAGCTGCTTAGACCATGCAGAAAAGATCGGACTTGGTTCCAGAAAATATGAATTAGTTGTTATGTAAATGATGTAAAACAAAAAATCGCCCGGATCTGATCTGTCCGGACGATTTTTTTACAGTTGCTTTTTACGCATCTGCCTCACTTGAAAATCTTGCTGCCTGCTCTGCGATCAGCTCTTTATCTTCAAAATAGTTGATCTTCATAGCACGCTTCATTTCTGCAAGAGTCTGTGCTGCTTTCTTTTCTGCCTTGATGCTTCCTTCTTCCAGGATCTTGTATACAGCCGGGATATCCTTTGCGATCTCTTTTCTGCGCTCCCTGATAGGGCGCAGTTCATCCTGGATCACGTTGTTTAAGAACTTCTTCACCTTAACATCGCCAAGTCCGCCTCTTGTATAATGAGCCTTTAATTCATCTAAATTCTTGTAATCTGGCAGATATTTTTCAAAATGCTCATCACGGCAGAATGCATCCAGATAAATAAATACAGGATTTCCTTCAACCTGTCCCGGATCCTGAACACGCAGATGGTTCGGATCAGTAAACATGGACATGATCTTCTTCTTGACCTCTTCTTCAGAATCAGACAGATAGATGCAGTTTCCTAAGGATTTACTCATCTTTGCCTTTCCGTCGATACCTGGCAGACGCAGGCATGCCTTATTATCCGGAAGCAGGATATCCGGTTCTACCAGATTACCGCCATATACAGTATTGAACTTGTGAACGATCTCACGGGTCTGCTCGATCATTGGAGCCTGATCCTCGCCAACCGGAACTGTGGTCGCCTTAAAAGCTGTGATATCAGCTGCCTGGCTGATAGGATAGGTAAAGAAACCAACTGGAATACTGGTTTCAAAATTACGCATCTGGATCTCAGATTTTACAGTAGGATTACGCTGTAATCTGGATACAGTTACCAGATCCATATAATAGAAGGTCATTTCGCAAAGTTCCGGTACCTGGGACTGGATAAATAAAGTAGATTTTGCAGGATCCAGACCACATGCCAGATAATCTAAAGCGACCTCGATGATATTCTGACGTACTTTTTCAGGGTTATCTGCGTTATCTGTAAGAGCCTGCGCATCTGCGATCATAATATAAATTTCATCAAACTCACCGGAATTTTGAAGTTCTACTCTTCTCTTTAAAGAGCCTACATAATGTCCTACATGAAGGCGTCCTGTTGGGCGGTCGCCGGTTAATATGATTTTTCCCATTGTATCTTATCCTCTCGTTATATAGTTATTTAATTCTATCCATACTTATTGTATAAGCATACCCCAAAGCTACTTTTCTGTCAAGAATCCGCATCCAGGCCTTCTCCCTGCAACACCTTCTTAAAGGCCGCCGGCAAAGGGGCAATAAACTCTTTTCCTGCCAGATAATCTAAAGGCTGCGCCATTTTTCCCGGCATCACCAGTTTCCAGGAATGGAGCAATTGGGAACGTACCTTGTATTTCTTCTGGATCTGCTCGTTCACCTTTGGATCTCCATACTTAAAATCCCCTAAAATAGGATGTCCGATAGAAGCCAGATGTGCACGGATCTGATGGCTGCGTCCGGTGATCAGTGTGACCTTTAAAAGTGTTGCTGTATCGCTGCTCTTTACAGGCACATATTCTGTCATAATAGGAACGCTTCCTTCCACTTCCAGCGGATAAATCTGCACTGTATTTTTCGCTTCATCCTTCTTTAAAAAACCGGCGATCATCTGAGGCTTATGGATCTTTCCCTTCACAACGCACTGATAATATTTATGGATACTCCGGTCTTTTAAAACTGCATTCATGATCTGAAGCCCCTGCAGGGAAGTTCCTGCTACTACCAGACCGCTGGTATTGCGGTCCAGACGGTTGCAGATAGAAGGCTTAAAAGTACGCAGCTGGCTTACCGGCAGATGACCGGAATCAATAAGATAATTTAAAATATGCTCATTTAAGGAAATATCCCCTTCTTTGGCTTTCTGGGAAAGCATGCCGGAAGGTTTGTTCACGATAATGACATTCTTATCTTCATATATAATGGATAACTCCTGCTTTTTCTTCTTGCTGCCATTTTCCCCGTTTTTTCCGGCCTTTCCAGATTTTTCTAGGTTCCCGGCATGTTCTTTTCCTAATGCTTCTAACTGCGGCAGAGGCGTTGAAAACTTCTCTATGGTCTCATCTGCCATAAACAGGCTTATTTCATCTCCCTCTTCCAAACGCTCCGAACCATCACATTTCTTTCCATTTAAGGTAATATTTTTCTTGCGCATCATTTTATAGAGAAAGCCTTTTCCCGCCTGACTTAAATATTTTGCCAGCAGCTTGTCAAGTCTTTGTCCTGCTTCATTGGAAGTTACTTTCAGTTTCTGCATTTTACCAACGTTCCTTTCCCGGTGCATACTCGATCTTTTCCATAATATCCAGGATCAGGCTGTGAGGAAAGACTTTCGCAAGAACCCAGAATACCTTCATCCATATCCCATACACGGAAACCTCTCTCCCTGCAATACTGTCCCGTATTGCTTTTGCCACAACCTTTCCCGGATCAGCCATGACCAGTTTCTTATACAGTGGAATTTCACCCGTTGTCTGTGCAATATCGAAAAATTCCGTGCGCACCGGTCCCGGACAGACAGCCGTCACAAATATCTTTCTGCTTTTTAATTCCCTGTTTAACGCCCGGCTGTAGCTTAACACATAGGCCTTTGATGCTGCATATACTGCAAAGCCAGGCTGAGGCAAAAAGGCTGCGCTGGAGGCAAACTGCAGGATACGGCTGTTTTGCGGCATAAAAGGAAGGACCATGGTGGTAACAGCAGTCAGGGCCGTACAATTTACCTGTACCATTCCTGTCTGGTCTTTTTCAGGAAGATCACATACATTGCCAATCTTTCCAAAACCAGCAGCATTTACAAGAAATTTTACCTGTGGCTTTAAACGGACCAGTTCCTCTTTTAAGAGTTCCCTGTCTTTTTCCTGACTCAGATCCAGTGCAAACTTACGTACCGGGATATTCACTTTTTCTTCCAGCTTTTCAAGACGGTCTTTTCTTCTTCCTACTGCCCAGATCTCATCCAACCCTGAAAACTGTTCCCACAAACCAATGGCACTTTCCTGACCCATTCCAGAGGAAGCTCCTGTTATAACGGCTATTTTCATTGTCAGTTTCCTTTCTTTTTATGAACGTTCCGGATGCCTTTTTTCTTTCCTGCAGATTTGGCTGTGTTCATTTTGCTGCCTGGGCTTTTTTCCATGTTTCTGCTGCCTGGACCTGCATTTCTTCCCCCTGCACTTTTTCCATTTGCATTTCTGCCCTTTTCATTTCTGGATCCGGTGCTTCTGCTGCCAGAACCTGCCCCATATCCATGGAATTCTTTCTCATCACGGACACTCTTATCAAAATTTCTTGGCCTGATGAGGCACTTCTTTTCAAAACCGATGAGATCCGTCCTGCCTGCGATCTTAAGAGCCTCTGCCACCAGATCATAATTCTTCGGATTTCTGTACTGGATCAGTGCTCTCTGCATAGCCTTTTCATGAGGATTAATAGGCACATACACCTTTTCCATGGTCCGGCAGTCATAACCTGTATAATACATGCAGGTAGAGATGGTAGACGGTGTTGGATAAAAGTCCTGCACCTGCTCCGGCATATAGCCCAGATCCCTTAAATACTCCGCCAGCTCCACTGCCTCTTTCATAGAGGAACCTGGATGGGAGGACATAAGATAAGGCACCAGATACTGATCTTTTCCCAGCTTCTCATTCATCTGCTTATATTCTTTTACAAACTCTCTGTAAACACTGTTTTTCGGCTTACCCATGCGCATAAGCACTTTATCTGCCACATGCTCTGGCGCAACTTTCAGCTGGCCGCTTACATGGTACTCACACAGTTCCCGCAAAAACTTCTTTCCCGGATCCTTTAACAAATAGTCAAAACGGATACCGGAGCGGATAAATACCTTCTTTACCTTTGGGATCGCCCGCAGCTTTCTAAGTAAGGAAATATAATCGCTGTGATCCGCCCGCAAGTTCTTACATGGTTCCGGGAACAGGCACTGCTTATTAGGGCACGCCCCCTTTGTCAGCTGCTTTTCACAGGCCGGGAAACGGAAATTAGCAGTAGGCCCCCCAACATCATGGATATATCCCTTAAAGTCAGGCTCCTGGGTAAGAAGCTTTGCCTCGTCTATCAGAGACTCATGGCTTCGCGCCTGGATGATCCTTCCCTGATGGAAGGTCAGCGCGCAGAAGCTGCAGCCACCAAAGCAGCCCCTGTTGCTGATAAGGCTGAATTTGATCTCACGGATCGCAGGAACACCCCCGGCAGCCTCATAAGAGGGATGATAGCTTCGCATATAAGGCAGATCATACACATCATCCATTTCTTCCTGTGTTAACGGCTTTGCAGGCGGATTCTGTACTACATAGACCTTGCCTTCATATGGCTCTACCAGACGTTTTCCGGAAAATGGGTCCGTATTGCTGTACTGTACAAAAAAGCTTTCCGCATACCTTTTCTTGTCCTCCAGAAGCTCTGTATAGTCCGGCAGCAGCTTGTAATCATAAACTGATTCCAGGTTCTTTGTCTTATAGACAGTACCGTCAATAAAGGTAATATCTTTAATATCCAATCCGCTGTCTAAAGCATCTGCCAGTTCCACAATAGAATGTTCTCCCATTCCATAGGAAATAATGTCTGCCTGGGCATCCAGCAAAATAGACCGCTTCATTTTATTAGACCAGTAATCATAATGAGCCAGGCGGCGAAGGCTGGCTTCAATGCCGCCTGCGATAATAGGAACATCCTTATAGACAGACCGGATCAGATTGCAGTAAACTACCACTGCATAATCCGGTCTCTTTCCCATAACTCCCCCCGGAGTATAGGAGTCCTCTTTTCTGCGCTTTTTGGATACAGAATAATGGTTCACCATGGAATCCATATTTCCCGCAGACACTAAAAATCCCAGTCTTGGCCGCCCTAAGATCTGGATACTTTTATTATCTTTCCAGTCCGGCTGGGCAATGATGCCAACCTTATAGCCATGTGCTTCCAGCAGCCTTGAAATAATGGCTGTTCCAAAAGAAGGATGATCTACATAGGCATCTCCGGAAACATAAACAAAATCGCACTGTTCCCAGCCTCTTTTTTTCATATCCTCTTTATTGATAGGCAAATAATCATGTATCATTTATAAAACCTCGTAAAAATCATGGATCAGCCGGTCAGCCAGCTGCTCCTTTTCCTCTTTCATTGTTTCTGAAAAATCATCTTCCACTGCAATGACCTTCATTCCTGCATTTTTTCCTGCCATGATACCTGCAGGCACATCTTCAAACACCAGGCAGTTTTCAGGCTTCACTCCCAGACGTCTTGCTACTTCCAGATAAATGTCCGGAGCAGGCTTTCCCGCTGCCACCTCACAGGCAGTTGCTACCACCTGGAAATATTGTTCCAGACCTAAAGACTTTAATACAGCATCTACCATTTCTCTTCCGTTGCTGGTGGCAATGCCCGCCTTAATACCTCTTATGGCAATTTCTTCCAGAAATTCCCTTACCCCAGGCTTTACAGGCACTTCCTTCTGGTACTTTTCCAGAGACATCCCGATCCACGCCTCTTTGATCTCCTCAATAGAATCCGGCAATTTGAAACGTTCTTTAAAATACTCAGCTGTCTCAGAAAAACTCATTCCTTCAATAGCCTTTTGCAGATCTGTAGGGCAATCATAACCAAAACGGCCTAAATATTCAATATCGATTGCTTCCCACATCCACATAGAGTCTACCAGAGTACCATCAAGATCAAAAAGCACAGCAGAAACACCGTCCAAAATATGCGTTCTGTCTTTTTCATTTATCTTTCGTTCCAACTCTTTCAGTTCTTCTTCTCTTAAAGTCCGGTACTCTCCCGGCTTTAAGGAAGGATCCAGCACCAGCGGTCCCATAGTCACACGTTTTAAGTATACCACTTTACATCCTAAAACTTCAAACATACGTTTTACCTGATGGAATTTTCCCTCATGGATCCGCAAAGAGACTGCTGTAAGTCCCTCTTTCATGCCTTCCGGCGGGTCTAATATCACCAGTTCTGCAGGAAGTGTCTTTACACCTTCTTCTATTACAAGGCCTTCCTGCATCTGCTTTTTTGCATCCTTTGGAAGCGTTCCCTCTATGTAAGCCAGATAGATCTTATCCACATGTTTCTTTGGAGACAACAGCTCATGAGCCATTGCCCCGTCATTGGTAATAAGCAGAAGTCCCTCTGTATCCAGATCCAGCCGTCCCACCGGGAACAGATCCTTTCGCAAAGCGGATCCAATCAGGCTTACTACTGTAGGATACTTTCCATCTTCTGTGGCAGATACAGTACCTGCCGGTTTATTTAACATAAAATATTCCGTCTGGGCATAAGAAACCCTCTGCCCATCCAGTACGACTACATCTTTTTCCGGGTCTATTTTTTCATCCGTTGCCTTTAATACAGCTCCATTTACCTGGATCCGCCCTTTTTTTGCCATCTCTTTGATCTGGCTTCGGGTCCCCTTTCCCATTTCCACCAGGAACTTATCCAGGCGCATACTGGAATTAGAAGCTTTTTTCTTTTTATTTGCCATTTATTTTACCATTCTTCCATTCTATGATGTTGGGACAAAAAGGTATTTCGTCCCCTCTGATACTGAATTGCTGCGTGCTTTGCACTCTCGCCATTCTGCATTTTACTGCCAGCGCCATCCTGCATAATATTTATTCTTAAGTGTCATTCCACTGCCTTTTGCCCAGCCTAAAGGAAAACCTTCTACTGTAACCAGACACCAGCCTTTAACTGGTCCTTCCTCATTTACAAGGCTTATGGTCTCTCCTTTTAAATATCGGATCACCCGGTCATCTTCTTCCTTCAGGTCAAGGCGCACCGGATACTCCTCTTTTTTTAATGCCATTGCAAATGCCTGATCCGGTTCAAAACGGCCTTTCTTTAGCTCTCCTAAATGCAGTCCCGTACGCAAAAACCGCAGGGGAAGTCCTGTTCTTAAGCCTTCCGGCAGATAATAAACCTGGTCATCACGGATATAAATGCGGTCTAAGTCCCAGTCCTTTTTACAGTTTTTCAGAAACTTCATCAGATCTTCCTGTTTTTTGGCCTCTTTTGCCCGCTTTTTTGCCTCTTTATCATCTGCTCCGTGAGAAAGCTTTCTGCCAGTTTTTGGGCTGGTTTCCTCGCCGGAACTATTTTCATACTCACCCTTTTTATGGAACAATGCCAGGAAATGTCCTTCTCCCTGGATCCGGTGTGGGAACAGGCGGCCTGTCTCTTTATAGCCAAAGCCGTCAGAAAGCCCCTTAAACCTTTCTTTATCAATAGGAACCAGTTCCATGTCCGGATGATTTTCTAAAATAAATGACACATTTTCCTCATCCTCCTTCTTTGAGAAGGTACATGTAGAATAAAGCATCATTCCTCCTGGCTTTAACATGACCACCGCCTGCTCTAAAATCTCCCGCTGGATGGGGCTGTAGTAATCCGGCCCCCTGTTGACCCAGTCTTTTACCATGTCCTCTTCTCTTCGGAACATTCCTTCCCCGGAACAGGGGGCATCTATTAATATCTTATCAAAAAACTCTGGCCATACAGCTGCCAGCTTTGCCGGCTCTTCACTTAATACACAGATATTTTCCGCTCCCGCCAGCTCCAGATTTTTAAGAAGGGCCCTTGCTCTGGAATAACTGATATCATTGGAGACCAGCATTCCTTTTCCCTGTAATTTTGCTGCCAGCTCCGTACTTTTTCCTCCCGGTGCCGCACATACATCAAGGACCTTATCTCCCGATTCTACAGGAAGGACAGCCGCCGGTGCCATTGCACTTGGTTCCTGAAGATAGTAAAGGCCTGCATAATAAAATGGATGTCTGGCTGGACGTTCTGTATCCTCATAATAAAAGCCTTTTTCTGTCCAATCTACAGGTATCAGATTCAGGTGGGACATATTTTTAAATTCCTCTGGCGTAATCTTTAAAGTGTTTACCCGCAGCCCCGGTTTCCACGCTTCTTCATAGCTTTTTATATATGCTTCATATTCATCTCCCAAAAGCTGCTCCATTTCCTTTAAAAACTCTTCCGGCAGCTGTTTTACATCTGTCATATCATGCTCCTTCTATATAAAAATCTCATATCAATTGCCACGTACCTTACACGTTCACCGTCATTTTCAAAAAGACCACGCCATATATTAAAACAAACCCTGTTTTTTCAAGAGGACATATGAAACGGATCCTGTTAAGCCTTCTGGCTTTACTTTTCCTTATCCTGCTCCTGCTCTCTCCGGCCACTTCTTTAGAAGGCGCCAGAAACGGACTTTTACTCTGGGCTTTTACAGTTTTACCCACCTTATTGCCCTTTATGATCGGGACCGGTATCATTGCTTCTTTAGGCACCGTACATCTTGCAATGCGTCCATTTTCGCCTTTACTGTCATTTTTTTTCCACTTTTCTGAACCAGCAGGTTTCGCTTTTCTCACAGGGTTATTATGCGGTTATCCTATGGGGGCAAAAATGGACCGGGATCTTTTAGAAAACGGCCAGATCACGGCAACGGAAGCAAACTGCCTCCTTGCAATCTGCAATCATCCAAGTCCCATGTTCCTTACCGGCTACACAACACTGGAAAGCCAGAAAATGTTCCCGGCTTCAGCACCTTTTCCACTGCCCATTTTTCTGCTCTCCCTTTATCTGCCTGTTTTTCCCATTTTCTTCCTTGCCCGGCATTATTATCAGAAAAATGCAGAAAATACAAACAATATCTGTATTTCAACAAACAACAGCAAAGCAGTCAGTAACCTGACAGTAATGCCAAAAACATTTTCACTGGATGACCACCTTATGAGCTGCCTTGAAACTATGGAAAAGATCGGACTTTATATTATGCTGTTTTCCATCCTGTCGTTATATCTTTTTAAGCTGCCTTTGCCTGGTCCGGACCTTTTTAAACCGGCTCTTATGGGATTTTTAGAGATCACGACCGGCATCAGGAATATCTGTGAACATGCATCTGGTCTTTCCGGTCTTCTCTTAGTCACTGCAAGTGTTTCTTTTGGCGGTATCAGCGGCATTTTCCAGACCCGGAGTGTCCTTATGAGGAACAGTGGTAGAAAAAATGCCGGACTTTCCATCCGGCATTATATCTTCTGGAAAGCCCTTCACAGTCTACTTTCCTGTATATTCTTGCTTATTTTATGGAAGCTTTATGCTTCTTCCTTTTTCTCTTCCTGAGGTGCTGCCTGTGCTTCCGGTTCCTGCTTTACCAGACCTGGAGACAATTCCTTGCGGTTGTTTGTCACAATATCATAGCTGGACTGCATGGAACTCATAAAGGAATCAAAACGTCCCTTTGCAGTTTCCATGGTATGATCCATGATGTTCTGAAGGCTGCGCAGCATATCATCCGTATACTGGATCGCACCCTGACGGATGTTGTTTGCATCATTAACAGCTGCATCTACGATTGCCTGAGCCTGGATATTTGCCTGCTCAACTACCTCATTCGCATGTGCATATGCCCGCTGCATGATCTCATGGTCGTTGACCATCTCTGTAGTCTGGGCATCTGCCTGTGCTACCATGGTGTTTGCCTGCTCTGTTGCCTGTTCTACCATAGTATTGGCCTGCTCTGTTGCCTGTGCGATCATAGAATCAGACTGCTTCTTTGCATCTGCCAGCATAGAATCAGACTGGGCCTGTGCATCACTTAAAATGGTTTCCTGCTGGCTGATGATCTTCTGGTATTTCTTGATCTCATCCGGGATACGCATACGAAGCTCTACTAACAGCTCTTCCATTTCTTCCTTATTTACAATGATCTTGCTGTTAGATAATGCCTGGAATTTGCAACTGTCTATGTATTCTTCAATTTCACCGATCAACTGTTCAATTCTGCTCATTTTATCGTTCTCCTTTTGTTTATGATGTACTCTCGGAGTCTTTCCTGCACTTGCCTTTGCGGTCGATTTTCCGCCAGTT
>UQJF01000037.1 GCA_900541315.1 uncultured Clostridium sp. | reverse complement strand
CAATCAGATTCGCAGACAAGTGAGTGGTATAGTTATTTTGAAAACGATGTACTAGCAGCCAGAGGAGTGCGTGAAAACTGAATTTGTCTGGAAAGTCCAAAATAAAAACAAGCGGTGCAAGGCAGTGAAAAATGCTTTGCACTGCTTGTTTTTTTATTTTGCCATGCGTCTGCATAGTATACACCTGTATAGTAAGAAAAAATTTATATCTTTTCCTATAGAACTATGATACACTTAAAACTACACTCCCGTTACAATGCGGGGAAAAACGAAAGGGAGAACAGACCGATGCTTTGTGCCAGAGGGATCTGCATGTCTTACGGCAGACAGAAGATACTGGAAAATGTGGATATTGATCTTTCACCAGGAGAATGTGTGGGGATCGTTGGGGCAAATGGCTGTGGAAAGACTACGTTATTGTCCATTCTTGCAGGAGCAAGAAAAGGGAAAAAAGGAAGCATCCTTGTAGACGGAAAGCCATTTTTTAAGGATCATCCTGTTGCCTATGTACCCCAGGAAAATCCACTGGTGGAAGAACTGTCTGTAAGGGATAATCTCCTTTTATGGTATAAGGGAGACAGGAAAAAGATGGAAAAAGACCTGGCAGATGGTCCGGCTGCCATTTTAGGCATTTCACAGATGTTAAAAAAGACAGCAGGGCAGTTATCAGGAGGTATGAAAAAAAGGCTGAGTATTGCCTGTTCCCTGGCTTTAGGAAGCAGATACCTGATCATGGATGAACCGGGAGCTGCGCTGGATCTGGAATGTAAGGAGATGATCCGCCGGTATTTAAAAGATTATGTAAGAGAAGGCGGAGCCGTACTATTAACATCTCATGAGATGGAAGAACTGGCAGTATGCAGCAAATTATATGTATTAAGCCAAAGCAATTTAAAAGAAGTACCTTTAGGCCTGACGGCAGAGGAACTGATAAAAACCTTTCGCAATCAGCAGTAAAGTAAAATGTCCGCAGTGCGTCCGCCTTTGAAATTTGGGTGTAACTGGCGGAAAATCGACCGCAAAAACAAGTACAGGAAAGACTCTGGGAGTACATCAGGTACAAAAGATTCCGGGAGAATATTGAAAACAATGTGAGGAGAAAGTAAGCGTATGAAAAAAACACAAAAGATCATATTAGCAGGAGCAGCAGTGGCAGCGGTAGCTGTAGGAGGTGCATTTTATGTAAAATCCACAGCTAAAGATCCAAAAGATGTGGTCATTGACGCTTTTAAGTCTGTTTATGCAGAAGGGCAGACCAACCCACAGGAAGAATTGTTTGGGGTAAAAGAGCTTTTGGAAAACACCAGCAAAAATGGGGAATATGGCCTGACACTGAAATTAGACAGCTGTTCTGATGAAAACATTAATGCATATGCAGGAAGCGGACTGCGGATCGCAGGAAAAACAGATATTGAAAATCTGCATTCCAGCATTAATCTGGCAGCTATTTACAATGGGATGGATCTTGCAAATGTAAATGGCTATTATGGGGATAAAAAGGTTATGGTGTCCATGCCGGAGATATCCAGTTATGTGTTTACAGCGAATCTGAATAAGGATCTGGGCCAGCAGCTTACAGATTCACCGTTCTTTGGCCCTATGTTAGAGGAGCGCGGCATAGACGTTGCTGCACTGGATGATTACATAAAAGAGCTCATAGCCCAGGCAGAACAAAACAGCAGTGAAGATAAAGGAGCAGGCGCTTTTGATGTAAAAGCCTTATGGGACCGCTATAAAGAAGGCTGTGAAGCACAGGATAATTTCAAAGCAGCCATGACAGTAGAAAAAGCAGAAAAGGGCACTTATACAGTTGATGGGAAAAATGAGACCTGCAAGGGCTATACAGTTAATATCAGTAAAGATTCCATGGTAGACTTTTTACGTACATCTGCGGATTTCTTCCTTCAGGATGAAGAACTTAAAAGTGCCTTTTTAAAACAGCTGGAGACAACTGTAAAATTGAGCCAACTTCTTGGAAATGATATAGAAAGCGATATCCCGTCTGTAAAGGAGCTTCAGGAACAGACATATGAAGAAACAAAGGAAAATGTGGAAACCATGATCCAGTATGTGGATAAAGCACTTACAGATGTGCAGATGACTGTATATGTAGATAAAAGCGGCCGTTTAGCAGCCATGGATGCAGTGACCTTTGTGAATACAGAAAGCTTTGCAGGGGATGAAGGTGTAAAACAGGTGAAGATCGACTTCCACGCAGAAGTAAAAGGCGGCGCTTACAGACTGCAGAATTTTGTGACTACCATCGGCCTTACTGCAAATGAGGACAATGTGACCATCCGGGCTGACCGTGTGGGAACTTACGATGGAAAGAATTTAGAAGATTCCCTGACCTTTTCTGTATTTGAAGAAGGTATTATCGATCTGAACGGCGAAATTTCCAGCACCTATGAAAGTGAAACGGGAAAAGAAAATAACCGCATTACTATCAGTGACGGAGAAGACAATTTATTTACCATGAACGTGGATAGTACAGTGGATGAGCTGGAAAAAGGAAAATCTCTTCATGGAACCATTGACAGTGCAGAATTTACTTCCTTAAATGGCCAGTACAGTGCTGTATTCTCCGGCGAAGGTTATTTACGTCCATTAGAGGGAGATATAGAGCCGTTAGAGGGAGAGACTTTTGATATATTTGCAGCCAGTGAAGAAGAGTGGAATGCAGTTGCCATGGAAATGGCATTTGGCGTATTTGGCCTTGCAGCACAGATCAGCCAGTAAAGAACTGGAATGCTGATGACAGCGGATATTACAGTTATGACACAGGAAAAGAGGATGTAAAAGGATGAAAGCTTTCTGGTCATATTTGAAAATGGAATTAAAAAGAGCTGTAAAACGCCTTCCTTTTCTGGTGCTGGGAACAGCAGCTCTTGTGCTTCTTTTAAGTGGCGGAGCTCTTTTAGGAAAAAATATGCTGTATGGAAATAAGATTTCCGGACGCATTAAAGTAGCAGTGGTCCTTCCGGAACAGGATCCGCTGTCCCGTCGGGCCATGGGAATGCTTCAGTCACTTGAAAGTGTAAAAAGTCTTTGTGATTTTACAAATATGAGCAGGGAAGAAGCGGAAAATGGACTAAAAAAGGGCAGTGTGTATGCTGCCCTTTTTATGCCGGAGGGCTTTGTGCAGGATATTATGAGTGGCACCAATACACCGGTAACAGTGGTACTGGCGGACCAGTCCCAGATGGAAAGCCGTATTTTTAAAGAACTGACCCAGGGGGGAGCAAAAACCCTGGGAGCAGCCCAGGCGGGTATTTACAGCGGGGATGAATATCTGATCAAAAAAGGCAGACAGGAAGAAATACCGGCACTGGAAGATGAATTAAACCGTTTGTACCTGGAAGCCAGCCTTCCAAGAATGGATTATTTTAAGAAGGTGAAAATAGACGGGGCCGGAAACATAAGCATAACCTGTTTTTACGGGATCAGTGCCAGTGTGCTGGTCTTGCTTTTTTCCGTATTGTCTGTGGCTGGTTTCCTTCTTCCATGGAATAAGGGTATGAGAGAAAGCCTTGACGGAGCAGGAATGGGGCCGGGGATCAGGACTGCGGGACGGATCCTGGGATTAAGTTTTCTGCTTTTTTGCATTACCCTTCCTGGTGTAAGCGCAGCTGTTGTTATGGACCAGATCCCGGTGAAGCATCTGTTGTCTTTAGAATTTGCAAAGATCATAGCTTTGTCAGTATTGACCGATCTGTCGGCAGCAGCTTTCTGTAATGGACTTTTCCGGCTATCCGGCAGTCTGCCTGGGGGAGTTCTGCTCCTGTTTTTGGTGACGACTGTCAGCCATTTTGCAGCAGGCGGTTTTTTGCCTAAGGTATTTTTGCCCCAGGCAGTACAAAGAGTATCTTCCTGTATGCCAACAGCAGTATTGATGGATGCTTTCCGGTCTATGGTAACAGAAAGCATGGGAAAAAATGAAATACTCCGTCTGATGGTACTTTTTACAGCCGGTTTTCTGGTCAGCTGGTTTAAGGAGGTGCAGGAAGATTGAAAATGGTATTTGTATGGTTTTTTCTTTCCTGTAAGCGGTATTTGAAAAAGCCGGGGATACTGCTTGCACTGCTTCTTCTGCCGGTGACAGCATGGATAGCCGGAAAGTATGTTCACCCAGAAAATGAGGGAATAAAGATCGCGTTGTATCTTCAGGAGACAGACGGGGAAAATGTGGATCTTTCGGAAAATGTGGAGCAAAAAAACGGATTAGGAGAATATGATCCAGAACAAAACTGGAAAAATATGGGAATACAGCTGGTAAAGGATCTGTTAAACAGTTCTGTAAAAGAAGCTGATAATACCAACGGTGCATCTGCAGAGTCCGAAAGCTTATTCTGGTTTTATCTCTGTGACAGCGAAGAACAGCTGAAGGCTCATGTGGCATCAGAAAAAGCAGAATGCGGCTATGTGGTACCGGAAGATCTGGGAGAACGTCTGCGAAATAAAAAGATAAAAAACACAATAACATTGTATACATCCCCATCTACAGTAACAGGCTCCCTTTCTACAGAAAGCATATTTGCAGCACTGGCAAGACTGTATGACCGCCAGATACTGGTGGATCACATGCAGGATGAAGCAACAGGAGATCTGTACGATACATGGTATGCAAATGGAAATATTTTCCATTTTGAATATGTTTATGGAGATATTCAAATTGATGCGGACCATGTCCGGACTAAATCTGCAAACAACATTTTTCCTGTAAAAGGGATTAATGCAGTGATCATTTTCATAATGTCCCTTTACAGCGCCTGCATTCTAAAAGAAGATGAGAAAAAGGGTCTTTTTTCCACATTACATTCAGGAGAAAAGCAAAGCTGCCAGATAGTCATGTTTCTGGCACTTCCGGTGCTGTCTTTCATATCAGGGATTCTGGCGCTGTTTTTTGCCGGGATTTTAAAAAGCGGAATATCTGGGATCTTTCAGATAGCAGAACTTATCCTTTACACCACAGCAGCAGGCGTCTACGCCTGGATACTGAAGCTTCTGGTAAGAAGCAGCAGCATCCTGTTGTGCCTGATCCCTTTCTTTCTCATGGGAAGCCTGATCTTTACCCCTGTTTTTGTGGATATAGGCCGCTTTGTGCCATCCATTGGGTGGATAGGACGGCTGTTTTTGCCGTACTATTTTCTTCATTAAGATTTTTATAATAGTTGACGCCATTTCATTTTCAGCGTATGATGGGAAGTGACTGACACAAAGACTGTGTAAATCACTTTCTGAGTGAAAGACGCTGAAAATAAATAGACAAGCTTATGAAAGAACGTTCCGCCTGTTTTGCAGCCCAGAACAGCTGGTCGGATCTTGATTTATGTTTATAGAAAAGATACAATGCCCTCTTTTGGCTTTTGTGTCTGTATTTCGCGCCTTTTAACGTGTTATGCAGTCGTAAAAGATGGAAAGGGGGTATTTTTTTGCAAAAATGCGGACAGGAACAGGAAAAAGGCTTTCAGGCTTTTACAGCGTTGATAAAGGCCTGTATTCCGGCACTGGTCCTTCTGATCCTCTGGCAGCTGGCATTTCTGTCAGGAAAATGGAGCGCTTATGTGCTTCCGGGGCCAGGAAAAGTATGGAGTTCTTTTTTGACCATGTTGGGAAATGGAACACTGTTTAAGCATATTTCAGTAAGTTTTAACCGCGTCCTTACTGGTTTTTCCATATCTTTTTTATGTGCTTTCTGTCTGGGAATGCTGGCGGCCCTGAAAAAAGATCTGGAAGTTTATTATGGTCCTTATGTGGAATTTATGAGGAATGTGCCGCCGATCAGCCTGATCGCTCTTTTGATCCTTTGGGTTGGTATTGGGGAAACGTCAAAGATCATCATTATTGTGCTTGCGTCCTTTTTTCCTATGTTTATGAACATCCGTAAAGGCCTTCTTTCCTGCGATAAAAAGCTTTTGGAAGTAGGAAAGACCTGTGGTCTGTCAAAAACAGCCAGTTTTTTTAAGATCAGGCTTTTCTGGGCGCTTCCGGATATCTTAGTGGGAATGCGGATTGGTCTTGGATACAGCTGGCGGGCTATTATCGGTGCAGAAATGATTGCAGCAGGAAAAGGACTTGGATACCTGATCCTGGATGCCCAGCAGATGTCCCGTTCAGATAAAGTGATCGTAGGGATCTTTGTGATCGGCCTGACAGGTCTGCTATGCGATAAAGTGTTTTTGTGGATCATCAAAAAATGTGTCAGGGGAGGTGTGGAAAATAGCTGAGATCAGATTAAAACAGCTGGAGAAAAGCTTTGAAGTATCAAAAAAAAGGCATCCTGTGTTAAGGCAGTTTTCCACAGAGCTGGATACAGAAAAGATCACAGTGATACTTGGCCGCAGCGGCTGCGGAAAAACCACGCTGCTTCGCATTCTGGCAGGTCTTGAAAGCCTGGACGGGGGAGAGATCCTTTTTGAAAAACAGGAAAAGCTGGGAGTAGTCTTTCAGGAACCACGGCTGATGCCATGGCTGACGCTGGAGCAGAATATTTTGTTTGGAGCAGATAAAAAGAAATATTCTAAAAATCAGTTAAAGGAAAGGGCAGAAGGTCTCTTGAAGCTTACGGGTTTGGAAAAATTTGGAAATGCCTATCCAGACCAGCTGTCAGGCGGAATGATGCAGAGGGCAGCTTTAGGACGGGCGCTGGCCTGTGATGCCTCCTATCTGTTAATGGATGAACCATTTGCAGCCCTGGATCATTTTACAAGACAGACCATGCAAAAGGAGTTTTTACGGATCTGTGCAGAGGAAAGGATGGGGGCATTGTTTGTCACCCACAGCGTAGATGAGTCCCTGCTTTTAGGGGATGAGATCCTTATCATGGAAAATGGGAAAGTGGGAAGGTGGTTTGATATTGGGAAAGAAATGCCATATCCCAGAGACCTGTTATCGGAAGAAATGATCAATATCAAACGGGAGATCGTTAAAACACTGGAAAACAAGCCTGCAATGTAAAATAGAATTGTGGGAGTGCAAAGCACATAGCAATCCGGTATCAGAGGGGTTAAAATATTTAAAAATTAAAATTTAAAAACAATATGGGAGGAAATGAAATATGAAAAAATGGAATCTTTATGCAGCAGCAGTGCTGGCAGCAGTGGGAATTTTAGGGGGCTGCGGAGCAAAAAATGCCGAAACCCAGGCACAGCCACAGAACGCGCAGGCAAGTACACAGGAAAATACAGAAGCAGAAAGTACACAAGCAAACGCAGCAGAGTCCAAAGCAGAAACAGAGAAAAATGGTACTTTATCTGTGACCTATGTAAAATCCCCGTTAAATGTGCCAAGTATCGTAGAGCAGGACCAGGAGATCTTTGCCAGTGTATTTGGTCCAATGGGCTATGACATCCAGTATTCAGATCTGACTACAGGACCGGAGCAGACCCAGGCATTAGCTTCCGGGGACATCCAGTTTTTAAATGCAGTAGGCGCAACTTCTGTTATTTTATCTGCTTCCAATGATGCCGATATTAAGATCATGAGCATTTACAGCCGCTCTCCAAAGGCATTTAAGCTGTTTGCAAAGGATGGCAGTATTAAAACGGCAAAAGACCTGAAGGGAAAGAAAGTAGCAGGTCCCAAAGGAACCATTTTACATGAACTGTTAGTTGCGTATTTAAACAATGAAGGAATGACAGAGGATGATATTGAATTTATGGCAATGGGAATCCCGGATGCACAGGCTGCTTTAGCTGGAGGAAGTGTAGATGCAGCTTTACTTGCAGGACCGACTGCCTACAATATGGAAAAAGACGGTTATTATGTAGTAACAGACGGTGAAGGCCTTACAGAGGCAACCATCGTTACTGCAACCAGTGAAAAATTCTACGAAGAACATCCGGAACTGGTAAAAGCTTTCCTTACTGCCCAGAAGCAGGTATTAGATAAAATGGATGCAGACCACGCAGCAGCAGTAGCAGCTACTGCAAAAGCAACTGGTTTAGAGGAAGCAGCAGTAGAAGAAATGTATGGTCTTTATGATTTTAATATGGAGATCAAGGACAGCGATATTGAGGCCATGGAAAAAACAGAGAAGTTTATGGAAGATACTGGCATGATCGAAAATCCTGTAGATGTGGCATCATTGATCCTGGATGTGAAATAAATATCATTTGTTGATTGTAGGTGAAAGAGTTATAGGATATAATAAGGCTGTTATAAAAATGAAAGTACCATTTTATAGCAGCCTTTTTTCTGCTTTTAGCAGTAATGAGAAACCAAAAAAGCGAGGTTAAATATGGATTACAAGATCATCGTCCTGGATCTGGACGGAACACTGACAAATAGAGACAAGATCATCACACCAAGGACCAAAGAAGCCCTTATGAAAGCACAGGAAGCAGGCAAGATTGTGGTCCTGGCATCAGGCCGTCCAACAGCAGGAGTAGAACCTTTGGCAAAAGAACTGGAACTGGCCCGGTTTGGAAGCTATATTTTATCTTACAATGGCGGTATGATCACCAACTGCAAAACAGGAGAAGTGATTTTTTCCTCCCTGCTTCCGGTAGAAGCAAATAAAAAGATCATGGGTTTGGCAAAGGAATATGGGGTGGATTTCCTGACTTATGAGGGTGAGGAGATCATTACTAACAATGATGCCTGTATCTATGCTCACAAGGAGTCAAAGATCAATCACCTGACTCTGCGCCAGGTAGATGATATGGAAGAACATGTAAACTTTCCGGTAGCAAAATTCCTTCTGTTAGATGATGGGGATTATCTGGCGACTGTGGAGCCGAAGGTAAAGGTAGCTATGGGAAAGAACTTTGCGGTATACCGTTCAGAACCTTATTTTCTGGAGGTTCTTCCAAAAGGAATTGATAAAGCACAGTCTTTAGAGCGCCTGCTGCAGCATTTAGGCATGACAAAGGAAGAAATGATCGCCTGTGGGGACGGTTACAATGATCTGACCATGATCCAGTATGCCGGACTTGGGGTTGCCATGGAAAATGCAGTTCTTCCTGTAAGGAAAGCAGCTGACTATATTACTGCTTCCAACAATGAGGATGGTGTAGGTCTGGTAGTAGAGAAGTTCATGCTGGCTTAGGAGAAAAAATATATAAGAAAATGTCTGAGCGCCCCGGAAATTCCGGGGCATTTTTGAATCTGTACCTGTGGCCAGCTGCTAAGAGCAGGACCAGCAGGTTTTACAGGTTAATTCATAAAATGATGTGAGTGTCAAAAGTAAATTTTTCCACTCACTGATGTAACCGGATTGCTCCATTGCTACGCAATTCCCGCAATCCTCGAACACCTCAAACTCCCATAAAATGGCGTGTCAATAAGTATAAATTGCTTATTTGTGCGAGCACAAACGCAATTTATACTTTTGACACTTACATCATAAAATGGATCTGTTCTGTAGTAACTGGTGTGAAACGGGCCAGTTCCCGTCCGTCCAGGTCAGTCTTATGCATATCCACAGCACTGATCTGGTGATTGTCATAGGTGGTATAGTAATAGATGCCCTTTGCAGCATTGCAGCAGGAAGTATAAAGGGTGATCTCATATTTCCCATCTGCTACTTCGCAGCAGCCTCTCTGCTGATCCACAGAACCTAAAATATGGAAAAACTGGCTGACGCTTGAAAGTTCGTCCCCGCTGCACCGGGAATTCATTTTTACATAAGAAACCCTGACAAAACGGGAGGAAGAGGACAGGTCTCCGGGAAGACCTAAAGCGCCCATTCCACGGCTGTAGGCATTTAAAGACAGTCCTTTGGCAAATGTATTTGCAGGCTGTTTTGGTGATAAGTGCATATAGTTGTTTAACTGGAACATCTGCTGTGGAAAAGGGGGATTGTTGGTGAGGACGCCAATGGGATTGTCATAGATCATCAGCCCTTCTTTTACAGATTCGACGGTAATAGAGCCTGTTTCATCGGCAATGAGCCAGTGGAGACTTCCTACAGGAAGCTGGGGGCTGAAGGGTGTATCTACCAGATCCATGTTTTCCAGGGCTTCTTTCGCTTCTTTTAAAGAAGCACAGGTACCCAGTATAAATGGGATTAGTTCAAACTGCGTGATCTGTTTTTTGGAAGTTTCCAGATTTACAGGTTTATATGTTGCATTTCCAACGAAATTCAGGCCTGCAATGCCAAGACCCTTTTCATTCATGGCATCATAATAAAGAGGGTAATCTCCTGAAACATGAGCCATGCCTATGATAGCGTAGTGGTTTTCAAGTTTTCCACCATGGCGCAGGGAAAATACATAATTTCTGGGAGTGACCGTGATCTCATCCCCATAGGAAAATTCATAATCCAGAGTACGCCCCATGTAAAAGTCTCTGGTCTTGTAGGTTGCGGCTGTACACATAGTAGTTGCTCCTTTCTGTCTGGCACCATATCCGCCAACGGCGGATACAGGTATGCATAGTGGTTTTGCCCGCATGAGTTGGGAAAATGTTGCTATACAGAGTAAAAAACTGTGGCAGAACACACGATTATTCTGCCACAGTCCTTTATCAGATATGCTCTGTTTTAGATTCTTGCGATGCCTTCCTCAATAGCAGTATCAGCAACAGCTTTTGCAACTACATCAGCAACGCCTTTATTTAACGGGGAAGCAATGATATTTTCAGGAGTCAGTTCCTCATCTGGGATCATGCTGGCAATTGCATAGGAAGCTCTCTGCTTCATTAATTCGGTGATCTCTTTTGCACGGACAGAGAGTGCGCCCTTAAAGACACCTGGGAATACAAGTACATTGTTGATCTGGTTCGGGAAGTCGGAACGGCCGGTACCAACAACAGCAGCGCCGCCGGCTAAAGCCTCGTCAGGCATGATCTCAGGAGTTGGGTTTGCCATGGCAAATACGATACCGTTGTTCATGGTGGAAACCATTTCCTTTGTAACCAGATTTGGACGGGATACTCCGATAAATGCGTCAGCATCCTTTAATGCATCAGCCAGCTTACCGTGTTCATGATTTAAGTTGCTGATATGGGAGATCTCCTCCTGACCTGGATTTAAGCCTTCATCGCCTTCGCAGATGATGCCGTTAATATCACACATGATCACATTTCCAAAGCCCATGTTGATCAGGTGCTTGCCAATAGCGATACCTGCAGCGCCGGCACCATTGATCACGATTCTTAACTTACCCATTTCTTTCTTTGTTACTTTGATTGCATTTAATAAAGCAGCTGCAACAACGATAGCAGTTCCGTGCTGGTCATCATGGAATACCGGAATGTCGCACATTTCCTTTAAGCGGCGCTCAATCTCAAAGCATCTTGGAGCTGCAATATCCTCTAAGTTGATACCGCCAAAGCTCTTGGAGATCAGGTAAATGGTCTGGACGATAGTATCGGTGTCTTTAGAGTCGATGCACAGTGGGAATGCGTCTACGTCAGCAAATTCTTTAAACAGGGCGCATTTTCCTTCCATAACCGGCATACCGGCAGCAGGACCAATATCGCCAAGACCTAAAACAGCGGTTCCGTCTGTGATAACAGCTACCAGGTTGGAACGGCGGGTCAGCTTAAAGGACTGCTCGTAATCTTTTGCGATCACACGGCATGGTTCTGCAACGCCTGGTGTGTAAGCAAGGGAAAGATCTTCTCTGGTCTCGATCTTTTTACGGGAAATTACCTCGATCTTTCCGTGAAGGTCATAATGCATCTGAAGGGAAGCCTGATTGATATCCATAGTGTGTGTCTCCTTATAATAATTAATTATACTCACATCACCCCACCAGGGGGTGTGTATTAACAATATTTCTAAATACAGATCCCGCATTGATGTGCTTTGCTATCTGCTTTGGCAGGCGGGACCAATGTTGACCATTTCATTGTTTTCCCAAAACGTGGGGGAAAGCATCACTTACACCATCTGTTCCGGATGGAAGATCTCATCAAATTTATCAGCGGTGAGAAAGCCCAGCTCTACGCAGGCTTCTTTCAGGGATATATTCTCTTTATAAGCCTTTTTAGCTGTTTTAGCTGCATTTTCATATCCAATATATGGATTTAAACAGGTAACGAGCATCAGGGAACGATGGAGGTTTTCGTCCATCTTTTCCCGGTTTGCACGGATACCGCTTACGCACCGGTCATTAAAGGAATTTAATGAGTCAGTAAGCAGACGTACAGACTGCAGGAAATTGTAAATGCATACCGGCATGAACACGTTTAACTCAAAATTGCCCTGGGAAGCCGCCATGCCTACAGCTGTATCATTGGCAATGACCTGGACTGCTACCATGGTAACAGATTCACACTGGGTCGGATTAACTTTGCCAGGCATAATAGAGCTGCCAGGTTCATTTTCCGGAATGAAGATCTCACCAAGGCCGCACCGTGGGCCGCTGGACAGCCAGCGGATGTCATTTGCCATCTTCATCATATCAGCAGCCAGTCCCTTTAAGGCGCCGTGAGCAAAGACAAGCTCATCCTTACTGGTGAGAGAGTGGAATTTATTGGGGGCTGTAACAAAATCTTTTCCAGTCAGCTCTGCGACTGCTTTTGCAACCTCGGTATCAAAGCCTTCGGGGGCATTTAAACCGGTACCTACAGCAGTGCCGCCAAGAGCCAGCTCGTAAAGACCTTTTAAGCTTAAAGAAAGCATTGCCTTGGACTTAATGAGCATTTCCCGCCAGCCGCTGATCTCCTGGGAGAAGGAAATAGGGGTAGCATCCTGAAGATGGGTACGTCCTGTTTTTACGATTCCTTCATTTTCAGCCATCAGTCTGGTAAATGTATTAGTCAGGCGGTCAATAGCAGGGAACAGTTTGTCTTCGATCTCCATAACTGCAGCAATGTGCATGGCAGTTGGAAAAGTATCGTTGGAGCTTTGGGACATGTTGGAATGATCATTTGGATGGAGGATCTTTTCGCCTGCAATGGCATTTCCACGTCCTGCAATCACTTCGTTTACATTCATATTGGACTGGGTGCCGCTTCCGGTCTGCCATACGGACAAAGGGAAGTTATCATCCAGTTTACCAGCTAGTATTTCGTCACAGGCCTGGGAAATGAGGGCAAGGCGCTTATCATCCAGTTTACCAAGACGATTGTTTGCAATGGCTGCTGCCTTTTTTAAAATGGCAAAAGCGCGGATCACTTCCATGGGGATCTTTTCTGTTCCAATGGGGAAGTTCTGGAAGCTTCTCTGGGTCTGTGCGCCCCAGTAACGGTCAGCCGGAACCTGGACTTCGCCCATGGAGTCATGTTCAATACGGTATTCCATGAATAATCTTATCTCCTTATATTTTAATGATTGTGAAAATGAATGATAGTGAAAGTGGATCAATATGTTCTTTCTTAGTATACCACAGATTTTTCTGTGGGAATATATGGATTTTAAGAAAAGATATATACTTTAGATATGGACTTTCAGACTTTAATATGTTAAAATTATACAGACGTAAATAGTATTTATATCATTGTATAAAACGACCGTCTGGGGCGGTAACGTATATAAGGAGCAGGAAAAATGAATAAAAAGATCAAAACAGAAGCCGTAGATCATTTATTTGACGCGATCCTCACGCTGAAAGATCCGGAGGAATGCTATAAGTTCTTTGAGGATGTATGCACCATCAATGAGCTGTTGTCACTTTCACAGCGATATGAAGTAGCAAAGATGCTCAGGGAAGGAAAGACTTATCTGGAGATTGCAGAAAAGACAGGAGCTTCTACAGCTACCATCAGCCGTGTAAACCGTTCTCTCAATTATGGAAGTGACGGATATGATATGGTATTTGAACGGCTTCTTGGGGGAGAAGAAAAGTAAGAAAAAATGCATCGGAAAAGGTGCGGCAAAAACCAAAAAACAGGTAATTCAAAAGGGACTTGCAGATATGTGTATGCTGCAGGTCCCTTTTAGATTACCAGAAAGTTATTGCTGCAAGATCATCAAAAAGATCACCAGAAAGTTTTGTTAAAAGGTTTACAAAAAGTTGTGTTGGTGCTATTCTAATAATGCGTTATTTACGGAAAATAATAACGGGAGGTTGCATAAAAATATAATTATGAAATTGATCAAAACAGTAGATGCAGAGGGAGCAGTTCTCTGCCATGATATTACCCAGATCATCAAGGGCGTGACCAAGGATGCGGTTTTCCGTAAAGGCCACGTTGTTACAAAAGAAGATATCCCGGTACTTTTAGGTGTGGGAAAGGATCAGCTTTATGTATGGGAAAAGGAAGAGGGGATGCTGCATGAAAATGATGGTGCAGAGATCCTCTGTGTCATGTGCAAAGGGGAACACATGGAGCGCTCCCAGGCAAAAGAAGGAAAAATTGAGCTGACAGCAGCCTGTGACGGTCTGTTAAAAGTAGATAATAAGGGGTTGAAGGCAGTTAATGGCTTCGGTCAGATGATGATCGCTACCCGCCATGGAAATTTTGCCGTTAAAAAAGGTGATAAATTAGCGGGAACCCGTATTATCCCACTTGTCATTGAAGAAGAAAAGATGACAAAAGCAAAAGAAGCAGCTATGGCGGCAACAGGAAACAAGCCGATCTTAAACCTGCTTCCATTTAAACATAAAAAAGTAGGTATCGTTACCACCGGAAATGAAGTTTTCTACGGAAGGATCAAAGATACCTTTACACCTGTTATTGAAGGAAAATTGGCAGAATTTGATACAGAGATCATCGATCATGTGACTTGGAACGATGATGATACAAAGGTAACAACTTCTATCCTTGATATGATCCATAAAGGAGCCGATATTGTAGTTTGTACCGGAGGAATGAGCGTGGATCCGGATGATAAAACACCTCTTGCTATTAAAAATACAGGAGCAGATATTGTATCTTACGGCGCACCGGTCCTTCCGGGAGCTATGTTCATGTTAGCTTATTATCAGGTAACAGAAGGAGATGATCCAAGAACGGTAGCGATCATGGGACTTCCGGGCTGTGTTATGTATGCAAAGAGAACCATTTTTGATCTGGTCCTTCCAAGAGTTATGGCAGATGATAAGGTAACAGCAGAAGAACTGGCTGCTTTGGGACCTGGCGGTCTGTGCCTGAATTGTCCGGTCTGTACCTTCCCTAACTGCGGCTTTGGAAAAGGAGTGTAATATAAATGGAATTTACACATTTTGATGAAAATGGCAATGCCCTTATGGTAGATGTAAGCGAAAAAGCAGAGACAAAGCGGGAAGCTACTGCCAGGGGAAGTATTTATATGAGTCCCCAGTGTCTGAAAAAAGTGGAAGAAGGGACTATGGCAAAAGGAGATGTGTTAGGAGTTGCTAGAGTAGCCGGTATCATGGGTGCGAAAAAAACTTCGGAACTGATCCCATTGTGCCACTTATTAAATCTTACCAAGCTGACTGTGGATTTTACCATAAAAGAAGAGACAAATGAGATAGAAGCAGTCTGTACAGCACGTACCACAGGAAAGACCGGTGTAGAGATGGAAGCACTGACTGGTGTAAATATTGCCCTTCTTACTATTTATGATATGTGTAAGGCAGTGGATAAGTCAATGGAAATGGGGAATATTTACCTGGAGCATAAATCCGGCGGAAAAAGCGGTGAGTTTGTCAACCCGAGAAAGCAGGGATGCTGATGAAGGACAGAATGGGAAGAGAGATCGACTACATGCGGTTTTCCATTACAGACCGATGTAACCTGCGATGTAAATATTGCATGCCGGATGGAATTGACTGTATGCCGCGCTGGGATGTTTTAGCTTTGGAAGAATTTGAAGCCATTGCCATTGCAGCGGCTTCCCTGGGAATTAAAAAGATCAAAGTAACCGGTGGGGAACCATTGGCAAGAAAAAGCTGCCCCCAGCTGGTAAAGATGCTTAAAAATATACCTGGCATCGAAAAGGTAACGCTGACTACCAACGGAGTCCAGTTAGAGCAGTATCTGGACCAGCTGTTAGATGCAGGACTGGATGCAGTTAATATTAGTCTGGATACAGTAGACCCGGTACTTTATGAGAAGATAACGGGCCGGGACAAACTGTCTGAGGTAATGAAAGTCATTGAAAAAGCAGAAGATCTGCCGGTCCCAGTTAAGATCAATGCAGTTTCCATTGATTTCAGACAGCTGCAGACAGGCGGAAAAACTGCAGGGATTTCACCTCAGGAAAACTGGCAGCAGGTAGCAGAGCTTGCAAAGCGCTATCCTGTGGATGTGCGTTTTATAGAAATGATGCCCATTGGCTATGGCAGGCAGTTTAAGACCATTGATCATAACTGGCTTCTTGAAAATATGAAAAAGACATATCCGGATCTGGCAGAAGATAGCACAGTCCATGGCTTTGGGCCGGCTGTATATTATAAGGCTTCCGGATTTAAGGGAAGCATTGGTCTGATCAGCGCTATTCATGGGAAATTCTGTTCTTCCTGCAACAGAGTCCGTTTAACATCCCAGGGACATGTAAAATCCTGTCTCTGTTATGATGACGGAACAGACCTAAGAAGTATTTTAAGAGAAGGACAGGAAAGACCAGAAGAAGATACACATTATATCTGGCAGGCGGACAGAGATGTAAGGGATGAAAAGCTTCAGGAGAAGCTGCGGGAAGCACTTGCAAGGGCAATTTATGAAAAACCTGCAGCCCACTGCTTTGAAAAGCCGGGTGAGATCACGGAAGCTCATAATATGATTTCAATTGGAGGATAAGATAAAATGGAAATAACTGGAAAAAAGGGCCCGGAAGGCGTGGTAAAAGCGGTCTGTACCAGTGAAAAAAAAGGTGTTGAAAAACATTCTGTACCGGAAGGACATTTTCTTAAAGATTTTGGTATTGAAGGAGATGCCCATGCTGGTAAATGGCACCGTCAGGTAAGCCTTTTATCCTATGATAAGGTAAAAGAGTTTAATGAGCGCGGTGCCCAGGTAGAGGATGGGGCTTTTGGTGAAAATCTGGTGGTAGAAGGTATTGATTTCCGCTCTCTGCCGGTAGGAATGATGATCTATATTGGAGATGTGGTACTTCGTATGACCCAGATTGGTAAAGAATGTCACAGCCATTGTGCCATCTATAAAAGAATGGGCGAATGCATCATGCCGAGAGAAGGTGTGTTTGCAGAAGTCTTACAGGAAGGAACCATTCATCCGGGAGATACGGTCATTACCAGTTATCCAGATGAAAACAGACCTTTCCAGGCAGCAGTTATCACTTTAAGTGATAAGGGCGCAAAAGGAGAAAGAGTAGATGAAAGCGGTCCTGCAGCGAAAGAACTGTTAGAACAGGCGGGATATGAAGTAGTAGAGACAATGATCCTTCCGGATGAACCGGCTATGTTAAAGACACAGCTGATGCGCCTGGCAGATGGCAGGCAGCTTGACCTGGTGCTTACAAGCGGCGGGACCGGATTTTCCTTAAGGGATCAGACACCGGAGGCAACTATGGCAGTGGCAGACAGGAATGCTCCCGGAATTGCAGAAGCTATCCGTTATAAATCCATGGCAGTGACAGACAGAGCCATGTTAAGCAGAGGTGTCAGTGTGATCCGGAAGAAAACACTGATCGTAAACCTGCCGGGAAGTCCAAAGGCAGTAAAAGAAAGCCTTGGATTTATCTTAGACAGTCTGGATCATGGCTTAAAGATCCTTCGGGGCAGTGCTTCTGAGTGCGCCAGAAGAGATTAAGCAGTAGATGGCTGAAAGATAACAAAAATTGCATATAGACAGTATCTTTTGCCCCCAACATCATTACATTATTTTTATAAAAGGAGAAATGGGATTATGAAGAAACAGATTTGCCTTGTAATGGCAGCTATGATAGCAGCAGGAATGTTAGCTGGATGCGACCGCAGTGCAAAGGAGACTACAGAAGCAGCAACAACTGCAGCAGAGACCACAGCAGAGGAAACAACTGCCAAAGAAACCACAGCAGCTTCTGGTGAAGAAACAGAGATCTTAGTTGCGGCAGCAGCAAGCTTAAAGAATGCTTACGAAGATAAGCTGATCCCAATGTTTGAGGAAGCAAACCCAGGCGTAACTGTAAAGGGAACCTATGACAGCTCAGGCAAATTACAGACACAGATCGAGGAAGGTCTGGATGCAGATGTATTTATGTCAGCAGCTACCAAGCAGATGAAGGCCCTGGATGAGGAAGGCATGATCGCTTCTGATACCATTACGGATCTGTTGGAGAACAAGATCGTTCTTATTGTTCCAGCTGGAAATGAGAAGAAGCTTGAGAAGTTTGAAGATATTGAAAAAGCAGACAGCATTGCATTAGGTGATCCTGCAAGTGTACCAGCCGGACAGTATTCTGAGGAAGCTTTAACAAACTTAGGTATCTGGGATAAGATCCAGGATAAGGTAAGCTTCGGAACCAACGTAACTGAGGTATTAAATCAGGTAGCAGCAGCAAGTGCTGACGCTGGTATCGTATACGCAACGGATGCAGCAAGTATGGCTGATAAAGTAGAAGTTGTAGCAGAAGCTCCAGAAGGAAGCCTTTCAAAGAAGGTCATTTACCCGGTAGCCGTTGTTAAGGGTACTGCCCATGAGGAAGTAGCAAAGGAATTTGTTGCTTTCTTACAGACTGATAAGGCAATAACAGTATTTGAAGATTACGGATTTTCCAGTGCGCAGTAGTCAGTGATTAAACGGACATGTCACCTGACGGTGTCATCACTATAAATGAAAGCCGGTACATCGTTTCGTAAATAACTGTACTAATCACGTAGGATGCGGATTTGAGTGTGCAGGTCTAAAAACGCAGGCGTAGCGGGCTACGCTGAGGCTTTTAGGCCTGTGCAATCAGATTCGCAGACAAGTGAGTGGTATCGTTATTTCGAAAACGATGTACTAGTATCTCATATTATATTATAGGCGGTAGCATACTTTGCCTGGATTTAAGATCATTTTCGGATCAAATACACGTTTAATGCCTTCCATAAGGGCCATATTGGTCTCGCCAATGGAGTCTACCAGGTACTGGATCTTACCGGAGCCGATACCATGTTCGCCGGATACCAGTCCGCCCTGTGCACAAGCTTCTTTATAGATAATATCAAAGAACTTGTCTACGCGCTTTTTAAATTCCTCTTCAGTAAGATCATTAGAGCACTCGTAAATATGCAGGTTTCCGTCACCGGCGTGACCAAAGGAACGGATCACCAGACCGCATTCTTCACCGGCCTTATTTACAAATTCAAGATAAGAGGCGATCTTGGTAACAGGAACTACAACGTCGCATTCATCAAGAAGTTTTGTTTCTTCCATAATAACTTCCAGAAAGGCAGAACGGGCAGCCCAGGCATCACGCATTTTTGCAGGGCTGTCAGCTACTAAAACGTCCATAGCTCCGGCATCTAATACTAATTCTGCCGCTTGTTCAAGAAGTGTATATAACTGGTCTTCACTGTCAGAATCCAGTGTGATCAGAAGATAAGCACCAACTGGCTGTCCGCCCATTTCCTGTGGGAAAACGGAACGTCCGGTATGGCGTTCAGAAGCCAGTACGATTTCACGCTCCATAAATTCGATGGCCTGAGGATTTAAGGAAGACATTTTTAATTTTGGCACGGTTTCAAGTGCTGTTTTCAGATCTTCAAATGGTACGATCAGGGAAGCGCTTGCTTTTGGAGCAGGAATGATCTTTAAGGTCAGCTCTGTAATGATGCCTAAAGTACCTTCAGAACCGATCATCAGGTTTAACAGGGAATAGCCGGAAGAGGTCTTGGAAACAGTAGCACCAAGATGGGTGATCTCACCGGTTGGAAGAACAACAGTCATAGCACGTACGTAATCCCTGGTGGAACCATATTTTACAGCGCGCATGCCTCCGGCATTGGTAGCAACATTTCCACCTACACAGGCAAATTTTTCACCTGGATCTGGCGGATACATCATGCCTTTTGTCAGACAGTCAGCAGCAAGATCATTCAAAAGAACACCGCTTTCGATATTTACAACGAAATTTTCCAGATCATAGTTTAAGATCCGGTTCATCTTAGACATGTCAAGGAGAACACCGCCAAGAAGGGGAACTGCACCTCCTGCAAGTCCGGTTCCGGCACCTCTTGGAGTGACAGGAATCGTATTTTCATAGCAGATTTTCATAACAGCAGCTACTTCTTCAGTGGAACGTGGCTGAACTACCAGGTCTGGCATATGTGTGCCATAAATAGGCATTTCATCCCTGGAAAAATCAGGGTTGATATCATCGCCGGTAAGGATATGGTCTGATACCTCTTTTAATTTAGAAATAATCTCAGGTGTGAGAGAGTTATACTGATCCATAATTAAAACCTCCTGTGTTTTATAGCAGGTGTGACCTGTTTTAGATTAAATATAGAACGCTTTTTATTTGGCAGATTCATTATATAAAAAAGAGTAAAAATTGTGCAATGTGTAAAACATACAAAGATAAAACGAGAGTTTTGTACGTAATTTTATTAACAATGTACAAAAAAGTAAGGATGATTTTTGGGCGATTTTATGGAATAAAGTTTCCGGAAAAGATGAATAATGAGAAAAAAGCGGAAAGACTTTGCCGTTTCTTTTAAAGAAAAATGTTATGTAATTAACAAATATGAAAAAAACAGGAAAAAAGAAGAAAATGCTATGAGAAAAATGCTGTTTTTTTATGGCGAAAAATAATATAAATTGTGAAAAATGAAAGAGTAATAGGAAAACCATAAGGATTTTAGGGAATCTACTTGTATAGTGAAATTATTTTAGGTATAATGAAATGAGATATATGAAGATGAAACGGTTGGATCATCGTTTTATCATACAAAAATTAGGAGGAAGACTCGTGAACAGAGAGAAGATTATTGTGATCGACTTTGGCGGTCAGTACAATCAGCTGGTTGCCCGCCGCGTACGTGAGTGCAATGTTTATTGTGAGATCTATTCTTACAGAACTGATATTGAAAAGATCAAAGAAATGAATCCAAAGGGCATCATTTTAACCGGAGGACCAAACAGTGTATATGAAGAAGGTGCTGCTACCTGTAGCAAAGAACTGTTTGAACTGGGAATCCCGGTACTGGGCCTGTGCTATGGCGCACAGCTGATGATGCATTTACTGGGTGGTCATGTATGCAAGGCACCTGTTCGTGAGTACGGAAAGATCGAAGTAACCGTAGACAACAACAGCAAGTTATTTAAGAACGTATCTGAAAAGACGATCTGCTGGATGAGCCACAACGATTACATCGAAAAAGAAGCTCCTGGATTTAAGATCATTGCCCACACAGATAACTGCCCGGTAGCAGCTGTTGAATGGGAAGAGAAGAACTTGTATGCGATCCAGTATCATCCGGAAGTGCTTCATACTGTAGAAGGAACCAAGATGCTGTCCAACTTTGTATACAATGTCTGTGGCTGTGCAGGCGACTGGAAGATGGATGCTTTTGTTGAAAATACCATCAAAACTATACGGGAGAAAGTTGGAAACGGAAAAGTGCTGTGTGCACTGTCTGGTGGAGTAGACTCTTCTGTAGCAGCTGTTATGCTGGCAAAAGCAGTTGGTGATCAGCTGACCTGTGTATTTGTAGATCATGGTCTTCTGCGTAAAAACGAGGGTGATGAAGTAGAAGAGGTATTCGGACCAAACGGCCCATATAATTTAAACTTTATCCGTGTTAATGCCCAGGATCGTTTTTATAGCAAATTAGCAGGTGTGGAAGAGCCAGAAAGAAAACGTAAGATCATTGGCGAAGAATTTATCCGTGTATTTGAGGAAGAAGCAAAGAAGATCGGTGCTGTAGACTTCCTGGTACAAGGAACCATTTATCCAGACGTTGTAGAAAGCGGTCTGGGCGGCGAATCTGCAGTGATCAAGTCCCACCACAATGTAGGAGGACTTCCTGACTATGTGGATTTTAAGGAGATCATTGAGCCTCTCCGTGATCTGTTCAAGGACGAAGTACGTAAAGCTGGTTTAGAGCTTGGTATTCCGGAAAAACTGGTATACCGTCAGCCATTCCCAGGTCCGGGTCTTGGAATCCGTATCATTGGTGAAGTAACTGCTGAAAAAGTAAAGATGGTACAGGAAGCAGATGCTATCTACCGCGAAGAGATCGCAAATGCAGGTCTTGACCGCAGTATTGGTCAGTATTTCGCAGCATTGACCAATATGCGTTCCGTAGGTGTTATGGGTGACGAAAGAACTTACGACTATGCCATCGCATTAAGAGCGGTAAACACCATTGATTTCATGACTGCAGAAGCAGCAGAGATCCCGTGGGAAGTACTTGGAAAAGTGGCAAGCAGAATTGTTAATGAAGTGAAGCATGTAAACAGAGTATTGTATGATTGCACCGGTAAGCCACCGGCAACGATTGAATTCGAATAAGCAAAAATGCTTAGTAAACCCAGCGTTTATGCGGGTTTGCAGCATTTTTAAAAGTCTTTTGATAACAAATTGATAACAGTTGCATGAGCGCCATTATTCTTGTAATCCAGTGGTTTTAGGGTTAGAGAATGATTGACAGGTGGTTGTGCAACCAATAATCCATATTATAAACGAAGCCCTTAGCTGTGGGTAAAAACTCATAGCTAAGGGCTTTTTGTCGTCTTTAGATAAATTTATCGGAAAGAGAGGTTAATGATTTGTTTATTTGCTTTAGAGCAGATAATTCATCTTGGATTTGTGGCTCAAGGCTTAAAACTTTATGGAGATAGTTTAAATCTACTTTGTATTGTTCTGTAAAGGTTTGACCGCAAGTAGAGTAACAAATTTCAACATCCAACTCGGTTTCATTGAAGTTTGAAAAATCAAAAATAGTTCCGATATGTTGTTGCGGGGCAAGAAAAATGTTGTTTAGTTTGGAAATATTAAAATCATCTATATTAGATTGACCAGCTTTCTTCCAATCCAAATCAGGGGTGATTTTTAATGACAGAAGTTTTGCAGGAGAGTTACCAAAGTTTTTGATAATTAAGTCGTGTGTTATACCTGTTATACTTTTTTGAACATAAAATATAAGATTACCACGATTCTGATCGAAATATTGCTTTTGTTGCTCGCATAGCTGCTTTTTCATTTCGGATAAATTTTTGTAAGTCAAAATGACCGCAATTATAGATGCTACTAATGCTAAGAAACTGAGCACAATTCCTATGAATTGAAACAGTGTTGAGTGCCATTCAGCAAGTGTCATAATTGTTCTCCTTTTTTAGTTGGTATTTTAGGATTAGTTATCTTTTAAGTGATTTTTGAATGCTTCAGCAAATACATCGCTCAGTTCCTGTGATGGGACTTTCGCCCATGTTTGCGTGGTATCAAACTCCGGGTAGTGGTAACGCCACTCATCGTATTTGTCTTTACTGATTTCTTCAGAAGATAGCTTGTTAGCCTGCTCCTGTCTCTTATACACATCTCCGAGCCCACGAGACGGAGCTACATCTC
>UQJF01000036.1 GCA_900541315.1 uncultured Clostridium sp. | reverse complement strand
CGAGATGTAGCTCCGTCTCGTGGGCTCGGAGATGTGTATAAGAGACAGGTATGTATTACGTTGATGAATATAAGGCAGACAGAAACCGATATGAGACTATGCAGTACAATCGCTGCGGAAAAAGCGGCCTGAAACTTCCTGTAGTGTCTTTGGGATTGTGGCACAATTTCGGTTCTAAAGATAATTATGACATGATGAAGATGCTTTGCTTTACAGCTTTTGACAATGGTATTACTCATTTTGATCTGGCGAATAACTATGGTCCGATCTATGGATCAGCAGAGGAAAACTTTGGACGGATAATGCGTGATTTTTTACGTCCGTACAGAAATGAGCTGATCATTAGTACTAAAGCCGGATATGACATGTGGGATGGCCCTTATGGAAACTGGGGTTCCAGAAAATATCTTATTGCCAGTCTGGATGAGTCCTTAAAGAGAATGCAGTTAGACTATGTGGATATTTTCTACCATCACAGAATGGATCCGGAAACACCATTAGAGGAAACAATTCTGGCTTTAGACCAGATCGTCCGTTCTGGAAAGGCACTGTATGCAGGAATTTCCAACTATGACGGAGTTCATGCAAAGAAGGCACTGGAGATCGCAAAAGAAATCCACTTACCTCTGATCATCAACCAGAACCGTTATAATATCTTTGACAGAACAGTGGAAAATAATGGTTTAAAGGCTTATGCCCGTGAATCTGGAATGGGTCTGATCTGTTTTAGCCCTCTGGCGCAGGGAATGTTATCTGAAAAATATATTAACGGCATCCCGGCTGACAGCCGTGTTGCAAGAGATGGACGATTCCTTCATGCAGAAGATATTACTCCGGAAAAGATTGAAAAGATCAAAAAGCTGGATGCTCTTGCAAAAGAGAGAGGACAGAGCCTTCCACAGATGGCACTTTCCTGGCTGTTAAAAGACAGCGATGTTACCAGCGTATTGATCGGTGCTTCTAAACCAGAGCAGATATTAAGCAATATTGGGATTATAGGACATACAACATTTACAAAAGAAGAACTGGATTTGATCGATCAGATTTCCAAAGAACAGTAATTAAGCAATAATGTGGCAGGTGCTATAATGATGGGAGCAGTAAAAGGGTGATGGCAGGAAATATTCCATATTTAAAAAGAAGAGGTACATACAAGGATGTTTAGAGGAGGCCATAAGAATAAAAAAATACATTTATTGCGTCTGGCAGTGATGACAGCTTTTCTGTCCCTCTGTCTTTCCGGCTGCGCTATGACACATTCTATGAAAAACCGGGAAGGAAGTGCTGAAACAGATGCAGACAGTCTGGTTGTATACAGCCCTCATCCTTTGGATTTTATTAATCCCATTGTGTCTGAATTTGAGGCTCAGACAGGGATTTCAGTGCAGGTGCGTACTGGGGGGACCGGAGAACTTTTAAAATGGGCCAGAGAAGGGGACGAGCCGGTATGCGATGTATTCTGGGGCGGTTCTTTGTATGCAGCAGGGGCAGGAAAAGACCTGTTTGAGCCTTATATCAGTGAAAATGAAGAGTATGTCCGGGAAGAATTTAAAAATAAAGAAGGAAATATGACCCGGTTTACAGATATTCCCAGTGTGCTTATGGTCAATACTAATCTTCTTGGTGGTATGAAGATCCAGGGATATGAAGATCTGCTGGATGAACGGTTAAAAGGAAAAATCGCTATGTGCGATCCGTCCACATCTTCTTCTGCCAGTGAACATCTGATCAACATGCTTTATGCTATGGGAGAAGGCAATCCGGAAAAAGGCTGGGATTATGTGGAAAAATTTTGTAAAAATCTGGATGGTATGCTTTTAAAAAGTTCATCAGAGGTATACCAGGGAGTGGCAGAAGGACGTTATACAGTAGGGCTCACCTTTGAGGAAGGCGGTGCTGGTTATGTATCCAAAGGAGCACCTGTAAAGCTGATCTATATGAAGGAGGGGGTCATATCTACTCCTGATGTGGTATGTATTGTGAAGGGAAGCAGACATAAAAAAGCAGCAGAGGAATATGTGGATTTTGTGACAGGAAAAGCAGCCCAGACTGTGATCGCTGACAGTTTAGACCGCCGGTCTGTGCGGAAGGATGTGGAAGCAGCGGCTTATCTGCCAGATAAAGAAGAAATCTATATGCTCACAGCAGATGAAAATATGGTCAATGAAAAGAGGGAGCAGTGGAAGCAGAGGTTTACGGAAATTTTTACATACTGTACACAGGCAGAAACATGTGAAAACAAAAATACAGCAGGATCACATAGGGACTCCGTCTTTAAGGAGGTGTCCGGTAAATGAAACGGGAACGTTATTTTCAGGATGAGTTATGGCGGATGTTTGTTACATATGCTATTCTTCCGGCAGCGTTGTTTACATTTATCTGCGGTGTTCTTTTTATGACAGTCCTGCTCCATGGAAGAGAAAGGGCAAACAGGGAATACCTTTCCTATGTGAACGGACGGGTAAATCAAATGGTGGAAAGCTGTGAACAGGGAATTGAAACTCTGGCAGAACTTCCACAAGCAGTATCAGGTCCTGGTTATGTGTTGGAGCGAAACCGTATTTTTCAGAGTTTTTATGGGATTTCCGGGCAGGTGGGATATGAACCGGAAATGTATCTGGTAGACCAGGGAGGAAGGCTGCTTCTATCTAATAAAGAAAAGCTGCCCTCCTATCTCAACAAGAGACAGGATGTAGAGTGGGGAATCTATGCGGATATGGATGCCAGACCGGGACAAACGGCCTTCCGGCTGATGAATGGCTGGGACAACGGGGCAAGTACGGCGGTGTTTGGCCGGTGGGTGAGTTCAGAGGATGAAAATGGGCGATATATTATCCTTGCAGTACCCGGCAGCGGGCTTTTAAGGACACTTGCAAGATCTGGGGAGCAGGTGGCAGTAACAGACCGCTATGGCTGGACTTATTTTTGCAATAACACGCTCTTTCTTACAGACAGCAACCAGGTGCGCCCGGCATTAAAAGAGTCAGGAGCTTATATGCGTCTGGATCAGAAGATTTATTTTACATCGAAAAACAGCCTGGAAAATGGCTATTTCTCTATATATGTTATGTCTGATGTGCAAAATGTGCTTACATCCCTGATCTTTGCCGGTATACTGGTAGCAGTGGCTCTGCTTATTATGACTGCCTGGGTATTGTTCCAGTCCAGGCAGGTGACAGAGCGAAAAACAGAAGATCTATATAAGCTGTTAGATGGAATGGAGCTTGCCAGACAGGGAAATCTGGAGCATACGGGAACCATTGACCGTGACAATGAGTTTAAGATGATTGCAGATGCTTATAACGAAACCATTACCAGTCTGAAAGAGCAGATGGAAAATAACCGGAAAATGACGGAGCTTCTGGCTCTGGCCCAGACCAAGCAGCTGGAGTCCCAGTTTAACCCACATTTTCTTTATAATACACTGGAAAATATCAGGTATATGTGCAGGCTGGAGCCGGAAACTGCTGAGAGAATGGTATTTTCACTGTCAAAACTGCTGCGATACAGTCTGGACGGCAGCAGAGAACAGGTAACTCTTAAAGAGGATCTGGGACATTTAAACAATTACCTTTCAATCCTGGAAAAACGGTTTGGAAGCCGGTTTGAATATAAGATCAATGTTGAGCAGGAGTGTATGCAGTGCCTGATCCCCAGGCTGGTCTTACAGCCGATGATCGAAAATTCTGTAAAATATGGTTTTGGAAATCAGTTAAATCTTCATGTAGAGTTAAAGGCATATATCCATGAGGAAAAAATGATGATGATCTGCCGGGATGACGGTGTGGGAATGAGTGCCACAATGGTTGAAAATTTACGTGCTCTTATGGACAGGAAAGAAGCACCAGGCAAACATTCCGGACTTTACAATATACACCGCAGGATCCAGCTTTTATATGGACATCCATATGGTGTGGAAATACGCAGTCTGGAAGGTCACGGAACTACTCTGGTAGTTACGCTTCCGGCGGTACATGACACAGGACAGGGGGAAAATAACGATGCTTCGTGTAATGATAGTGGAAGATGAGGACATGATACGCAAGGGTCTGGTATTTACCATAGACTGGCTTTCTATGGACTGCGTGGTAGTAGCAGAAGCTTCCAATGGACAGGAAGGCTATGAACGTATCCTGGAATACAAGCCGGATGTGGTGCTTACTGATATCTGTATGCCTTTTATGGATGGCATTGAAATGATACAGAAGGCATCGGAAAAGGTAAAATTTAAAAGCATTCTTCTTACCAGCTATGCAGAGTTTGACTATGCCAGAAGAGCTATTGAGGCCAGAGTCTGTGAGTATCTGCTAAAACCGGTAGATGAGGAGAAGCTAGCTAAGATCATGAAAAAACTGGGAGAAGAGATCACCAGCGTGCGCCAGGTGGAATATGCTATGGAACAGGCGGAACTGGAAGGGGGAAATCTGAATCTGGAATACTATATGAAGCTGGACCGCTCGGAAAATGGGTATGTTTCAAAGCTGATAGAAGCTATTAAGACCCGGTATGGGGAGAAGCTGAGCATTGAGTCTATTTCCGAGGAAATGGGAGTCAGTGCCAGCTATTTAAGCCGCAAATTTAAGGAGATCACAGGGCAGACCTTTCTGGATTTCCTGAATAAATACCGGGTACAGCAGGCAATCACTCTGTTAAATACCAGAGAATACCGGATCAGTGAGATATCAGAGGCAGTAGGTTTTTCTGATTATAAGCATTTTTGTTCTGTATTTAAGAAATATACTTTAAAATCACCTACAAAATTTGTAAAGGGAGGCTGACATAAGCGTCAGTCTCCCAGTTTTTTATCCTTATCTTTATCTTTGTTTTTCTTTTTTGCCTTTTTATCTCCTTTTTCATTTTTAGAAGCTTTTTTGGCGGATTTTTTTGAGATTTTGGTGCCTTTTTTGGCTTTGGCATAGAGGCTTGGAACTTTCTTTTCTTTGCTGATGTCAGTACCGGTATCTGTATTGGCATCAGTATCAGTGCTGCATGAGGATATGCTTTCAACAGCCGGGTTCTGTTCTGGCAGTGTTTCTCCATTATCCGGGATATAGGTTACAATATCTTCAATGCGGCAGGAAAGCAGGCGGCACAGAGTATCCAGTGTCTGTGTAGAAACAGTCATATTATTTTTTAGCCGTCCGATCTGTCCGGCACTGAATTTCTCACGTTTGATCAGGTGATACTGGGTAATTCCGCGTTTTTTCATTGTTTCCCATAAACGGTCATAGGTGATCATGGCGGGTCTCCTTTCTGAACTCAGGAATTTTGGAAGCTGTCAGTGCTATTGGTTGTCTTCTGAAACGGTCTGTATTATTGGTTGTTTTCTTTAGTGTTCTGTTCTCTGGTGACTGCCGCTTCCAGCAGTTCCAGGGCTTCTTCAGAAGCATCGTTGCTTCCCATTTCCTCTAATTTATATTTCAGCTCTTCCTCTACTTCGGCACGGATCTCGTCTTCTTTTGCCGGGTTCATATCAGGAAGATCGCTTAAGGCGCCAATGCCGAAGCGGCGCATAAATTCTTCTGTGGTGGCAAAAAGGGCCGGCCGGCCGGGGGCATCTAAACGGCCTGCTTCGTAGACCAGATTATATTCTACCAGACGATTGACTGCGTGATCAGATTTAACACCGCGGATCTTTTCAATCTCCAGTTTTGTTACCGGCTGGCGGTAGGCGATAATAGAAAGGGTTTCCAGGACCACATCAGAAAGCACCTGCTTTTTAGGAGCGGAGGCAATGCGGATCAGATTAGAGTAATATTTTGACTGGGTACACATCTGGTAGCTGTCTTCTAACTGCAGGATCTCCATGCCGTGTTTGCCGGTTTTGTACCGCTTCATCAGACGGTCTACTGCGGCTTTGGCAGTTTCTTTGTCCTGGCCAATGGAAACAGCCAGCTGCTTTAATTCTACAGCGCCGCCCATGGTGAACAGGACGGCTTCAATGACAGCTTCCTGGTCTTTTTCATTTTTAACAGGTGTATTGTCTATGGTTAATTCTTCCAATTTATATCCTCCATTATCTAAGATGTTCTCTCGGAGTCTTTCCTGCACCTGCTTTTGTGGCCGGTTTTTCGCAAAATCAAGTACAAAAAGATTACGGGAGTACATCAAGGTCGCTTATCTGTTCTAAACGGACATGCCTGCTGACGCAGGCATCACCATTCATGAAAGCCGATTGCTCCGCACCTTTGGTGCTCCCGCAATCGTCGCCAGCATTCGCAATCCGCGCTATCGCGCTCCTTGCTCATACCGGCTTGCCCGTCCGATACCCGTGAATTCGCTCATGCAAGCATGGCTCATTCGCGGCTGCCGTCCGGGACTTTCATAGTAAATCCAGGTCATCTTCCGGACCTTCCGGTTCTAAGGTTTCAATATCCATTTCACCAAATGTTTCTTCCTGGTTTAGATGGATCTTTCCAATCTTCATTAATTCGAGAACGGCCAGAAATGTGACTACCACTTCTAATTTATCTGTCTGTTTTTCAAGAAGCTGGCGGAAACTGAAACGGCGGTTTTTTCTGGCATAATCCATAACAGAAGTGATCTTCTGTTCCAGACTGACCGGTTCCCGGCGGATGGTGCCGAATTTGCTTCGTATGGGATCGGTTTTGTATTCCTTGCGCTTCATTACCTGCTCAAAGATACGCTGCAGCTTTGCAAGTGTGAGACCGTCTAAAAGTTCGTCAAGGTCAGCTGGGGGCTGGTATTTTGTTACTTCCGGAGGAAGCGAGGAATTTTTGTAAAAATGTCTGGCTGCACCTTCTTCCCGGTCTGCCAGTTCTTCAGCCAGGATCTTGTAACGCTTATATTCTAACAGGCGGGATACCAGCTCGGCTCTTGGGTCTACTTCTTCTCCTTCTTCATTTACTTCCTTTGGAAGAAGCATTTTTGCCTTAATATCTAAAAGGGTAGCAGCCATAACGAGAAATTCGCTGACAATGTTTAAGTCTTCCCGTTCCATGTTTCGCACATATTCCAGATACTGGGCCGTGATCTCCACAATGGGGATATCGTAAATATCTACTTTATTTTTCTCAATTAGATGAAGGAGCAGGTCCAAAGGACCTTCAAAATGCTCCAGTTTGTAGGTAATGGTTTCCATTTTATATATCCTATTTATAATTTACGTAAGATTTTTTTCAAGATGGGTGTTGCTGCAGATCCGTCTGTTTGCGGGCAGATATGCAGGACTAAAAGCTGGGGACGGTTGTTTAAACGGATGTTGATGGAATGGGTCCCCAGACCGCGGCTTACAGCCATATAATGTCCCTGGTCTTCAAAAATTCCGGCACACCAAGGGAGAAAAAACTGATACTGGGGAGTCATTACGCCACCAAGTCCTGGAAGGCGGATGGTCCCGCCGTGAAAATGACCGCATAAGGTCAGATCTGCCCCCCAGTCTGCATAATTGGCAAAAAAGAGAGGGGAGTGGGCTAACAGGATCTGGAAATGACCAGAAGCCGGGTTCCCCACTTTTTCTTCTATATAATGGGCTGGCATAGATGGTACGGGGTGTACCAGAGCTTTTTTATAAAAATCTTTGTCCAGGTCCAGGCAGGTGATCCGTATTTCTGTATCAAAAATGGCAGAATTATTTTTCAGGCAAATGGCTCCGGCCTGTTTTAAGGCATTCCGGTAAATGTTCCCTTCTGATCCATATTTTCCCGGTTCCCAGTCAATGCGGTTTTCATGGTTTCCTTCTCCACAGTAAACAGGATAGCGGGAAACCAGTTCTTTTATAAGAGAGAGCGACCGGTCTGTTTTTGCATGTGTGCCTTTGGTGACGATAAGATCACCGCCGTTTAGGACAGCATCAGGATGCATCTGGTCAATGACCTGTATCAGCTTTTCATTTTCCTGTCCAAAGGTATTTTCATGCAGGTCGGACAGAAAGATAAAGGTGCGTTTTTTTGATACTTTACTGCTGTAAATAGTGGTTTCTTCGGCGGATAAAGCTTTTTTTTCATATTCTGATCTGCCAAGACAGATGGCAGCAGCTGCGCAGGCGGCAGCAGTCAGATGAGTGATCAGCATTAAGATCTCCTTAAAAAAATGTTTTTTCCCTTACGCAGGCGGTTTTTTCGTTAATGCCATGCAAAAAAATGTCTGCTGCACAGCCGCTTGTTTTTTGCTTCGCTCATTACATTATATCTTGCATTAACGGCATTTTCAAGAAAATAGTAAACGTCTTGACGGACAGACACAGACATGGTACGATAACATACGCATAAAAAGATATATAGTATATATATCACGAATGAAACACAATATATGGTATATAAACATAAAAACATAAAGGAAAGGTGACGGAATGGACTGCAGTAAGATAAAAGTCGTAAAAAAAGATGGTACAAAAGAAGATTTCAATGTGAAAAAGGTACTTGCTGCCATTAGTAAATCAGCAGAAAGAGCCATGATCACATTTTCAAGGGCAGAGAAGAACTTTATCTGCGAATTTGTGGAAGAGAAGGCAGAGGAGATGGATCAGGAGCTGATTCCTATTGCCCAGATGCACAACATTGTGGAAGGCGCTCTGGATAAGGTCAATCCTCTGGTTGCCAAAAGTTACCGGGATTACCGGAATTATAAACAGGATTTTGTGCGGATGCTGGATGATGTATACAAGAAAAGTCAGTCCATTATGTATATCGGGGATAAGGAAAACAGCAATACAGACAGTGCCCTGGTTTCTACCAAGCGCAGCCTGATCTTTAATGAGCTGAATAAATCTCTTTACCAGAAGTTTTTTATGACAGTAGAAGAGTTGCAGGCATGCAGAGAAGGTTATATTTACATTCATGATATGTCTGCAAGAAGAGATACTATGAACTGCTGTCTCTTTGATGTGAAAGCTGTCCTTACCGGTGGCTTTGAAATGGGAAATCTATGGTACAATGAGCCCAAAACACTGGATGTTGCCTTTGACGTTATCGGAGATATTGTTTTAAGCGCAGCCAGTCAGCAGTACGGCGGTTTTACAGTGCCAAGTGTGGAAAATATCCTGGCGCCTTATGCAGAGAAATCTTATGCAAAATATCTGGAAAAATACAGAAAGCTGGAGCTGCCTGAAGAAAAAGTAGAAGAGGTTGCCCTGGCTGATGTGCAAAGAGACATGGAACAGGGCTTCCAGGGTTGGGAATATAAGTTTAATTCTGTTTCCTCCAGCCGCGGCGATTATCCCTTTATCACCATGACTGCAGGTACAGGAACCAGCCGTTTTGCGAAAATGGCTACCATGACTATGCTGAAGGTACGAAAAGGCGGTCAGGGAAAAGCAGGCCATAAAAAGCCGGTACTGTTCCCTAAAGTGGTATTTCTCTATGATGAGAAACTGCATGGACCAGGCGGTGAGTTAGAAGATGTATTTGAAGCAGGCATTGACTGTTCCAGCAAGACTATGTATCCGGACTGGCTTTCCCTTACAGGAAAAGGTTATATTGCCAGCATGTATAAAAAATACGGAAAGATCATTTCACCAATGGGCTGCCGTGCGTTCCTGTCTCCATGGTATGAAAGAGGGGGCATGCATCCGGCTGATGAAAAAGATGTGCCTGTATTTGAAGGGCGTTTTAATATTGGTGTAGTCAGTCTTCACCTTCCTATGATATTAGCTAAATCAAGACAGGAAGGCCGGGATTTTTATGAAGTCTTAGATTACTATCTGGAACTGATCCGCAAGATCCACATCCGTACGTATGCATATCTGGGTGAAATGAAGGCATCTACCAATCCTCTGGCATACTGTGAAGGGGGATTTTACGGCGGTCATTTAGGACTTCATGATAAGATCAAACCATTATTGAAAACGGCCACTGCTTCTTTTGGGATCACTGCTTTTAATGAGCTGCAGCAATTATATAATAAGAAATCCCTGGTAGAGGATGGACAGTTTGCACTGGAGGTTCTGGAGCATATTAATAAAAAAATCGATGATTTCAAGGAAGAGGACGGCAATCTTTATGCCATTTACGCTACACCGGCAGAGAATCTTTGCGGTCTTCAGGTAAAGCAGTTCCGTAAGAAATACGGTATCATCGAAAACGTGTCTGACAGAGAATATGTAAGTAATGGCTTCCACTGCCACGTAACCGAAGATATTACCCCGATCCAGAAGCAGGATCTGGAATACCGTTTCTGGGAATTAAGCAACGGCGGTAAGATCCAGTATGTAAAATACCCGGTAAGCTACAACAAAGAGGCAATCCGCACATTAGTCCGCAGAGCCATGAGAATGGGATTTTACGAAGGCGTAAACCTGTCACTGGCGTATTGCGATGACTGCGGTCACGAAGAGCTGGAAATGGACGTATGCTCGGTCTGCGGCAGCAAAAACCTGACTAAGATCGACCGGATGAATGGATATTTAAGCTATTCAAGGGTAAAAGGCGATACAAGATTAAATGAAGCCAAGATGGCCGAGATAGCCGAACGAGTAAGCATGTAAAAGCAAAGAGGAAAAACAAGCGCCGCTTTAAAGCGGCATTTGTTTTTTCCTTTGCTTTTAACGAACGATCCGTCTGCGATAGCAGACAGTGGAGCGCGTCAGCGCGGGGATCGTGAGTGGACGGAATTTATTCCTTTGCTGGACAGTTTCCATCAGTGTCTTTATACATCAGATCCTGTATACAAAAAAGACATTTAATTTTTTATTCTTTTTCTTTCTTCTTCCGCTTCTTTCTGTAAGACCCATCCACCAGACCTTCCAGATAAGCTTCTGCCCTCAGCCGGTTAGAAGGACCAAGCTGATTATACAGATTCAGCACATATTCCTGCTGTTTGCTTAAAATAGCCTGACTGCCCTCTGTGCTGTAAAATTCGCTCATGGAGATACCAAAAACCTGGCATATATGACGGATGGTAGGAATACTGGGCACAGTGGTTCGGCGGAAAAGATTTCCTATGCTGTTTGGGGAAATTTCCATTTCCTTTGCAAGGCGGTAGTGGCTCCATCCACGATCATTACACAGCTCCTCTATGCGATCCAGTTCAAAACTCATAATCCATATGCTTTTTGCAGCCTTGGCTTTCAAAAAAGCTTCTCCTTCTGTCGTGTATAAATATATTCCTATTTTATCCCAGTTAAGTTAAAAACATTAGCTTGAAAATACGTGTATAAAATATGAATTATATAGTTCATAAGAGACTAGAAAAAAGAGAATGGAAAAATATGATTTCTGGTATTGGCAAGGAAAATCAAGTGGAAAATTCCCATAGATTATGATAAACTGATACAAGCAGTATACATTGAAAAGCGTGCAAAGCAGCAGTAAAGCCTGCAAATGAAAAATGGAGGCGGGACAGATGAAAAAGTTTTTAGAAGATTTTAAAAAGTTTGCCTTAAAGGGAAACATGATCGACCTGGCTGTAGGTATGATCATTGGCAGTGCATTTACATCTATAGTCAGTTCACTGGTCAATGATATTTTTATGCCGGTACTGAGTATTTTTACTGGAAAAATTGATTTTTCAAACATGTTCATTGCTCTTGATGGAAACAAATATCCTACACTGGCAGCAGCCAATGAAGTGACAGCAACTATTAATTACGGTGCATTTATCACGCAGACGATCAACTTTATACTGATGGCTTTTGTTGTATTTATGGTTATCAAAGGGATCAACAAACTGGAAAAAATTGGAAAAGCTCCGGAAGCACCAAAGGCACCTACAGAGAAAGAGTGTCCTTATTGCAAGAGCATGATCCCAATTAAAGCAGTTCGTTGTCCACACTGTACATCTGAACTGGAGAAATAAAATATGCGTTACCACAACATAACGAAAGACGATATGCTTAACGGAGAGGGGCTGCGGACTGTGCTTTGGGTGGCAGGCTGCAGCCACAACTGTCCTCAGTGCCATAACCCTGTGACCTGGGATATAAACGGCGGTCTGGCTTTTGATGAAGCTGCCAAAGAAGAACTGTTTGAAGAATTGAAAAAGGACTATATTTCCGGTGTGACCTTCAGCGGTGGTGATCCGCTCCATGAAAAAAACAGGGAAGAGATCGGAAAACTGGCAGAAGACATACGGGAAAAATTTCCAGATAAAACTATTTGGCTGTATACCGGTTATGAATGGGAGGAGATCTGTGGTATTCCATTTCTTCCCAATATTGATGTGATCGTTGACGGAGAATTTAAAATAGAAGAAAAAGACAACAGCCTTCACTGGAAAGGCAGCGCAAACCAGCGTGTGATCGATGTGAAAGAATCCCTTAAAACAGGAAAGGTACAGCTTTACAGGAAATACTAAACTAGTACATCAAAACAAAGAACACTAAAACAAAGACTATAAAAACAAGATAACAGGAGTAATACAGAATTAATCATGGAAAGAATTGCAAAATTTTACAAAGTAAGTTATGAACAGTTTGAAGGAGATTGGAAAGATACCTTTGGCCCTATTGAAACAGAAGAAATCAGAAGAATCTACGAAGGAATCCGTCTGCCGGCCAGAGCAACTGCCGGTTCTGCCGGCTACGATCTTTACACACCAGTGGCAATGACCATCCGCCCAGGTGAGACCATAAAGATTCCTACAGGTATCCGTGTGGAAATGAACGACGGCTGGGTACTGGCTGTATTTCCAAGAAGCAGCCTGGGATTTAAGTACCGTTTACAGTTAAATAATACAGTTGGCATCATTGACAGTGACTATTTCTTCTCTGACAATGAAGGTCACATTTTCGTAAAGCTGACCAATGATACAAAGGAAGACAAGACTGTAGAACTGGCAGAAGGTGCCGGTTTTGCACAGGGGATCTTCCTGCCATTTGGCATTACAGAAGATGATGATTGCACAGAAGCAAGAAATGGCGGTTTCGGCAGTACAGACAGCAGGAAAAACTGAAGATATCATGGCAGAACTGTGAGGAATAGAAAGAAGCAGGAGAAATTATGGGAAACAGACCTGTAAACAGAAGAAGGAGAAATACCGGACGTACCGGTCATTACAGAGGAAGCAGCAGGTCAGACACCTTAAGACGGCGTAAAAGGAGAAACAGACGGCTTAAGGCAGTTTTTCTCTGGCTGGTCTGTATTGTTCTTACCGGCTTAGTTATTTTTGGAGCTGTAAAGCTGGTGGGAAAATTTGCCGGTTCCGGAAAAGACAAGTTAAGAAAAGATGGTATTGAAAAGTTAAATGCAGGGGATCCGGAAGGGGCAATAGCAGATCTGGATGCTGCTTTGGAAAAAGCTGGAAATAAATCAAATAAGCCCTCGGGATTTAATGCAGATGTGCTTTGGTACCGTGCAGAGGCAGAGCTTTTATTAAAAGATTATGAAGCTGCTTCCCACACCTATGACCTGATTGCAGAGCAGGGAGGGGATAAGATCTCCTGTCTGTATATGAAGGCAGTATGTGTAGAAAAGCTGGGAGATAAAGATTCTGCTGTTTCTTATTATAGAGAAGCATTAGGACAGGAAAAAGAAGGAAGTCGCTCTGCCGGTTTTGAGGAAGCTCTTATAGCAGCAGGTTCTGCCTGTGTAAATGGGCAGGATTTTGACACAGCAAAAAGTCTTTATGAAGAGGCATTAAACAGTGGGAAAACGGGAGAAAAACTGGACAGCAGGATCTATAACCAGCTGGGGTTATGCCAGATGGCTGAAGAGGACTATAACACAGCTGCTGATTCGTTTGATAAGGGATATAATGCACTGATCACCGGATATAAGGCTGGAACAGGGGCAGAGTTAGACCAGGCAGCAGCTGCTGTTCCACAGGAGGATATCCAGGGAATGACACTTTTAAAAGAGCTGGCTTATAACAAGGCAGTATGTCTGGAATACAGTGGACAGTACCGCGCAGCCCAGGCAGAGTTTGAACATTACATTTCTGTATTTGGTGCAGATGAAAATGCCCAGCATGAGATCGACTTTTTAAAGACCAGACAGGAGGAATCATAAACCGGTGATTGATTTAAGTAAACTGGAAGAACGGGTCATACTGGCAGCGGTAAGCACCAGTGAGACAGATCAGGCAGAAAGCTCTCTGGATGAGTTAAAAGAACTGGCAGATACTGCCGGGGCAAAGACTGTAGGCCGGGTGATCCAGAACCGGGAAAGCATTCATCCAGGAACCTATCTGGGAAAGGGAAAGCTTCAGGAACTGCGGGAAATGCTTTATGAAACAGGAGCTACCGGCGTGATCTGTGACGATGAGCTTTCACCGGCCCAGCTTAAAAATCTGGAAGATGTCCTGGATACAAAGGTCATGGACCGTACCATGGTTATTTTAGACATTTTTGCATCCAGAGCCAATACAAGAGAGGGAAAAATCCAGGTAGAACTGGCTCAGCTGAAATACCGGGCCATTCGTCTGGTAGGAATGCGTTCCTCGCTTTCAAGACTGGGTGGTGGTATCGGTACAAGAGGACCAGGTGAGAAAAAGCTGGAGACAGACCGCCGCCTGATCCACCAGCGCATTGGACAGTTAAAGAAAGAACTGGAAGATGTGAAACGCCACCGTGAGGTTACAAGACAGCAGCGTGGAAAAGACTATGCATTGACTGCTGCCATTGTAGGCTATACAAATGCAGGAAAATCCACGTTATTAAATCGTCTGACAGGTGCCGGGATTTTAGCAGAAGATAAGCTGTTTGCCACACTGGATCCAACTACCAGAAGCTTTACACTGGCAGACGGACAGCAGATTTTACTGACAGATACAGTTGGATTTATTAACAAACTGCCTCATCATCTGGTAGAGGCATTTAAAAGTACTCTGGAAGAGGCGCGTTACTGCGATATCGTCCTTAATGTAGTGGACTGTTCTGATCCCCAGATGGACATGCATATGCATGTGGTCAAAGAGACGCTACGGGAACTGGGAATTACAGATAAGACTGTTGTTACAGTATTTAATAAAACAGATAAACTGGAAGAAAGTGGTCTGCCCATTCCAAGGGATTTTTCTGCAGATTACCAGGTTCGTATTTCAGCTAAATGCGGGGATGGCTTACATGAACTGGAAGAGATCCTTGGAAATATCATTCGCAGTAGGAGAGTTTATCTGGAAAAGGTGTATCCTTATACACAGGCAGGAAAGCTGCAGAGCATACGCAAATATGGCCAGCTGCTTTCAGAAGAATATACAGAAGAAGGCATAAAAGTAACAGCCTATGTACCGGCAGAGCTGTTTGCCGGGCTGTATACTGATATACCGGAAAAATAAGGCTTGGAAGAATGAGATAAAAGGCTGCCGCAAAGAAAAATGCGGCGGCCTTTATGCACTTTCGTGCATTTACAAAGGAGAGTATAGGATAAAATCAGTACATCATCTGCGGGCTTTTAAAAGCGCTGTATCCACTGCTTTCAAAAGGGCAGAGCAGGTATAGCGGGAAGATTCCGGAAAGGTGAGATTTTCCGTGGATTGGGTGCTTAGGATCTGAGGTGCCAGTTCTTCCATAGATGGCTGCATTAATGGGTACATGGTGGAAACAGCTTCATTTAAATGTACCAGGCTTACATCTAAGATCTGGTCACTGTCAACAGTCACTTCCACATTTACCTGCTCATTTCCAAGGGTAAGGCTGGCACTGTAGAGACCGGGTATGTAGAGACCGGAGGATGTAGATGCTTCTTTTTTTGCAGGCCGGAACATGATAAAGCACAGGATGAGCAAAAGGAGGGCAAGACCAATAAAAATGCCCGTGTAGATAACCTCTTTCATCCGCAGCACAACGATCTTTGTCTTTGAACTCATAGGGAAGACCTCTGGGGGAATTTGTTACATCATATGAAAGGAAAGGTAAAAATATGTCATTGCAGTTTATTGCAGGAGGCAGCGGCTCCGGAAAAACAAGATATCTTTATGAAAAGGTGATAAAAGAGTCACAGGAGCATCCGGAAATACAGTATCTTTTTATTGTACCGGAACAATATACCATGCAGACCCAGAAGGAGCTGGTGCGCCTGCATCCCAGACACGGCCTTTTAAATATTGATGTTTTAAGCTTTAAACGTCTGGCTTACCGGGTATTTGAGGATCTGGGAGTGCAGCTTCCGGCGGTCCTTGACGATATGGGTAAATCCATGGTCATCCGAAAAGTAGCTGGAAAGCTTAAAAAGGATTTAAATCTCTACGGCGGACATTTAGAACAGCCTGGCTTTATCAGCCAGTTAAAATCCCAGATATCAGAACTGAGCCAGTATGGTGTCAGTGTGGAAGATCTGGAAATGGTGGAAGAAGAGACGGACAGAACCCTTTTAAAAGAAAAACTGGGAGATTTAAAGAATATTTATAAAGGCTTTAAAGATTATATAGAGTCCCATTACATTACCGCAGAGGAAATCCTGGATATTTTGTGCAGGAAACTGCCTCAGTGGGAGCCATTAAAAAGCAGCGTCATTCTGTTGGATGGTTATACTGGCTTTACACCTGTGCAGTACCGTCTGGTCCAGTTGTTCATGATCCATGCAAGAGAGGTTTTATGCTGTATTAGCGCAGACCAAAGGGAAATGCTGTATAAAGAATGCAGTATGCAGCACTTATTCTACATGGGCCGCCATACAGTGTGCAGATTGAAGAAAATGGCAGAGGAGCACCACATCCCGGTAGAAAAAGAGGTGTGGTGTGATCACCGGCCGGCCTGGCGTTTTAAAGACAGTCCGGAGCTGGATTTTCTGGAACAGAATCTGTACCGGTATAGTGGGAAGATCTGGGAAAAACAGCCGGGAAATATCCTGATCTACAGAGGAAAAAATCCGGCAGAAGAAACTGCCTTTGTATGCAGCTGTATTAATGAGAAGGTACAGAAAGAGGGACTGCGTTACCGGGATATGGCGGTAGTTACAGGAGATCTGGCTTCCTATGGAAAAGAGATCGCCCACCGGTTTGATGAGGCGGGTATTCCTTATTTTTTAGATGATAAGAAAAGCATTCTGGAAAATCCTTTTATTGAGCTTATAAGAGCAGCTTTGGATGCAGTAAAGGAATGCTCCTATGAAAGCATTTTCCGGTATTTAAAAACAGGCTTTGTATATGATGAGCAGTATAGCCCAGATGAGGCGCAGGTGCTGACAGACCGCATGGAAAATTATGCAAGGGCTTTGGGGATAAGAGGCTGGAAAAACTGGGATATGACCTGGGAGAAGCCATGCAGAGGCGGCGAGAGGCTGAATTTAGAAGAACTGAACCAGTATCGTATATGGGTGTTAGAGCCTTTAAAAACACTGCGCCGGGCATTTAAAGAAGAAAACGCCACGATTTCTTCTGTTACTGCGGTTTTGCGCCAGACCCTTGAGACTATGAAACTGGAGGAAAAGCTGGAAAGCTTCAGTGCTTATTTCCTGGAACGGAAAGAACCGGGAGACGAGAACAGGGCAAGAGAATACAGTCAGGTCTATGAACGGGTCATGGAACTGTTAGAACGGTTAGAGGGTCTTTTAGGGGAAGAAAAGGCAGATATGAAAAACTATATCCAGATCCTGGATGCTGGTTTTGAAGAAATAAAGATCGGTGTGCTTCCTGCAACTGCGGATCAGGTGATGATCGGTGATATTACCCGAAGCCGTCTGGAATCTGTAAAGGTATTGTTTTTTACAGGTGTCAATGAAGGCATTGTACCACAGAGGAAAGCAGGGGGAAGCCTGTTAAATGACGGGGACCGTGAGGTATTTAAGAGCCTGCACATGGAACTGGCTCCTACTGCAAGAGAAGAGGGCTGTATCCAGAAATTTTACCTTTATCTTATGCTTTCCAAGCCCTCAGATCAATTGGTGATCACTTATGCAGCTATGAACGGTCAGGGAAAAAGCAGCCATCCGTCCAGTCTTGTAGGTGAGATACGGAAACTGTTCCCAAAACTGGTGCAGAAGGAAGAAACATCCATAGAACATCAGGTTTGGACGTGCAGAGACGGCTTGCAGCAGCTGATCGCAGGCTTTCAGGAAGCAGGGGATAAAAATCTGGATCAGTTAAGGGAAGTCCAGGGAGGATTTCTGGAATTATTCCGTCATTTTTATGGAAAAGAAGAGTATAAAAAGCTGGTAGAAAAGCTGACAGATGCCGCTTTTTTTGTCTATGAAGATAAGGGGATCGGACGTGCGGCAGCCAGGGCACTCTATGGTCAGAACCTTCAGGGAAGCGTTACAAGGCTGGAGCAGTTTGCAGCCTGCGCTTATGCCCATTTCTTAAAATACGGTCTTGAATTAATGGAACGTCAGGAATACCAGTTAGAGGCAGTAGATATGGGAAATCTCTTTCATCAGTCTTTGGACCAGTGCTTTGAGGTGATACATGAAAATGGTATGGACTGGAGCAATATTACAGAGGAAGAGCGGAAGAAACTGGTAAAAAAATGTGTAGATCAGGTAACGGCTCAGTATGGAAATACCATTATGTCCAGTTCAGCCAGAAATACTTATCTGGCAAAGCGTGTGGAGCGTATTACTGACCGTACTATATGGGCGCTGGCAGAACAGGTAAAAAAAGGAGATTTTGTTCCGTCCGGTTTTGAGGTGTCTTTTTCTGCTGTTGATAATTTAAAGGCAATGAAGATACGTCTGTCAGAGGACGAGGAACTGCTGCTAAAAGGCCGGATCGACCGTTTGGACCTGTGTGAAGATGAGAAGCATGTATATGTAAAGATCATTGATTATAAGTCAGGAAATACGTCATTTGACCTGGCGGCATTGTACTATGGCCTGCAGCTGCAGCTGGTGGTATATATGGATGCAGCCCTGGAAATGGAAGAGCGGAAGCATCCAGGTAAAACAGCAGTCCCAGCGGGGATCTTCTACTATAATATTAAAGATCCAATGGTAAAAAAAGAAGGGGAAATGACCACGGAGGAGATTGAAAAGCAGATCTTAAAACAGCTGCGCATGAACGGTCTGGTAAACAGTGACTTAGAGGTTATCCATCACCTGGACCGTGAAATACAGAAGGAGTCAGACGTAATACCTGTTGCAATAAAAGATGGCTACGTTCAGGAGGCAAAATCCAGTGTAGCAGGACAAAAGCGCTTTGACGTTCTGCGCCATTATGTAGGCGGGCGGTTAAAACGTTCCGGTCAATCTATTTTAAATGGGGAAAACGGACTTCTCCCTTACAAAGATGGGGACAGGACCGCCTGCGATTACTGCCCCTATCATGCAGTCTGCGGTTTCGATACAAAAACAGCGGGATACGGCTTTAAGCGGCTGCGCTCTATGAAACCGGAAGAAGTATGGCAGGAGATTGAAGATAATTGCTGTATGAAAACGGATAAAAATAAGAAAGGGGATGAATAAGAGATGAAATGGACAGAGAAACAGCAGCAGGTTATAGACAGCCGCAACAGGAACCTGTTAGTATCTGCAGCAGCAGGAAGTGGAAAAACAGCTGTACTGGTAGAACGCATTATCTCTATGATCAGTGAAGGTCCTTCTCCCTTAAATATTGATCAGCTTCTGGTAATGACATTTACCAATGCGGCAGCTTCTGAAATGCGGGAGCGTATTGGGGCGGCAGTGGAAAAAAAGTTAAAGGAAGATCCGGGAAATGAACATCTTTGGCTGCAGGCGGCGCTGATCCCACAGGCCCAGATCATGACTATTGACAGCTTCTGTCTGGATCTGATCCGGAATCATTATAATACACTGGATATTGATCCGGCATTCCGCATTGGGGACGAAGGAGAGCTGACCCTTTTAAAAGGGGATGTAATGGAACAGGTATTAGAAAGCTGCTATGAGGAAGCAGATGATAGTTTTATTCAGTTTTCTGAGCAGTTTGGCAGCGGAAAGTCTGATAAGGCAATGGAAGATGTGATCTTACAGGCATGGCAGTTTTCACAGAGCCACCCATGGCCGGATGAATGGCTTTTTAAGTGCAGGCAGCAGATGGAGGAAGAAGCAGCAGGAAATCTGGATTCCAGCGTGTGGATGCAGTTTTTATTAAAAGATGTGAGTATTCAGATGGAAGAACTGGCAGCACAGGCAGAGGAAGCGTTAGAAATGACAAGAGAGGAAAACGGGCCTCTGGTGTATGAACCTATGCTGATGAATGATGTAAGCCGGTTAAAGAAGGTAAAAGAGGCAGCTGATACAGGTTCTTTTGAAGCTTTTTACCAGGCTGTAAACGACCTGACCTTTGACCGTCTGGCAGCAGCCAGAAGCAAGGACATTGACCCGGATAAGAAGGCATTTGTAAGCGAGACCCGTACCAGAGTGAAAAAAGCAGCGGAAAAATGCAGGGATACTTATGGAAGTCAGTCGCAGGCAGAGGCGGCACAGGGAATACGCAATACGAAAACAGTAATAAGTGTTTTGTTAGATATGGTAAAGCAGTTTGATACTGCTTATACAGAGGCCAAAAGAGAGAGGAATGTGCTGGATTTTAATGATCTGGAGCATCTGGCATTAAAGGTACTGGTAGAGAAAGCGGAAGATACGGAAGATACGGCAGGTACAGAGTGTGGCAATATGGGGGAAAAGGATGATAGTGTCAAAAATCAGGAAAAAGACATTTTACGTCCGTCTGCAGCCGCTAAAGAGTTAAGTGGACAGTATGAAGAGATACTGGTAGATGAATACCAGGACAGTAACCTTGTACAGGAAACATTGATCCGCAGCATTTCCAGAGAACGGCTGGGGCAGCCTAATGTATTTATGGTAGGTGATGTAAAACAGAGCATTTACCGTTTCCGTCTGGCAAGACCAGAGCTGTTTATGGAAAAATATGATACGTATAGCCGGGAAGAAAGCAGTTACCAGATGATCGAACTGCAGCAGAACTTCCGAAGCCGGGCCAGTGTACTTACCTGTATTAATGACATTTTCTACCAGATCATGACCAAAAATCTGGGCGGTATCCGCTATACCAGGGAAACAGCCCTGTATCCTGGAGCAGAATTTGAAAAAACAGATAAAAGATCAGGAATCCCGGTACAGCTTTTAGTGGCGGACACAGGTTCAGAAGCTTTTAAACAGCTGGACGAAGACGCAGCAGATTATACAGCCAGAGAGCTGGAAGCAAAAATGATCGCAGAGCAGATCAAAAGTTTTACAGATGAGAAAAACGGGCTGTATGTGTGGGATAAAGATCAGCAGGCTTACAGGAAAGCCTGCTATAAAGATATGGTCATATTGCTGCGGAGTATGAGCGGCTGGTCAGAGGTGTTTGTAAATATACTTATGAATGAAGGGATTCCGGCTGTTGCCCAGACGAGGACAGGTTATTTTGCCACCACGGAGGTGGAAACTGTGCTGAGTCTGCTGTCCGTGATCGATAATCCTATGCAGGACATTCCTATGGCAGCAGTTTTGCGTTCCCCGATGATTGGGATGAATGATAATGAAATGGCATGGATGATGGCAGCTTATAAGCGCTATACAGAAAAGAACCAGGACAGAGGTGTATATGCAGCCTGGAAGCTGTGGGAAGAATGCAGATGCAGGAAGATGGATGAAAATACAGCTGAAAATAGTTCAAAAAATAAGACCCAGGAAATATCCGGCGTGGAATCCGATCATAAAAATGAAATCCAGGTTGGCCGTGTAGAAGTTCCTGAAACAATAGCCTATGCTATCTGGAAAAAACTAGGAAAATTTGCAGAACTTACAGATGAACTGCGTCAGGATGCCAGATATCTGCCTGTTTATGAACTGCTGTATCAGATCTACCGGAAAACAGGCTATTATGATTATGTTTCCTCTATGCCGGCTGGTGAGACCCGCAGGGCGAATCTGGACATGCTGGCAGAGAAGGCGGCAGCCTATGCTTCCACCAGCTACAGAGGTCTGTTCCATTTTGTAAGATACATTGAAAAGCTGAAAAAATATGATACAGATTTCGGGGAAGCATCACCGGGAGATGAAGGAAATTCAGTGCGTATTATGAGCATCCATAAAAGCAAAGGTCTGGAATTTCCAGTTGTATTTTTAGCCGGAATGGGAAAGAAATTTAATAAGCAGGATGCTTATGGGCAATTGCTTCTGGATGCAGATCTGGGGGCAGCTGCAGATGAAATGGACTTAAATCTGCGGACCAAAGCCCCGACCCTGAAAAAACTGGCTATTAAGCGGCGTATGGAGCTGGAATCCATGGGAGAGGAACTAAGGGTACTCTATGTTGCCATGACCCGTGCAAAAGAGGTTCTTGTAATGACAGGAACAGACCGTTCCCTGGAAAATAAGCTGGAAAAATGGTCACAGCTGTCATTAACAGATGGCCAGATCCCATATACCATCCTTTCATCGGCAGGCTCATTTTTAGACTGGGTACTTATGGCCAGACCAGCTGTACCCGTGGGACATATGGAAGTAAGGGAGATACAGCTTGACCAGTTAGTAGGACAGGAACTGAAACGTCAGATGGAAAGGCAAAATGCAAAAGAAGAGCTGCTGAACCTGGATACCAGTCAGGTTTATGATAAGAAAATGAATAAACAGCTGGAAGCAGCGTTAAATTATGCTTATCCATATGCAGATGATACGAAGCTGTATACACAGATGTCTGTATCAGAACTGAAAAAGCAGAGCCAGATCGGACGAGAAGAGGAAGACATGGGAACCTGGTGGGAAAGCATGTGGAAAATGGAAAACGGTCATGATGGAAGGCTGGAACATGGAACACAAAGTGAGGAATCTGAAAATAGCAGTACAGACGACAAAGCAGAAAAAAATGGTAGGAAGGGTGCATTCAGGGGAACTGCCTATCATCGTGTATTGGAATGTCTGGAGCTGCCATCTGTTAGTGATCAGAAAAAGCTGGAATCTAGCTTATTAGACCTGTACCAGCGGGGATTCCTTACAGAAGAAGCCTATGAGTCTATTTTTATATGGGATATCTGGAAATTTCTGGAAAGCTCTTTAGGACGCCGGATGGCATTAGCCCAAAAAGAAGGAAAGCTTCACAGAGAACGCCAGTTTATGATCGGTATTCCGGCCAGTGAAATGCAAAATGGCCCAAAATCTGAGGAACTGGTGCTGATACAGGGAGTAATTGATGCCTATATTGAAGAAGAGGACGGATTTATCCTGATCGACTATAAAACAGATCGTGTTCCTAAAGAGGAAGAAGCTGGGGAAAAGATGTTAAAAGAAAGATATCAGGTACAGTTAGATTATTATGGAAGGGCACTGACCCAGCTTACAGGCAAAAAGGTAAAAGAAAAGTGGATCTACTCCTTTGGATTGAGGAAAGCAGTCCAGTTAAAATAATGCCTACTTGGATACTAAACCACTCACTTGTCTGCGAATTTGATTGCACAGGTCTAAATGCCTCAGAGTAGCCCAGATTCAAAAGGGCGTGTGAAAAAACGAGAGTTTTTTCATGCGTCCTTTTGCTTATGGTTATAATAATAGTTATATTACACCACTTTACAACTTTATAAATGATAGACTTGTTGATGAATCAGCTGTTTTAAGGTCTTTGTCATAGCATTTGATTTTATATGTGTTTCGATATTTTTCACGAAAGTGGAAAAAAATATCTGACTGCGAATGCCCTGACTTAATTCAAAACGAAACTTCTGTACGCTTTTTGTACGGTACTCAGAAAAATGTTCGTTCTGATAGGGCAGAATC
>UQJF01000035.1 GCA_900541315.1 uncultured Clostridium sp. | reverse complement strand
GAAAAAGAAAAATGATTTTCGTCACTTTCCACAATGAAAATGAACTACCCGTGTAAAGAAATTGAAAACAAAGTATTTAAATATAAAAAAGAACTGAAGGAGGGACTGATCAAGCACCCGAAAAAAGTAGTAGAGAATTTTGTCCGGTTTAAGGCCGGGGATAATCTTCAAACATTGACAAAAGCTGATTTAGAGGCAATGAAGCTTACAGCATGGAGTGACTTTAATGTTTTTGTTGGGTGCATGAGAAAGGAAGTCTGCATTCGGAAAATTGCACAGAATGTTGAATGGAACGGTCAAAGCCCAGATGAAAATAATGATGAGATAGCACTTGCAGAATTAAAGTTTTCAAAAGATGGGAACTATATTCCAAATTCGTTATCAATTTCGCCATTGGCATGGGCAATGAAAAAAATGTCAAATGGAATTACAAATGCCAGTGAAAAACTATCTGTTTCTGAATATTCAAAGCTGAGTCGGATAAGGAAAAATTAAGAAAATTATGCTCAGAAATTCCAACAGGGAGTACCTTCCCGGTCTCTTATGTACAAGGAGAAAATGAGGGCGATGAAGAGTTTATTCCATCAACGGATGAAGTAATAAATGAACTCAGTAAAGCGAATATCATGAGCAGAGAATTGACTTCACAGGAGTTAAGCAGATTTGGGTTTGATAGTATGGAAGATGTTAAAAAATTCAGCGCAGAGATAAGATCAAATCTTATTTGGGGTATGAAATTATATCTTCTTTTAGAAAATGCATACAAACAGGCAAATGCAGAAATTGATGCATCTTGCTGCGGTATATTATTTTGCAAAGCAATTGAAGTGCAAATGCAGGAATGTTTTGTTGATGCATTAAAATATCATTTCCCGGAGTATCGAATGCCAGGGCTTCCAGCGACAGCTGTGCAGGATAAAAAAATTCTTCATTTAAAAGATGCAAACACGGAAGTATTTACATTAGGATGGTATCTAACCTTTATATGTGAACTCTGCATTTGAGTTCCACTAAAACCGATAATTCAAGGTGTTGCTTCATAAAAAACAAGCAAATATGCGATGTTTGAGACTTGTATTTTCGGTAAGGATATGCTATATTTAGTGTAACGGTTACACCAAATATAGGAGGAGTCATGTACCTCAATACTACAGTCAAAATTCCTGAAATAAAGGGTAAAATCATCGCAAAGAAAAAGGGAACTACAACCTACATTCTGTATCAATACGGCAGTGAATATCACCCGGAAAAACAATACTCCGTACCGCTAAGAACTATCGTTGGGAAAATGTCTTCATCTGATTCCACGCTTATGTTTCCAAACGAAAGATTTCAAAGTTATTTTCCAGAGGTGGAGTTACCGGAAGAACTGCCGCTGGCTTATCGGAGCTGTTGTCTTAAGATTGGTTCATGCGTTATTATCCAAAAGATACTGAACGAGTATAAGCTTATTCCGATGCTCCAAAAACGTTTTGGCAGCGACACCGGACTGATTCTGGATCTTGTTTCTTACCTGATCATCGAAGAAGAAAACGCGGGACAATACTATCCGGATTTTGCGTTTACCCATCCTCTTATGACAGATAAAATGACGATATACAGTGATTCTAAGGTCTGCCGTCTCCTTAATGCAATCTCAAAAGATCAGTGCATTAGATTCCTGGATGACTGGAATGCCGGGCGCGATCATAAGAGCAGAGTCTATGTTTCTTATGATTCCACGAACAAGAACAGTGAAGCAGGAGACATCGACATTGTCGAGTTTGGAAAAGCCAAGGATGATAAGGGATTTCCAGTATTCAATCTATCAATCGCCATGGATAAAACCAACCGGATTCCGCTCTTTTATGAAGAGTATCCGGGTTCTGTTACAGATGTATCCCAGTTCACTTTTATGGTTGATAAGGTTCTGGAGTACGGATATAAGCAGATCGGTTTTATCCTTGACCGCGGCTATTTCAGCAAAGAAAATATCCGTTACATTGATGAAAATGGATACTCATTCATTATCATGTGCAGAGGCTGCAAAACACTGGTATCTTCTCTTGTGCTTGAAAACCGAGGAACATTTGAAACGAAGCGGGAATCCGCAATTCGTGCGTACAAAGTGTATGGTATCACAACGACAGCCAGGCTTTATGAAGACGATACTGCGGAAAGATATTTCCACATTTATTACAATCCATCGAAGCAGGCCGCTGAGCGGGAACATCTGGAACAACGGATTGAGAAGCTGCGGCAGTTCATGGACAGACACATCGGAAAAGATGAAAAGTTTGGTAAAACCTATCAGGAGTACTTTCATCTGCATTATAGCAAACAGGGAAATTTTCTGGGTGCTGATGAACGAACCGATGTGATTGAGCGAGAGTTGCAGCTGTGCGGATACTTTTGCATCATTACTTCTGAGAAAATGACAGCATCTCAGGCTCTGATCCAGTATAAAGGGCGGGATATTTCGGAAAAACTTTTTCAATCTGATAAGACATTTATTGGCTCCAAAAGCGAACGTGTTCAGTCATCGCAAAGCATGTCATCTAAAATTTTTATAGAATTTGTAGCTTTGATTGTCCGTAATCGGATTTATAATCTTCTTAAAGAACAAATGATCCGAATGGAGACAAAACAAAAGTATATGACTGTTCCAGCCGCAATCCGTGAGCTTGAAAAGATTGAAATGGTCCGCCGTAATGGTAGAAACTATAAATTAGATCATGCAGTTACCAGGACGCAGAAGTTAATTCTGAACTCTTTTGGACTTGATGAAACAGACATCAAAAAAAGAGCTGAGGAATATAGTAAACTGCTGAATATCAGCCAGTCATACATAAGCAAGGAGGCGCAGGATAATGGCGAGGAAGAAGACGATCGAGACAATTGAAACCGAAATTTCCAAAGTGAAATCGGATATGTCCAGGCTGCAAGACCGATATGATAAACTTGCAGAAAAGCTTGAGGAACTGCAGGAACAGAAACGCCGAATTGAAGCTGACACCATCATGGAAGCCTATCTGAAGAGCGGCAAAAATTTTGATGAGATTATGACGTTTTTGAGCCCATGATGGTTTTTAGTGTAACTTTTTTGCAGAGTTCACAATGTTATATTAATGACAGGACGAAAAGCCTTGATTTACAAGGGATTCGGACCTGTCTTTTCAATTTCATAAAGATATATGGGCGAAAATATGATGAGAGGTGAGAATATAGCGGATTGACAACAGAGCATATATCGGGTACCATTAAATAACGCAATGCGTTATTTTGATGGGAGAGTTTTATCATGAGTAGAGGAAAAGAAGTAAAAGAATTAAGAGAAAAAATGGGAATGAACAGACGTGAATTTAGTGATTATTATGGTATTCCGTATCGTACTGTTCAAGATTGGGAAGCAGAGAAAAGAGAACTTCCGGATTATTTGTTACGTTTATTAAAGTATAGAGCAGAGATAGAATGTCGAATCGAAAGAACAGGTAAATAGAACAATTTTACTAATGACTGTTTATTATTAACTGTGATGTAATGTTTTATTTTTTTGCTTCTAACATAACGCAATGCGTATATTCAAGTAAAACAGAAGGAGGTAGACGTGGAAAGAAAAGTAAATGTAATCAAGGATATAGATGGAAAGAAAACGGTATTTATTCATGACATCATATTCAAAGGGAAAAGATCTGTAAAATGGGAGGATGTTGAAAAATATCTAAAACAATATGTAGGTGATATCTACACAATTGATGATAGCAATGATGCAGTTTATATTGGAACAGATTTACCGGATGAGTATACCCACTCAAATTATACCCATATTTTAAAAGGAGCAAATGCGAAGGCAAAAGCTAATGCCGCACAGGGATTACCAGAATTGATTGAAATTGCAGCTGGAAAGAAATTTACTGAAAATTATAAAGAAAAACATACTATAGATGCAATGTATGGTTGGTATCGTTATGAGTCAAGATTTGCTTTGCCAGTGTTTAACGAAGTTGGAGAAATTGAAAGATATAATGTTTTTAATGTAATAATGGTTATTCGACATGCAAAAGATGGTAAAATGTATCTGTATGATATAATGAACATAAAAAAAGAAACGAGCACCCTTTTCCAGTCCGAAGACATTACTCAGTAAAAAACCCATTTCTTAACTATGATTGTACCCCCATAATAGCAAAAAGTCAATAAAAAGAAACGAACATATTTTGTATTTGAAAATTTCAAAAAAGGAGCATGTTTGGTATTCTTTTTATAAATAAGTATGCTATACTAACAGACAGGTTCTGTATTCTATAGATCAGGATAAGTGAAAAGCCAATATAAATAAAGGAAACATAATACATGAACAACCAAAAAAATATAATTGTCATTGGAGGCGGTGCCGCTGGTATGATCGCGGCGATCGCGGCAGCGAAGGAAGGCTGCGCGGTCAGTCTCTATGAGAAAAATGAAAAACTGGGCAAAAAGATCTTTATTACAGGAAAGGGCCGTTGCAATGTAACTAATGCTGGTGACATGGATGAGCTGTTTGGGGCAGTGATCACTAATAAAAAATTTATGTTCAGCAGCTTTTATGGTTTTACCAATGAAGATATGATGCAGTTTTTGGAAGATGCAGGACTGCACCTGAAGATTGAGAGAGGAAAAAGAGTATTCCCTGTATCGGATCATTCCTCCGACGTGATCGCAGCGTTAGAACGCACATTAAAGAAAGAAAATGTAAAAGTACATTTTCGTAAAGAGGTAAAGGGCTTAAACCTTGTAACCGAAGATGATAAGACTATCTGCAAGGGTATTTTTCTGGAAGAAAATGGAAAAAAGACAGCCATTGCTGCTGACTGCGTTATTGTAGCCACCGGTGGTATGTCTTATCCTTCTACAGGATCTACAGGAGACGGATATCAGTGGGCACAGGATGCAGGACTTAAGGTAACAGCCCTTTTGCCGGCTTTAGTACCCTTTGAAGCAGCAGAATTGGAAACTGTTAAATCCCTTCAGGGCCTTTCTCTCAAAAATGTGGAAGCAGCCATATCTAACGGCAAAAAAGAACTGTATCGTGATTTTGGGGAAATGCTGTTTACCCATTTTGGTGTCAGCGGCCCTCTTATGTTAAGCGCCAGCTCTTTCTGCGCAAAAGCTATTGGGAAGACCCCGTTAAAGCTGTCTATTGACTTAAAACCGGCGCTTACAGAAGAACAGTTAGATGAACGTATTTTAAGGGATTTTGCAGAAGCGAAGAATAAACAGTTTAAAAACAGCTTAAATCATTTATATCCTGCAAAACTGGTCCCGGTTATCATAGAACGCAGCGGTATTGATCCGGATAAGCAGGTAAATGAGATCACCAAAGAAGAGCGGCGCCATCTGGTACAGTCTACCAAGGCGCTTACATTTACCCTGACAGGTTTACGTCCCTTTAAAGAGGCTATCATTACCCAGGGGGGAGTAGATGTAAAGGGGATTAATCCTTCTACCATGGAAGCAAAAAAAACAGAAAATCTGTATTTTGCAGGAGAAGTTCTGGATGTGGATGCAGTGACCGGAGGATTTAACCTGCAGATCGCATGGTCTACAGGTTGGTTGGCTGGAAAAGCAGCGGCAGAAAAAACACAGGAAAACTAAGAAAAACATGCAATATCGTCTGATAGGTGACATTGCTATATGAAAGTTAAAGGAGAATACCTAGATGAACCATTTTAATATTGCAGTAGACGGACCAGCAGGAGCTGGAAAAAGTACCATTGCAAAGCTGGTGGCAAAGGAACTTGGCTTTGTATATGTTGACACAGGGGCAATGTATCGTGCTATGGCCCTTTATTTCTTAAGAAAGGGGGTAGATCCAAAGGAAGCAGAAGAAATCGGAAGATCATGCCCGGAAGTAGACGTGACGATCCGCTATCAGGAGGGCGTACAGCAGGTACTTTTAAACGGAGAAGATGTTTCAGGTTTGATCCGTACAGAAGAAGTAGGCAATATGGCATCTGCAGTATCTGGCTATATGCCTGTAAGAGAAAAGCTGGTAGAACTTCAGAAACAGTTGGCAGCTAAGGAAAATGTGATCATGGACGGAAGGGATATTGGAACCTGTGTACTTCCTGATGCACCTGCGAAGATTTATCTTACAGCTTCTGTAGAGGTAAGAGCGGTCCGCCGTTATAAGGAATTGCTGGAAAAGGGCATGGAAGCAGATTTAAAAGAGATCGAAAAGGACATTGAAGACAGAGATTACAGGGATATGCACAGGGAACATTCTCCGTTAAAACAGGCAGAGGATGCAGTCCTTCTTGATACTTCTTCTATGACACTGGACCAGGTGGTAGAGGAAATCTTAAAGATCGTCCGTGAAAAGGGATATAAGGCAGCTGGAGGATGTGCATAATGGAGCGTCAGGTCATTGTCGCAAAAAGTGCCGGATTCTGCTTTGGGGTAGAGCGTGCAGTGGAACGGGTCTATGAGCAGATCAAGGCTGTAAATGAGGGAAAAGCCCAGGGTCCCATTTATACTTATGGCCCGATCATCCACAATGAAGAAGTGGTCCGTGATCTGGAAGAAAAGGGAGTCAGGGTATTAGATACAGAGGAAGACCTTAAAAACCTTCCAGAAGGACAGGGAACTGTGGTCATCCGCTCTCACGGGGTAAGCCGTTACATTTATGATATTTTAAATTCACGGAAGGTAAATGTTGTAGATGCCACCTGTCCCTTTGTAAAAAAGATCCACAAGATCGTAGATGAACATTCAGGCGCCGGGGAAGCGGTCGTTATTATCGGCAGTCCAATACATCCGGAGGTAGAAGGCATCCGTGGATGGGGAAATGGTGACACTGTAGTTATAGAAAATGAGGCTGATGCAAAAGAATATAACCTTCCAGAGGGGAAAAAGCTTTGTATCGTATCCCAGACGACATTTAATTACAACAAATTTCAAGAATTAGTTGAAAAAATTTTGAAAAAGGGTTATGATAGTAGTGTTTTAAATACGATTTGCAATGCAACACAGGAAAGACAAGTGGAGGCAGCACGTATCGCATCTTCGGTGGAGGCTATGATCGTCATTGGTGGCAGACATTCTTCCAACACCCAGAAGCTTTACGAAATCTGTCTCAAGGAATGTGAAAACACATTTTACATTCAGACACTCGGCGATTTAGATCCTGACAGTGTATCTTCTGTGCGCAGCGTAGGTATTACAGCTGGGGCATCCACCCCAAAAAAGATTATTGAGGAGGTTCATACCAGAATGGCAGAGCAGAGTTTTGCAGAGTTATTAAAGGAAGAGGAAGAATCCACCAAACCAATACGTACAGGAGAGATAGTTACCGGTCAGGTCATCGAAGTTAATAAAGATGAGATTATTCTGAGCATTGCGGGCAACAAGTCTGAGGGCGTTATCACCCGTGACGAGTACAGCAATGACAATAGTGTAGATTTAACTACCAAGGTACAGGTTGGTGAAGAAATGGAAGCTAAGGTTATCAAGCTGAACGATGGTGTTGGCATGGTATCCTTATCTTACAAGCGTATGGCAGCTGACAGAGGCAATAAGCGTCTGGAAGAGGCATTTGAGAATCAGGAAGTTCTGACTGCGAAAGTAGCTCAGGTATTAGATGGCGGTTTAAGCGTTGAAGTAGAAGGCTCCAGAGTATTTATCCCGGCAAGCCTTGTATCTGATACTTATGAGAAGGATCTTTCCAAGTATGCAGGACAGGAAATCCAGTTTGTAATTACTGAGTTCAATCCTAAGAGAAGAAGAATCATTGGCGATAGAAAGCAGTTATTAGTTGCTGAAAAGGCTAAACTGAAAGAAGAGCTGTTCTCCAAGATCCAGGTTGGTGATAAGGTAGAAGGAACTGTTAAGAATGTAACAGACTTCGGTGCATTCATTGACTTAGGCGGAGCTGATGGTCTGCTTCATATCTCAGAGATGAGCTGGGGCCGCGTTGAGAATCCTAAGAAGGTATTCAAGTCCGGTGATAAAGTAACTGTTCTGATCAAAGATATCCAGGGCGAGAAGATCGCATTAAGTTTAAAGTTCCCAGAGGCTAATCCTTGGGCACATGCAGCTGAGAAGTATGCAGCAGGCAGCGTAGTGACTGGACGTGTTGCTCGTATGACTGACTTTGGCGCTTTCGTAGAGTTAGAGCCAGGTGTTGACGCACTGCTTCATGTATCCCAGATTTCCAGAGAGCATATCGAGAAACCAGCTGATGTATTAAAGATCGGCCAGGAGATCGAGGCTAAGGTTGTAGATTTCAATGAAGATGATCACAAGATCAGCTTAAGTGTAAAGGCTCTTCAGGCAGCTCCACAGAATGAGGATGTTGCAGATGTAGACATTAATTCTTACGCAAAGTAATAACTGAATGCAGATCAGGGAACGCGTCAGTGGCGCGTTCCCCATGTGTATGACGTGATGAAAGAGTGGTTCCCTGTGGGACTGCTCTTTTTTGTTATACATTTGGAAAAAACTGCCAGTTGCATGCTTTGTATGTTATTGAATTATTTCTTTCCTAAAAGGACATACTTCTTATAACAGACCGATGAAAAATACATCATTATATAAGGAGCATAGATTTATGGGGAAATCAAAAAAGAAAAAAGAATTTGACGTTCACAATATGACACCAGACGAACAGTTGAAATTTGAGATTGCCCAGGAACTGGGATTGGATGAGAAAGTGTTGCAAAAGGGCTGGAAAAGCCTTACTTCCAAGGAAAGTGGCCGTATTGGCGGTATGATCACAGGACGGAAGAGACAATTAAAAGAGGAAGCATTGAAAGGAAGCTGAAAATCCAGTATACTGATGACACCAGGACCAAAAGATCTGAAATCCGACGAGGGCTTGCTTGCAGGAGGATTTTGAACTTGGGATCCGCCAAAAACATGAGTAAGAAGCCATTTTTTGAAGAAAAATGAGAGGATTACGAATGTTTTTAGAATACAAAAGATCAACTGACCGATTTTAGAAAGTACAGGTAGCAGGATGAAATATGCAGTGATCTGTTTTACAGAACGGGGCGCCTGGGTATGCAGACGCCTTTTTCATAAGTTAAGAGAAGCCGGAGGAGAATGCGAGGCAGTAGTTCCGGGACGTTTTTTAAGAGAAGAATGGAAAAAAGAAGGAATGAAAGAACCGGGAGGAGAGCCACTTTCCCAGTGGACAGGCCGGATGTTTGCAGAAAAACGGGGAATGATCTTTGTCAGCGCAGCAGGCATTGCAGTACGGGCCATCGCTCCCTGGGTAAGGGATAAAATGACGGATCCGCCGGTAGTCTCAGTGGATGAAGGAGCGCAGTTTGTGATCCCTTTGCTATCAGGACATGTAGGGGGAGCAAACGGACTGGCAAGGTGCATAGCAGAGTGGCTGAGATCAACACCAGTGATCACTACGGCAACGGATGTAAATGGAAAATTTGCAGTGGATCTGTTTGCGTCAGTTTATCATATGGTGATCACAGACCGCAAAGAAGCGAAAAACATATCGGCAGCAGTGTTGGAAGGAAAACACATTGGCGTTTTCAGTGACCTGCCTTTAAAAACACTGCCGGAAGGTTTTATATTAGGAAAACACCTGGAAAAAAATATCCAGATCACGGTAAACACTGAACTTATGCCAGATAGCCTGCGTCTTGTCCCAAAGGCGGTAATTCTTGGCGTAGGATGCCGCAGAGAAACAGATCCGGAATATATGAAAGAAAAAGTCTGTGCTTTCTTAAAGGTACATAAGATCGATCCTCTGGCAGTAAAAGCCATTGCTTCTGTAGATGTAAAACAGGATGAACCTGCAGTATTAGGATTAAAACAGGTATTTTGTATGGAACCGTATTGCGAGCAGCGTTTTTATACACCAGAGCAGTTAAACCAGGTTCCAGGTGATTTTAAAGAATCTGCCTTTGTAAAGAGACAGATTGGGGTAGGAAATGTATGTGAACGGGCAGCTTGCGCACAAGGGGGAAGATTACTGGTGGGCAAGCAGGCAGGAGATGGGATCACCATAGCTGCAGCATTGGAATGGCAGGGGGAACTTGATTTTTTAAAAGGTTTTGGAACGGTGCAAGATAAGACACAGGCATTTCTGCCATTGCAGAACTGAGCCGGAGATGAATAAACAATCGGCGTGTCAATAAGTATAAATTGCTTATTTGTGCGAGCACAAACGCAATTTATACTTTTGACACTTACATCATTTTATTAATTTGATAAGATCAGTGTCCGCAGTCCACCAGTATTGGAAGGATCGTTAAACATATAAAGGGTGTAAGATTTCCCTGCTTTAAGAGAGGCAGAAGCTGCAGCAATGGCATTGCTGTTATTAAACGCATTGGTGCGGAATACGTAGATTGAATACCAGCCTGCTGCAAAGCTGGAGAATGGGGTCACTTCCTGGAAACGGACATTAGTGAAGGTGCGGTAGGAATTGCCCCGGTTTTCTAAAGCTACGTCAAAAGGTCCAAGGTCCGGGGAAAGGTTGCAGGCCCTGATGCAGGTGGTGCCGGACGGTCCATTACAGGAAAGATCAGATATTTCTAACAGATCAAGTCCTGTACTGGTATTGATGATAGCTACTGTTGATGCAGAACCGGAACGGATGGTGATCATTTTCTGGATATAAATATAGCCGTTAGTACCGGATACAGTAACAGTCTGGAAACCGGAAGAAGCCTGTACGTAGCTTGTGAGATCACCGTTATCCAGTTGTTCTCCTATGCGCCAGTTTCCTAAAGATACATTAAATGGCGGATAACCGGAGGAAGCATTTAAAATGCGTACCCGCCCCAGGCTGGAGGAAGTGGTGCAGTTATAACATGGAAAGCCGATGCCTGGAAAAATGGTAATAGAGCCGTTAGACGGGAAAACAGGACGGTATACAGGAACATGAGAATGCCCCGGCTGCCACATACCACCAGATGGACGGTTGTGATCAGGTCCATTGTATACGGGCCCGCCTTCGCCAGGATTTGGCAGCGGAATGACGGGAATGGAACTAAGGTCATCACCAAAAGAACCGTTTCCACCGGAGTTGTTATCCATGGAATCGTCATATACAGGTCCGCCTTCTCCAGGATTTGGCAGTGGGGCTACCGGAATATCTTCTTCGTTTGTCTGAGCTGCTTTTACCATGGAAATGGTTTCAGAAGCAGGATTCAACTTGGAATTCATAAAAACCTCACAGAGAAATACTTTCCCTATAAGATATTCCTGGATCGAAAAATAGGTGCAGAAAGATTCCGGAAGAACATGTATTCTGTGGGCAGTACTGTCATATAATGATGAAAAGAAAGGGCTCTGGGAGAAGTGGTATGAGAGAGGATAGAAAAAGGGCTGTAGTGGAAGCTCTTGGTCTTCCAAGGGATGTGATGATGGGAGATATCCTGCTTCATTTTACAGGCCCTTATGAGACAGTAGTGGAAAATTTCAGGAGCCTTCTTATTTACACAGATCTGTATATAAAAATAAAAGCAGCAGATTGTGTGGTGGTGTTTAAGGGACTGCATCTGGAAATAGAGACTTATACACAGGATGTCCTGAAAATAACAGGTCAAATACAGTCAGTGGAATTTTTATGTTGTTAAAAAAGGCGGTGTAAGGATGCTATGGTGGCTGTTTCGCTTGTTTAAGGGCTATGTAAGAATACATATAAAAAGCATCAGTCCGGAATATTTTCTGGAAAGGTGCAGGATAAACGGGGTATTCATATGGGAACTGGTGTGCCTGGATAAAGGGCAATACCAGTGTTGTCTTTTTCTAAAAGATGTGTTCCGTCTGAAAGACTGTGTCAGGGGAGCTGGTGTCAGACTGCGCATCTGTGAGCGAAGGGGACTGCCTTTTTTTCTTCGCAGGAATCAAAAACGGTGGTATGCAGCTGCGGGATTTTTCAGTTTTTTTCTTCTTTTGTATATCATGTCTCTTTTTCTATGGGATATCCATTTTCAGGGAAATTATCATTATTCTGCAGATACACTGGTACGTTATCTGGATATGCAGAATATTAAATATGGCATGAAAAAGAAAAATGTGGATTGTGAAGCGTTAGAAGCTGGAATGAGGGAAGCTTTTCCGCAGATTACCTGGGTATCTGCCAGAGTATCAGGAACAAGACTGGTGATCCAGATCAAGGAAAATAAGATCATACAGGATAAAACAGCTGTGGAAGAAGAGGCTTGCGACCTGGTATCAAATGTGTCAGGAACCATTACTTATATTATGGTGCGCCAGGGAGTACCTAAGGTGAAGAAAGGAGAAAAAATAGAGCCGGGACAGATCCTTGTCAGCGGCCGGGTACCTGTGATCGGTGATGATGAGAAAGAGGTATCTGCTTTTTATGTACAGTCCCAGGGGGAGATTCTGGCAGAAACAGGAAAAACATATGTAAAAGAAATGCCATTGATACGGAAAGTACGTTATCCTGCAGGAAAGAAACGGTACGGTCTGCGCCTGATCATAGGTCCTTTTTCATTTTCATTTCTTATGCCCCGGTCAGGGAAAAGTGAAAATAAAGAAAACTGGGATTATACTGTAGATATGATCCAGTGCAGACTGTTTTCCAGCTTTTATCTGCCTCTTTTTGTGGGAAAGATAACAGGGGAATATATGACGGTTTATGAGAAAGGCTATACAGAGGCAGAACTGGAACAGACAGCTTCAGAAACAAATCGCCAATTTGTTGAAAAATTAAAGGAAAAAGGGGTACAAATTCTTGAAAATAATGATAAAATAGAAAAGAATATATCTGGTTACAGGATCAGCGGGAAGCTGACGGTTATAGAGCCGGCAGCGGTCAGGGCACCTGTTTCTGAAAGCAGCATATCTGCAGCACACTAGTACATTGTTTCGTAAATAACTGTACTGGTACAGGCGCTGCAGGAAAGACCCAAGGAGATTAAACAGACGGATGAGTGTGATTGAAACCATGATCGACATCCCGGCAGAACATGAAAGAAATGTCTGCGGGCAGTTTGATGCATATTTAAAGAAAATAGAACGGACTCTTCATGTGACTATGATCGCCAGAGACGGCGAGATCAAGCTGATCGGCCCGGAAAAAACCATTGGTCAGGCGAAAAGCGTATTTAATAATCTGATACAGCTTTCTATTCGGGGCAATACCATTACGGAACAAAATGTGGACTATGCATTGTCCCTTTCCTTTACGGAAAATGATGATCAGATCTTAGAAATAGACAAGGACATTATCTGCCGTACTATTATGGGAAAACCGGTGAAGCCAAAGACCTTAGGCCAGAAACATTACGTGGACTTGATCCGCAAGAAGATGATCGTATTTGGTATTGGCCCGGCTGGTACAGGTAAGACTTATCTTGCTATGGCTATGGCCATTCAGGCATTTAAAAACGGGGAAGTAGGGCGGATCATCCTTACAAGACCGGCTATAGAAGCAGGGGAGAAGTTAGGCTTCCTTCCAGGTGATCTACAAAGCAAGATCGACCCTTATCTGCGGCCATTATATGATGCTTTATATCAGATCATGGGGGCAGAAAGCTATCAGCATAATTCAGAAAAGGGACTCATTGAAGTAGCACCCCTTGCGTATATGCGAGGACGTACTCTGGATAATGCGTATATTATTCTGGACGAGGCACAGAATACCACACCAGCCCAGATGAAGATGTTCTTAACAAGGATCGGTTTTGGCTCCAAGGTGATCATCACCGGAGACCAGACCCAGAAGGACCTTCCTTCCGGTGCTACCTCAGGTCTTGATACAGCCTTAAAGGTTCTTAAAAACATTGATGATATTGGCTTCTGCTATCTGACCAGTTCTGACGTGGTCCGTCATCCTCTGGTGCAGAAGATCGTCAAGGCATACGATGATTATGAGAAAAAAGCAGCGTCAAAGACCGCCAGAGGGGAAAGAAAAGCTCCGGCAGTGAAAAATACACGAAAGGGGAATAATCGGTAATGACAGTTTCTATTGAGTATGAAGCAGAGAAAAAACTGGATCTTCCCTATGAGAAGATCATAAAGGAGATCGTAGAGGCATCCCTTGATTTTGAAAAATGCCCTTATGAGGCAGAGGTGAATGTGATCCTGACGGACAATGATGCTATTCAGGCCATCAATAAAGAACACCGCCAGATCGATGCACCTACGGATGTCCTGTCCTTCCCAATGGTAGATTATGAGAAACCTTCTGATTTCGACCATGTGGAAGATGCAGTGGAAGATTATTTTAACCCGGAAACAGGAGAACTGATGTTGGGGGACATTGTGATCTCTGTAGATAAGGTAGAGGAACAGGCTGAAAAGTACGGTCATTCCCAGACAAGGGAATTAGCATTTTTAGTAGCTCACAGTATGCTTCATTTATGTGGATATGACCATATGGTAGATGAAGAGCGGCTGGTTATGGAAGACCGTCAGAGACAGATACTGGACACAAGGGGGTACACCAGATGAGAAAAGGGAGCAGAAGTAAAAAAATAGTATGCAGGAAGATTATGTTGGGCAGTTTGTTGTGCATAGCAGCATTGTGCGCAGGATGCGGAAAAAAGGCGTCAGAAGAAGCTGTCCAGACCCAGGTTCCAACAATACAGGAAACAACCACCCAGGCAGCTGCTTCTGCTCCCAAGATCCTGATCCAGTCGGATGAGGAAAAAAAGGAAGATGCGAAAGAATTACCTGAATATATCCTTCCAGAAGAAAGAGAAGAAAAAGATGGAATGATCCGCAGTTTTCTCACAGGACAGATGGTGCCGGCAGAACAGGCGGACCGTCGTCCCATCGCCATTATGATGAGTAATGACAAAGAGGCAAGACCCCAGTATGGTATTAACCGGGCAGGTGTAGTTTATGAGGCACCGGTGGAAGCAAACATGAACCGGTACATGGCAGTGATCGAGGATTATGATGATCTGGACCGTATTGGCTCTGTGAGAAGCTGCCGTACGTATTATACTTATTTTGCAAGAGAATTTGATGCGATCTATGCCCATTATGGCCAAAGCACCTTTGCAAAGCCCTATCTTAAGAATGTAGACAATATCAATGGCCTGGATGCCATAGGAGGAACTGCTTATTACAGGAGCAAGGATAAACGTTCCCCGCATAATGCCTATACAAGTGGAGACCGTTTGAAAAAATCCATTAATACACTGGGCTATACCACGGAGTATGATGATTCATATAAGGGACATTATCTTTTTGCCAGAGATGGCGTAGAAATTTCTTTAGAGGGAAAGCCGGGAGTTATGGATGCTGTTCATGCAAAACCAGGTTACATTATGAACAAACCGGAATTTGTATATGAAAGCAGTGATGGTTTATATCACAGATACCAGTATGGAGACGTACATCAGGGAAGTGAAGGTCCTGTTGCGGTGAAAAATGTGATCTTCCAGTATTGCCAGAGCGGTTTTTATGCCACTACCCAGTATCTGAATATCAATGTACATACCGGTGAATACGGGTATTATCTCACTGATGGGAAAGCAATCCCCATCAGCTGGGAAAAAGACGGGGAGTTTGGTGTGACCCATTATTATGACCAGGAGCACAATGAAATTGTATTAAATCAGGGAAAAACATGGGTGTGCATCATTCCGACCAAAGACTTTGGGCAGACTGAAATTAATTAAAAATGTGGAGCACAGTAGAAGATAAATGAAAGCAGTACAGGGAAAAAAGAAAAATAAGGCAGCAAATTTTGTAATACAGGGCAGTATTCTGGCAATGGCCGGCATCCTGGTGCGTATTATCGGTATGCTTTACCGTATGCCTTTAAATGACATTATCGGGAAACAGGGGAATGGATATTATACATCTGCGTATAATGTATACAACATTTTGCTGATCCTTTCCTCCTATAGTATGCCAGTGGCTATTTCAAAGATGATATCTGCAAGACTTGCAAAAGGAGAATATGAGAATTGCCGCCGTATTTTAAAGACAGGTCTTCTCTATGCAACTGTTACCGGTGGACTGGCAGCGATTGTGCTGTGGTTTGGTTCTGATTTTTTTGCAGGATTGATCAAAACACCATATTCCAGTTATGCTTTAAAAACGCTGGCGCCTACCATTTGGATCATGGCGTATCTGGGAGTTTTAAGGGGATATTTTCAGGGTACAGGAACTATGATACCTACAGCGATCTCCCAGATTTTAGAGCAGGTCATAAATGCCATTGTCAGTGTGGTGGCAGCGGGTATTTTATTCCGCGTAGGTGAAGGGATGAATGCGGCACAGGGGGCAAAGAATTATTCCTATGCTTTAGGTGCGGCAGGTGGCACCATTGGTACAGGTGCCGGTGCACTGACTGCGTTTATCTTTTTTATCTTCCTGACAGCTAAAAGCGGACGTTCTGTTTTAAAACAGCGCATTGCAGTTGAGGATCTGTCACCGGAAGCTGCAAAAATAGCAAGAAGAAAGCGGACGCGATATGGAAAACTGATCTATGCACTGACTATTACAGTCCTTCCGATCGTGGTCAGCAGCGGTATATATAACTGCTCTAATGTAGTGGATAACTTCTTGTTTGGACAGGGAATGGACAAGCTGGGGTATAGCGGCGAAGAGATTGCTGTATTCTGGGGCGCGTTGGGACAGTATCAGCTGTTATTTAACATTCCTGTAGCTGTTTCCAATGCACTTTCATCTTCTTTGATCCCGTCTCTTACAAGAGCGGTATCAGCAGGAGACAGAGAGCAGACTTTAAAAAGGATCGCGGCAGCTGTACGTTTCTCTATGCTGATCTCTATCCCGGCAGCAGTGGGGATCGCAGTCCTGGCTGATCCGGTGTGCAATCTGCTGTTTATCAGCGAAGACAACAGCCTTTTGATCAGACTGACTATGGCAGGTTCCCTTGCAGTTGTATTTTTCTCACTGTCTACAGTGACCAATGCAGTGCTTCAGGGGCTGAACCATATGGAAGTGCCGGTCCGCCATGCGGCTGTTTCTCTGGTGATCCATGTGGCGGTATTATGGGTATTTCTTATGATATTCCATATGGGTATTTATGGAGTTGTATTTGCCAATATTGTATTCGCCTTTATAATGTGCATTTTAAATGCCAGAACGATCGCAAGATATGCAAGATACAGTCAGGAGTATAAAAAGACCTTTGTACTTCCTGCTATCAGTGCCTGTGTTATGGGAGCCGTAGCATGGGGAGTGTACAAAATCCTTGTCTTTATCCTTCCGGCAGCTCTTTTAAGAGGGCGTTCAGGAAGAGCTATTGTGGTATTTCCGACAGTGGCAGTGGCAGCGGCTGTGTATGCAGTGCTTTTAATAGGGCTAAAGGCAATTGATGAAGAAGAACTGCGGGATATGCCTATGGGAACCAGGCTGATCCGCATTTTAAAGAAAGTAAGACTGATGTGACAATATATTTATTATATAAACAGTGTCAGGACAGGTTTAAAATAGGACATTCTGGCAGATACTACCTTTGAAAAGGCCAAAAGGAAATATAAGGCCTGATACAGGAGGCAGTATCTATGAAACATTTTTTATTTGCTCTGGGCTTATTTGGTATTTCAGCAGTGGTATCTGTTCTCATTATCTATGGGGCGGCCAGATACCAGATGCGGGAGGAAGCACCAGTGCCAAATACAGTAATAGAAACGGAAAGTGTAAATGAAATGGAAGGAAGGGCAGCCGCAAACCAGGAAAGCATTATCACTGCAAGGTCACAGTATTTTCTGGTTTCCGAGGCCGGCTTTCTTCTTGTATTCTGCAGTGATAAAAGTACCGTCTGTCTGTACACCCATATTCCGGTCACAGATTTTCCGGAAAGTGAGAGAGTCCGCCTGATGGAGGGAATCTGGTTTTCTGATATGATGGACGTATACCATTATCTGGAGTCGTATACAAGCTAAAACAGGAGTTTAAGTAATATGAAGAAAAGAGTAGGAATTATTGGTGGAGGTGCTTCGGGGCTGGTGGCTGCCATTGGCGCAGCCAGGAACGGAGCGGAAGTAACTGTCATAGAACATATGGACCGGGTGGGAAAAAAAATCCTTTCTACAGGCAACGGCAGATGTAATCTTACCAATTATAAAATGGAGGAAGATTGCTACCGCTGCGGCAGGAAGGATTTTCCTATGCAGGTAATAAGGAAAGTTAATGTTAATGAGACCCTGGAATTTTTTATGGAACTGGGGATCGTTCCAAAAGACAGGAATGGTTATATTTATCCTAACTCCGATCAGGCTGCTTCTGTTTTAGACGTACTCAGAGAAGAGATAGAGCGGTTGAAGATCCGCATTCTCCTTTCCTGTTATATAGAAAAAATCGAGAAGAAAAATGGAGGATTTTTTATACATACAGATCAGGGGACGGTGGAGGCAGATGCCCTGATCCTGGCAGCAGGTTCAAAGGCAGCACCTTCCACTGGTTCAGATGGCAGTGGCTATGAATATGCCCGCCAGCTGGGACATTCCATAATCAAACCTCTTCCGGCCCTGGTGCAGCTGCGCTGTCAGGGAAATATGTACAAACAGATGGCAGGTATCCGCACAGAGGCAGAAGTAAGCTTACAGGCAGATGGCATTACTTTGGCAAAGGATAAAGGAGAGCTTCAGATCACCGATTATGGTCTTTCCGGCATTCCGGTCTTTCAGGTGAGCCGGTATGCAGCAAGAGCGTTAGATGAAAAGAAAAAAGTAAGAGTTTATGTGGACTTTATGCCAGGCTGGAATAACAGTGAAAGCTTCCGCCTTTTAAAGAAGAGAGCGCTTTTGCTGGCTTATAAGCCGACAGCGGAACTGTTTACCGGAATGCTGAACCGTAAACTTGCCCAGGTTCTTTTGAAACTGGCGGGAATCGATGGGAATATTTCCTGTGGTTCATTAACTGGAAAACAGCTGGAAAAAATCTGTAAAGAATTAAAAGAATATGAAGCAGTTGTCATGTCTGTTAATCCCTTTGCCAATGCCCAGGTGTGCTGCGGTGGTGTGGACACCAATGAAATAGATGAGACTACAATGGAGTCCCGGCTTTGTCCTGGCTTGTATATGGCTGGTGAGATCCTGGATGTAGATGGGATCTGCGGCGGTTATAATCTTCAATTTGCTTGGTCCAGTGGTTTGATCGCAGGAAGATGTGCGGCAGGCGGTGCCGGAAAGCAGGAAATGAAAACAGAACCGGAAAAGTGGGAAAAAAAACAGCTGGGGCAAAGAAATCCGGAAAAGAGGAACACTGGGAAAAAGAGTGTAGAGAAGAAAAACATAGAGAAGAAAAGCGTAGAAAAAAAGAACATAGGAAAAAAGAATATAGAAAAAAACAGGAACGTAAACACGAAACAGATGGAAAAGAAAACTGTTAAAAATTACCCAGAAAAGAAATATACACAGAAAACCAGGAGGACTGCAAGAACATGATACGTATCAGTCAGCTGAAAATGCCTTTAGGACATACCGAAAATGACCTGCTTTTAAAGGCTGCGAAAGAGCTTTATATCCAGCCGGAGCTGATAAAAGAAACTAAGCTGGTAAAACAGTCTGTAGATGCAAGAAAAAAGCCGGAGATCCATTACAGCTATATCGTGGATATTGCATTAAAAAATGGCGGAAAAAAAGAAGAGGAACGTCTTGTAAAGAAGAGAAAAGACAGGAATATCACAGTTCACGAAGAAAAACCATATGTCCTTCCTGAATGTGGAAATACGCCTTTAAAATATCCACCGGTGGTCATTGGAATGGGCCCTGCGGGATTGTTCTGTGGCCTTGCTCTTGCGAGAAAAGGATACCGTCCTATACTTTTAGAACGGGGAGAAGATGTAGATACCAGAACAGAGCGGGTAGCGAAATTCTGGAAAACAGGAGAATTAAATCCTTCATCCAATGTGCAGTTTGGAGAAGGCGGCGCAGGTACGTTTTCAGACGGAAAGCTGAATACCCTTGTAAAAGATACCTTTGGCAGGAACAGGGAAGTGCTGCGCATTCTTACAGAGTTTGGTGCAGATCCGTCTATCTGCTATGCAAACAAACCTCATATTGGGACAGATGTGTTAAGCCATATTGTAAAATCTATCCGCCAAGAGATTGAAAATCTGGGAGGTCAGGTCCGCTTCTTAAGCCAGGTGACAGATTTTGAAATAACAGAAGGAAAACTGGCAGCAGTTATTGTAAATGGTACAGAACGCATTCCGGTACAGGCGGCAGTTGCAGCCATCGGTCATAGCGCCAGAGATACTTTTGAAATTCTTTATGAAAAGCAGGTTTCCATGGAAGCAAAACCTTTTGCTGTAGGTTTCCGTATCCAGCATCCACAGACTATGATCAATGAAAGCCAGTATGGGATGACGGAATGTAAAGAATTAGGCCCTGCAAGCTATAAACTGACAGCTCAGACTTCCTGTGGAAGAGGCGTGTATTCCTTCTGCATGTGTCCTGGCGGCTATGTGGTCAATGCTTCTTCTGAAAAGAACCGTCTGGCTGTAAATGGAATGAGTTATCATGACAGAGCAGGAGAAAATGCCAACAGTGCATTGATAGTTACTGTAAACCCTGAGGATTTTTCCTGTGAAACAAAAAGAGGAGAAGGAGTCCATCCGCTGTCAGGTATTCATTTCCAGAGAGAACTTGAGGAAAAAGCCTATGAGGCAGGAAAAGGGAAAATACCAGTCCAGCTCTATGGGGATTTTAAAAACGGAAAGATCACGGAAAAGCTTGGCGAAGTACAGCCGGCATTTTGTGGGGAATATCAGTTTGCAAACTTGAGAAAAATCCTCCCAGATGAGCTTTCGGAAGCTTTTGTAGAAGGAATGGAGGCTTTTGGGAGAAAGATCAAAGGGTTTGACCGTCCAGATGCTATTTTAGCAGGTGTGGAAAGCCGCACATCTTCCCCGGTACGTATCCCCAGAGGAGAAACTTTAGAAAGCTCTGTAAAGGGCTTATATCCTTGTGGTGAAGGCGCTGGATATGCAGGAGGCATCACCTCTGCAGCCATGGATGGTTTAAAAGTGGCAGAAGAGCTTATAAGAAGATACAAATTGACGGAGTAATGAATTTGGTGTAAGATAGTGGAAAAGTCCAGTCCTGCGCCAGATCAGACAGGCAGGACGTGAACTTCACTAAGAAGGGAGCTGGCAAAAGATGCTCATGGAAGCTACAAAACGTAACAGTTTAAAAGATAAAAAGAGAATTATAATAAAGATCGGTTCTTCTTCCCTGACACATCCTGAAACAGGAGAGCTGAACCTGACGAAGATCGAGAAGCTGATCCGTGTGCTCAGCGATCTCAGGGGAGAAGGGAAAGAAGTAGTCCTTGTTTCTTCCGGTGCTATCGCAGCAGGCAGACAGGCTTTCGGACATCATAAAAGACCTGACAGTTTAGCTGAAAAACAGGCGTTTGCAGCAGTAGGACAGGCAAGACTGATGATGGTCTACCAGAAGCTTTGCAGCGAGTACAACCAGACAGCAGCCCAGGTCCTTCTGACCAAGGATACCATGGTCAATGACAGTTCCCGTTACAATGCACAGAACACCTTTGATGAATTGCTGCGTTTAGGTGCGATCCCTATTGTAAATGAAAATGATACAGTATCTACTTCTGAGATCCCGTATGTAGACAGCTTCGGTGATAATGATCGCCTTTCTGCTATCGTTGCAGCTCTTATCGGGGCAGATCTTCTGATCCTGCTTTCTGATATTGACGGCCTTTATACGGATGATCCAAGGAGCAACCCAGATGCCAGATTTATCAGTCTGGTGCCTGAGATCAGCCAGAAATATATGAATATGGGAAAAGAAACTTCTGGAAGCAGTGTGGGGACCGGTGGAATGTCAGCAAAGCTGGCAGCTGCCCGTATTGCCACAGACAGTGGTGCTGATATGGTGATCGCCAACGGTGATCAGATAGATGTGATCATGGACATTATGAGCGGAAAAGAAAAAGGAACTTTGTTTTTAGCCCATCCCAATCTGGACTTTGATCTGATGCATTATCTGAATAATGAATATTAAGATGTTGGGGTCAAAAGGTATTTTGACCCCTCTGATACCGAATTGCTACGTGCTTTGCACTCTCGCAATTCTAAAAACATTCGTAATCCGCTCATTTTTCTTCAAAAAATGGCTTCTTACTCATGTTTTTGGCGGGTCCCAAGTTCAAAAATCCTCCTGCAAGCAAGCTTGCATCGGATTTATGACCTTTTGACCCTGGTATCATCTTCATATTAAAATATTATACGAGGAGTGATAGTATGGATTCATCAAAAATCGACAGGATCAACGAACTTTATCATAAATCTCAGTCTGTAGGTCTTACAGATGAGGAAAAAGCCGAGCAGGCAGCTTTAAGAAAAGAATACCTGGCTGCTATCCGTTCTAATTTAAGAAGCAACTTAAATAATATTTCTATTAAAGAGAAGGACGGCTCTATTACAGACCTGGGAAAGAAATACGGTGGTATTAAAGAAGTATAGATATAGCCAGAAGGAGAGATGGTTATGACACTGGAAGAAATCGGAAGCCGAGCAAAAGCTGTTTCCAGAACATTAAATAACTTAGGTTCAAGAGAAAAAAATATAGGATTGGAAGAAGCAGCAAGAGCCCTTTTAGAGGGAGAGGAAGAAATCCTGGCTGCAAATCAGGCAGATTATGAAAAAGCAGAAAACTGCGGCATGAGCAAGGGCCTGTTAGACCGCCTTGCTTTAAATCCGGGCCGGATCCAGTCCATGGCAGATGGCCTTTTAAAAGTAGCTGCCTTAGATGATCCGGTAGGAGAGGTGATCTCCATGAAGCTGCGTCCGAATGGCTTAAAGATTGGCCAGAAAAGGGTTCCTTTAGGAGTCATTGCTATGATCTATGAGGCCCGCCCTAATGTAACAGCGGATGCTTTTGGCCTCTGCTTTAAATCAGGAAATGCAGTGATCTTAAAAGGAGGCAGCGATGCCATTGAATCCAATAAAGCAATCACAAAATGGCTTCGCACAGGTCTTACAAGAGCAGGACTTCCGGAAGATGCCCTACAGCTGATCGAAGATACCAGCAGAGAGACCACAAAAGAGCTGATGCGCTTAAACCGATATGTGGATGTGCTTATTCCAAGAGGAGGTGCCGGTCTCATCCGTTCTGTAGTGGAAAACAGTACTGTTCCGGTGATCGAGACAGGAACAGGAAACTGCCATATCTTTGTAGATGAAACTGCTGATTTTAATATGGCATTAGATATTATCTATAATGCAAAGACCCAGCGGATCGGTGTGTGCAATGCCTGCGAGTCCCTGGTCGTCCACAGAAAGATAGCAGATCAGTTCCTGCCGCTTCTTAAAAAGCGCCTGTCAGAAAAAAATGTAGAAGTGAGGGCAGACGAGGCAGCCATGGCAGTGGTGCCGGAATTCACCCCTGCTGCAGAAGAAGACTGGGGTACGGAATATCTGGATTATATCGTATCCTTGAAGGTTGTAGACTCGGTAGAAGAAGCAATAGAACATATTAACAAGTACAATACAGGTCATTCTGAGTCTATTATTACATCCGATTATTTTAATGCCCAGAAGTTCTTAGATGAAGTAGATGCTGCTGCAGTATATGTAAATGCATCTACCCGTTTTACAGACGGAGAGGAATTTGGTTTTGGAGCGGAGATCGGCATCAGTACGCAGAAGCTTCATGCCAGAGGTCCTATGCTGTCTCTTATACACATCTCCGAGCCCACGAGACGGAGCTACATCTCGTA
>UQJF01000034.1 GCA_900541315.1 uncultured Clostridium sp. | reverse complement strand
AAGCGTGAGAGGGGCACTATTTATAAATATACAGTGCTAAAAGCGAAATCCCTGTAAAAGTATATCCCCGCTTTCTAAAACAATCAAGCTATGGTAAAATGAATGTTGCAGATACAGTTACACTTCCTGGCTTAACTGTAACCAACTATAATCCCACAGAGGTGTGTCATGAACCATTCAAACAACCATGTTACAGAACTGATCAAAGAAACTCTGATCCTTACAGCAGCTATGGCCATCGTAGCTGGAGCTGTGTACTTCTTTCTTTTACCAAGCCATGCTTCCGTAAGCAGTATCTCCGGTCTTGGTATTATCTTATCTAACTTTGTCCCTCTGCCCCTTTCAGCCATCACCATGATCTTAAATATACTTTTATTGATCATCGGATTTTTTACCTGCGGAAAAGAATTCGGGGCTAAAACCGTATACACCAGTATTGTACTTCCCCTTTTTCTGGCCCTTTTTGAAAGGATCTTTCCGAACATCGGCTCCTTAACTGACAGTCAGGAACTGGATGTTTTATGCTATATTTTAACCGTCAGTATCGGTTTAAGCATCCTGTTTAACCGTAATGCTTCTTCCGGTGGTCTGGATATCGTTGCCAAGATCATGAACAAATATCTCCATATGGATCTTGGGAAAGCTATGTCCTTATCCGGCATGTGTGTCGCCCTTTCAGCAGCTTTGGTGTATGATAAGAAAACTGTTGTTTTAAGTGTACTGGGAACCTATTTTAACGGCATCATCCTGGACCATTTTATCTTTAACCACAATGTAAAACGCCGGGTCTGCATTATCACTAAAAAAGAGGAAGAGCTGCGGCATTTTATCATCAATGACCTGCACAGCGGCGCTACCATCTATGAATCCATCGGTGCCTACAATCTGGAAAAACGCAATGAGATCATTACCATCGTAGATAAGTCAGAATACCAGAAACTGATGAATTATATCAACCGTGAAGACCCCCATGCTTTTATCACAGTGTATACAGTGTCTGATATCCGATATCAGCCTAAAAAATAATGTCCATAAAAATGTTATTATAATCCAATTTACGTCCTAAAAAATGTATTACATCTATAAAATTATATCCTAAAAAATCTTCTCACAAAATCAAGCACAGAAAGATTCTGAGAAAAGATTTAATATAATTTTTGATATAATTCAGTGGATTTTAGTTGCCGTACATCTGGATGTTTCTACCTACCGATAATAGCACATTCCACTACACTTTCCAGCCAGACCGAATATTTCCCTTTTCATCTGTGAAATATATCTGCGTTCTGCCTTTGGTCCGGCTGGGATATTTCCAGTTTTTTCCATATCCAAGACATCTTTTAATATTTCCAATGCCTTTCGCAGATTTTTGATATCACGTTCCATATAGTCTGTGTAGTTGCCTCTTCCCACCAGTTTTAAATGAGTAACACCAGCTTTTTCCAACTGGTATAAAGCGCAGAGGCCACAGCCAGTCTGTCCACAAAGATAGCCGTCATCTTCTGGTTCGTCCACATTTTCATCCACACTTTCTGCTGATACACCTTCTCTGATCCGTCCCAGTTCATAGGGTACCAGACAAAGATGACACATTTCATCGCAGTGAAGGGAATTGCAGAATGCACCAGTAAACTGGCACATTTCGTTTAGCACAAAGGCTTCAAATTCTGTGAGGTTTCCTGCTTTGTTGATAATAGAATTCATATCTTCTATGCTATTTTTCCTGTGAAAGATCAGGCGTTTTAAGTTTTTCTTCTCAAAGTATTTTATCATTCCGCTGTTGACCTCTGCAGTCTCTCCGCTCAAGTGGATCTCACAATTGATTCTACTCTGTCGCAGATATAAAAGCAGCGCCGGATCAGCGACGATAAAGCTATTAAATCCAATGGACATACACCGTATAATAATATTAACAATTTCCGGGTATTGTTCTGGGATGTAGTATAAGGAGTTAAAGGTGAGATACACTGGCTTTTTATATTTTCTGATCATAGCAACCAGTATTTCCAGTTCGCTAAATGCACCTAACTGTACATTGGAGCAAAGTACTTCCCGGCGGTTAAGCGGCAGAAGCGTCCCGTATTTTTTTGTCCATGAATAAGGCACATAGCCGCAGAAAAACTCGTCTGCTCCTGCTTCCACATAGGGGATATATTCATCAACGGAACCAAGTCCGGCTACAATCTTCATCTGTACTCTTCCCTCCTTTCCCCACATATGTCCTCTCGGAATCTTTCATGCACCTGCCTTTGTAACTGATTTTCCGCCAGCCGCACCCGACAAAAAATCTTCTCACAAAATCAGGCGCAGAAAGATTCCGGGAGAACATACATCTTACAGCAGATTTACCACCAGTCGGTCTGTCCCTGCTGTTTTCCATTTTTGAACCATTTCTTTTATTCCTGTTTTCATTCCAACTTCATTTTCTATTCCAGATCCAAAACCAGGATCATCCTCAAAAATGCGGCTGTCCAACGCAAATAAGGAGTTGTATCTACCCACCATTTTCAAATGATCTGGATACAAAAATGCATAGTCTTTACAAAATCCCGGACACTGTTTTACCAGCTTCTGCTTTCCCCGCTCTCCTGTGGTACATTTTGCATACAACGTACAATACTGGGATGTATTGGTCTGGTAAAAAGGAAGGTGCAGACTGTTCTTTCCAACAGGAAATGCCATATCATAGCCACAGCTTTCCCATTCGAATCTGGCAATGCCGTATTCTTTTTCCAGATACTCTCTGTAAAAACCGGCATTTAAACTGTTTTCTTCAAGGAATTTACCGCTGGCCTCTGCTCCTGTTTGTGTCATAGTTTCCAACTTATAGTGCAGTCTTGGATCTTTCCGCCGCTTGTTTAATAAAATGCCAAGTACCGGAATCAGTAAAGACTTCTCTTTTATCATTTCTGCCATAGCCCAGTCATTGACCTGTATTTCCAAAATACTCTCATTTTTCTCACACCAGGCTTCCAACCGGTTCAGCAAAATTTTCATTCTCTCCAGCATAAATTCCCTGATATAAGAAAAAGTCATCGTTACCTGCAAACCATCTTTTCTGGCTTTTTCAAGAAGCAGAAACAACTGGTCTTCCTTTGGAAAAAGCAGATGACAGAAAGCATTTCCAATATAAAGTCTTTGCGGCCGGATATAAGAAAACCAGTGCCCGGACAGATGATTCCGCTTCCAGTAGTTATCTATAAAAACTTTAAGATCTGTCGCCAGATACTCATCATAAAGCCAGGTGGTGTCCAGCTCCACAGCCCATTCAAACTGCTCCAATGCACTCCCGGTCTCTGGCATTACCTCCGACCTGTTCTGTGGCTTCTCCTCTGTCTCCCTTTCCCGGCCTGTTTCTTTCCTGCAATTTCCCTGATCTCTACTGTCAAACCACCGCTTCTTCTGCTCTTCAAAGCTCTCAGCCGTCACTGCATCCCCATTTGTCGGATAAACTGTCATGGCACTGGCCAGTTCATTCTCATCCCCGGTCTGTTTTAAACGGATATAACGGTCATACCACAGAAGCATTGCCTGAACCTGTTCCCGATATTCCCCATATTCTCTATATTCTTTATTTTCTTTGCATCCTTCGTATTCCCTGCTTTTCCCATTTTCTGTTTCATCGGCATCCATATCGCCCATATTATCCGGTATATCACCTATATTATCCAGATATAGGGTATACTCATAGTAAAATTCATATTTTCCACTGCATTCCAGTGTATAAGAATGCAGATCTACCTGCTCATACTCCAGCTTCGGATAATGATAAAAGCAGACTCGAAATAATTCCGGGTCTGCTATTTTTTCTGCTGTGCGGAAAGTAAAGCCGTTTTCCGCAAGCTCTATTATACGAATTTCTTTTTCACCGGCAAAACCGGCAACAAGGCCAAATGGCAGCATGGACACGCCCTGTATTTTTCCATGCTTTTGTTTCAATCCATGATACATAATGTTATTCCTTTTTGTCCGGTTATCACTTTTGGTCTATTATATAACACTTCATCAAAAAAAGTCCAGACAGAAACTTTATTTACAGATACTGTTGATCCAGGAGATCAGCTCTCCCTCATAATCAGCATCTCCATGTGGCTGTGCCCACACTAATGCGTAATCTACATCTGAATCCGTCTTATCCTCCAGAGCAAGAGCCAGAACTGCCGCTACAGACAGTGATGTATTTCCGTCCTCTGTTCCTACCCGTATACGGATATGGTCTGCTGCATCAGCCTGCTTATCCGTTCCAATATAATTCATGGGATTTAACAGTTTCCTGCTTTCTTCCACTTTCTTATCACCGGAAACACTGCCATAAGCTTCCATATATGTCTCATACTCATCCGGGAACTGGGCCTTTAAATTTTCCAGTATATCTGCAATATAAGGATCGAAATGCTTATACCGGTTAGCTTCATCTCCAAATTCCATATTTTCCGCAGAATTATCGGTCATTTCCAAATTATCAAAGGCCATGACCTTCTTCATTCTTGGATTGGAAACAGAAAGATACATATCGTAATCAGAGATCTCAGCTGTCTTTCCATCCCACTTCAGATAACCAGTAAGATCTGTTCCGGCCACTTCCGTTCCCCTTCCTTTCGGACCTTTACCTGAAGTTGTATAATTTCCCTTCAGATAGTCATCCAGAGAATAGGAAACAGATAAACTGCCGTCTTCCAGCCTTGTAAGGTACGTAGTAGCTGCATCTTCTGTCTCTTTTACCATGTAATCATAAAAACTGCCGCTCTTTCCATCATCACTTAAAGTCAACGGTTCTCCTGTTTTTGGATCTTTCAGTCCAAGGCCGTTGATATAAGCTGCATAAGCTGAGGACATCTCCTTTGATAACGCCTGTTCAAACTCCGTGGCAGTACCTGTTTCCCCTGTCATATCATTGCTGTAATCAGGAAGATCTGCATACATCCACTCATAAGCCAGATCTGCATGATCCAGGTCTGTGATCGGACAGTAAACCTGTGCTGCATACACATCATCCGTAGAATCCATGACTGCGCCGATCTCTTCCAGATAAACTTTGTAATCTTCACTGTTTCCTGTAGTTCCTAAAAGAGCACTCATTGCTCCCCCTGCACTGGTTCCAATGGAAATGATCTTATTGGCATCACCTGCCATTACCTTATCATTTATCTTTAAAAAGCGCACACCTGCCTTTAAGTCAACCAGACCTGCCGGGGATTTTCCAATATAGCTTCCGTCCTCTGACTGTGTCTCCTTGCCTCTGCTGGCAGGTGATACAAATACATATCCCTGCTCCAGATATTCTTTTGTTTTATCAGAGATCTTTGAAGCATCTGCCTCTGCATATCCGCCAACACCATTTTTGTAGATAATAGGTGCGCTCTGGGCTGTGTAACCGTTTATCTCACCCGTCTCATTGATGGTTCCGTCTGCATTCATATATACTGCAGGCACATAAATATTCATGCATTCCTTTACCGGGTCAACGGGATTTTCGCAGTAGACCACGTATTCCAGACTGTAACAGTCATAGTCCTCATTGTAAACCCATTTATCTTTATAATCAGCCAGATCCATGCTTCCTGTAAGAAGCTCAGAAATGTCTGGGGTCTGTGCCATTCCCATTCCTTCATAAAATGGCTTATTCCCTTTGTCACCTTTCTGACCTTTGGGGGGCATTTCCGGTACTGCTTCCTGTGCCTTTTCTGTTGTTTCTGCCTGTGTCTGGGTCTGTACAGGTGCCTGGCTGCTGCTGCATCCAGTTGCTGCCACAGCTGCTAAAATCGCTGTCAATATCAGTTCTTTTTTCATCGCTTTACTCTCCTTTGCCGCAACTAATCATAGAGAATAAATGTGACAAAACTGTGGTCAAATTGTGTTTTCTATTCGATTTTACATTACCAGTCTTTCACAGAACCATCAAAGGCTCTGCGGGCTGCATTGCTGCCACGTTCATTAGCCGGATACAGATCTTCTGCATCATCTGCCAGTTCCACGCCAATACCAGGTGCCTCCGGGATCAGCATACAGCCGTTCTCAAAGCGGAGTGGTTCTTTTACCATCTTGTCTTCTGCACCATTTAAGCAGAAACCAGGCAGTTCCTGGATACCAAGGTTTGAAATGGACGCGCAGATCTGCAGGCAAGCTGCTGTGGACACCGGTCCTAGTGGATTATGAGGAATCACAAGGACATCATGTGCTTCTGCCAGTGCGCAGATTTTTTTGCTGGCAGTGATACCGCCTACTGCACACACATCCGGACGGACATACTGGCAGGCGTGGCGTGACATCAGCACCTCAAACTCGCGCAGGTCGATAAAACGCTCTCCTGTAGCAATAGGAACACCCACCTTGGATGCTACCTCTGCCATGGTATCTACATTATCCGGTGGAACCGGATCCTCCAATATCATAGGTCGGTAAGGCTCTACTCCACGGCCAAACGCAACCGCTTCCGGCAGTGTCATGCCCCGATGCACTTCCAGCACAAAATCAAAATCATTTCCAACAGCTTCACGGCATACCCGTACCTTTTCCACTTCACGTTCAATGCGGCTGGAATAAAATTCCCCTTTTCCATCTGGTGCGCTGACCGGACCGTTGCAGAAGATCTTTGCAGCTGTAAAGCCCATTTCCTGCAACTGCTGATACTGCTTTGCAAGCTCATTGTTATCTTCTGTGAGATGCATAACAGATGCATAAACACGCACTTTTTCACGGGTCTTTCCGCCTAAAAGCTCATAAACCGGAACTCCAAGTGCCTTACCCTTAATATCCCACAGAGCAATATCAATAGCAGAAATAGCACTCATGATCACTGAACCGCGGAAATACACGGAACGCAGGAAATTCTGATTAAAATCCTCAATGCGGAATGGATCTTTTCCGATCAGGTAATCTGCAAACTTTTCAATAGCTGCTGCTGTGGCCTGTAAATATCCCCAGTTGCCAGCCTCGCCAAGACCTGTGATCCCGGCATCAGTATATATCTGTACAAACAGATAATGCTTTGCAAAACGCAGCTTCACATTTGTAATCTTCATTGTCTTACTCCTCATATAATATCTTTTCTTCTGACATTTGTTCTATCTTAAATGCTCCTGAAAAAATTTGTACTGACGATCCAGTGCCCGTTCCCAGCCTGATGTCCGATTTGTAGTAAATCCATGCATAGCTTCAATAATTCGCTGCATAGTCACACAGACCCCTGCTTTTGCCAGACGCATTCCAAATGCTTCTGTCTCATCTCTAAGGCTGTCTTCCCCTGCTGATATAATCAGACAATCCGGAAATATAGCCAATGCCTCATCTTTGGCAAATGCAGGTGAACAAAGTGGATCCGATGCATCAGCATCTCCTACATAAAAATCAGTATACATTTTTTCTGTTTGTGCACGCTTCACCCAAAACGGATCTTTTTTCAGTTCTTCTGACAGCCTTTCTACTGGGTCAACAGTATTATCTGTGGGAAAATATTCCATCAACGCACAGCAGGGATTCAGTTCTTTCGTCTCCGCATTTTTGATCAAAACTGATGCCACCAGATTACCACCAGCACTGTGTCCGGCAAGAATAATCTTTTCCTTATCAATTCCAAGCTCTGCTGCATGTTCAAATACATAACTTACAATTTCATAAGCTTCTTCCGCTGCAAAAGGAAATGGTGCTTCCGGTGCAAGGCTGTAATCAACATCCCAAACCATACAATTCAGCTGCTCCATAACCCAGCAACAATATCTGCGATCCCGGTCTGTACGTCCTTTCAAAAATCCGCCGCCATGAAAATTTAAAAGCAGTGCAGCCTGCTCTGGTAAATTATCCGGACGTTCTTCGAAAACATGCACAGTTTTTCCATTTTTTGTATGGACCCAGAGCTCCTGTTCTTTTCCCGGCAGTGCAGCAAGTTCTTCCGGACTTACCGGACCAAATCGGTCCCGGCTGCGTACCATATCTGCAATTGCAATTTTCTCTTCCCGCGTCATAACAATGTTATCCCTTCTTTAAAATGCAGGAAATACAGTCATGGTATAAAAGATGTAAATAAATGGCAGGAATAACGTGATCAATGCACCGCTCTTAAAAATTGCCCGTAAATCATAACCGCCATCAGCCATACACATTGGTACAGCCGGAGTTGCCATAGGTGTTAAAAATGCAGTCAGAGAACCTGCATTAACTAACAGTACCAGTCCAGTCGGATTTGCTCCCAATGCAGAACAGGTCAGAAGACAGATTGGAACAAATACTGCAGATACGGAACGGTTCAGCATAAACTGGGTAAGTACGAATGGAATCAGGAAAAACAGTGCACCTAATACATAATTGTTATGAGTTCCGCCAACAGCAGATGCCAGGGCATTTCCAATCATATCGCCTGCTCCGGTATTGGTCAAAGCTGTTCCCAAAGCCAATGCACCCACAAACAGCATCAGCATATCCCAGGGAATATCACGCAATGCAGATTTATGGTCTACAACCCCAAACAATACCATTAGGAGACTTCCGGTCAATGCGACTGACCATGTAGTAAGATGTAATTTATTGGAAAAAATAAGGCACAAGATCGTACCGAAGAAAACAACTATCCCAATCTTATCTACAGTTGGACTAAGTTTTTGTGCCTGCTTTCCTGTATTCTGATTTTCCAGAGCTTCAATAGGAACTACTGGTGTTTTAGGAGTAAATTGGGGTCCAACCAGTAATGCCCATAATGGAACAATAATAAGGATCGGCCATGTACCAATTGTAAAATCAACTGCACGAATGCTCATGCCAGTAAATCCATAGGTTTCCATAAATCCTGTAAACTGTCCTGCCTGCTGGATGGCAGTGGATAATGGCAGGATACCGCAGCATGCTACGCATACGACCATGATCGGGAACATGTATTGAGAACGACTGTGACCAGTATTATCGCAAAAAGCTGCCAGCAGGGGACTTACGATCGCATATACAACCATCGGACTGGCAATAAAGTTAGTCAGTAGTATAGCAATCAGGATATATCCAAAATAGGCTGTGAGAAAACTTCCTCTTGTCAATTTCATAATGGCACTACACATTCCATCTACCAGAGATGTGCGGCGGAAACCTGCTGCTACTATAAACATAGTTGCCATAAGCAGCGTATTAACATTTGAAAAACCAGCCAGTGCGCCAGCTGCATCAATGCAGCCTGTAAAATACAATGCAGTCAGAGAGATCATTGCTGTCAGCCACATTGGTATCTTATTCATCATATAGCTGACCAGAGTAGCTACAAAGATCACCATACAGATCATCATTTGAGTATTCATATTCTTTTACCTTCCATTATTACATCATTATTAATATAGTCTGAAAACTCCATAAGCTTTTAGCTGCCCGGGCCTGGCTTATTGTTATGCTTAATTTAACAAAAGATTGCCTTTTTGTCGCTGCAAAATATTTGAAGTTTTTTCGCCTTCTTATTCTCCCTGCTTCATTTTCTGTTTCTCCATCTTCAATCTATACTTACTTAAAATCCAAACATTTCCCCTGTAATTTTTGCCAATTTCCTATTACACCTCTTGTGCATTTTGCCTGTTTCATGGAAGTTTATTTTGTATATATACAGAAACAATCATTGACAGAAGCCATATTGACCGTTATTCTAAAGTCAGGTCTGCAAATGATATTTTATTTTTTCCAAATTTTACAATAGGGAAAATATTTGGATTTTAAAAGAATAAAATGAAGTATAAAGATTTTAAAAAAATAAAATGGAGTACAAAATGGAAGAAACCTGTTATGAAATGAATCTGCCCCGTGAAAATATCCATCTGCGCTGCTTTGCACACAGCATCATGAATTACCGTTATCACTGGCATACGGATAAATATGAGCTGAGCATCGTCCTTCATGGAACTCAGGAATATTGCCGTGGTACAGAGACTCATTCTCTTTCAGAGGATGACCTTATCCTGACTGCCCCCGGCAATGGACACGCCTCCATGCGCCAGCAGCCTGGCACCCGGGCTCTTGTCCTGCATTTTCCGTCAAATGCCCTGAAATTTTTAGTTAAAAAGGGATATATTTACCAGTTTCCTACCTGCCTTTCCAATGAAAGCAATCGCTACGAAGATCGTTTCTGCCATATCCGCTTTTATGTGAGCCAACTATGGCAATCATTAGAATGTGGCGGCGTCTATGCCCAGTTAAGCGCAAAAGCAAACCTGGAACTGCTTCTGATCACGCTTTTTACAGAATTTGATCCCCAACAGATCAATCTGATCTCGGAAGAAGACAAACGACGTGCTACGATCCGCCTTCTCCTCAGTTATGTAGAGGAACATTATGCAGAAAAATTATCCCTGGAGGATCTGGCAGACTACGCCCAGTACAACCGGACCTATGTTTCAACTCTATTTAAACAAATGGTAGGTATCAATTTCCACGAATATCTCACAAGAGTACGATTTCAACATGCATTAAATGACCTGACCTACACTAATGAAAATCTGACAGACATTGCATTAAAAAATGGCTTCCCTGATTTAAAGACTCTGACTTCCCGCTTCCGTTCTACTTTTCATCGCACTCCTGCCCAGTACCGTGCGATGTTAAAGCCAGATGAAGTGCTTTATGCTAATGTACGGAAATATCTGAATCCAAATGATACGATCCTGAGAGAAAAGCTAAAAGAATACGCGAAAACGGGACTGATACAATAATACTTAAAAAACGTGTACCATCAGGCACATTATTAAAAGGCTGCCCGCTTTCGGACAGCCTTTCTGTTACTTACACGATATAATGAGTCCAAAAGAAAAACAAGCAACACCGAAGGTGGCATTTGTTTTTCTTGGACCATTAACGAAGGTTTCGCCTGCGTTAGCAGGCAGTAGAGCGCGTCAGCGCGGGAAACCTGAGTTTACTCTTTGATATTGTGGTCAAAAGGTATTTTGTATCCTTTTCATATTACAGGCAGCTAGCATATGCAGCCTTAGCGCCTTTTTCACGGATCAGCTTCAGGTCAGCTGCAACCTTAGCTTCCAGACCTTCGATCTGGGTCAGATCCTGATCCCACATCTTCTCATTGGTCAGGACTGCGTGTACCAGTTCTTCTGCAGAATCAGCCTTGTGATCGTTGTAGAATTCCAGTACCCAACGGTCATCACTTACAGTGTACTCGTTGCCAGCCGGACGCTTGCAAACCAGACCTGCATCAGTAAGAGCCTGGATATCGTTGCTATAAAATGCAATGTATGCAGCCAGTGACATGGTCAGGCACTCTGGCAGAACACCTTTTTCCTTAATGTATTCCAGGAAGGATGGCATATTTCTTGCTTTCCACTTAGATGTGGAGTTTAAGGAAATGCTCATCAGTTCATGGTTTACAAATGGGTTGTTGAAACGGTCAGATACAGCTGCTGCGAAGTTTAACAGGTCATTCTTGTCCAGTGGAAGGGTTGGGATAACCTCATCGTAGAGCATCTTGTTCATGAAGCCCTTAATGGTCTCATCGTTCATGCAGTCACGAACAATGTTTTCCCCAGCCAGGTAAGCACCCAGAACGAAACCTGTATGAGCGCCGTTTAAGATACGGACTTTTCTCTTCTTATATGGGCTCATATCCGGGGTAACAAATACCTTATCTAACAGACCAGCCTTCTTAAATGGCAATACGTCATTTAACTTCTCATCACCTTCGATTACCCACACGCCAAATACTTCACCAACGTCTGTCAGAGGATCTTCATAGCCGTTCTTTGCATCCAGAGCCTTAACTTCTTCTGCATCACGGATACGTCCTGGAACAATACGGTCTACTAAGGAACCACAGAAGGTGCAGTCTTCATTTACATACTTCTTAAAGTCAGCGCCCAGCTCCCACTGATCAATGTACTGGTTTACGCACTTTAACAGCTCTTTACCGTTGTTGTCGATCAGCTCGCAGGCCAGCATGATGATCCCTGACTTACCAGCCTGGAAACGATGATACAGAACCTGGGTCAGCTTTCCCGGGAAGCTTGATGGTGGGCAGTCATCCTTCTTGCAGGATGGATCATACTGGATACCAGCCTCTGTGGTGTTGGAAACGATGATCTGCAGATCGTCGCTTGCAGCAACCTCCATCATCTTGTCGTAATCAGCCTTCTCATATGGGTTTAAGCAGTTAGCAACACTGGAGATCACGCGCTTGTCATCTACCTTTTTGCCGTTTTCGCTTCCGCGCAGGTACAGAGTATACAGACCTTCCTGCTCATTGATCATCTTTGCAAGACCTGGTGCGATCGGCTGTACCAGGCAGCACTTGCCGTTCCATCCGGCCTTCTCATTTGCAAGGTCAAACCAATAATCTACAAATGCGCGAAGGAAGTTTCCCTCACCAAACTGTAAAACCTTCACTGGAGCATCCTCCAGGATATAGCCATCGTAACCGGATTTCTTTAATACATCATAATTCAGAAGTGCCATAATTTAAATATTCTCCTTTCCTAATGCGGATCATTCCCTCTTTTTATTTCCTGTTTCTCTTTCCGGACTCTTCCGGCGTTTCCCGGAATCCCTTTCCGAAACCCCGGAATGTCCTTTCTGAAATGCAGTATACCACACTTTTTCCACTTTTCAAATACAAAATTGTAAATACTTACATAAATTTTGTAAACACTTACATTTTCCGTTGTTTTCCTGGAAAATGCTGGAAATTTTCCTTCTGAAATGCCTTTAAACATACTCCGTAAGCATCTTTATTTTTTTGTATAGAGCTTATTATTTTTCAGGAATGCTGCTTGCCCCCGTTCTCTTACAATGGTATAATAAGAATTAATATTTACAGACCGTTATTAAAAATATTCAATAACAGTTTACGGTAACTGACGCACATGCCATTGGCATGTTGTGCATAAGCAAAACAATATGTACTAGTACATCGTTTCGTAAATAACTGTACTAATCACGCAGGATGCGGATTTGAGTGTGCAGGTCTAAAACGCAGGCGTAGCGGGCTACGCTGAGGCTTTTAGGCCTGTGCAATCAGATTCGCAGACAAGTAAGTGGTATAGTTATTTCAAAAACGATGTACTAGAAACGTACATGGATCAAAATGGGGGTTGTAAAAATGTCAGGAACAACAGAATTTAAAGATGTATACGAAGCTATAGCAAGTGTAAGTCCCAACCGTCAGAATATCCTTTACACCATTTTAGAGAAGGATGCTTTCGGGGAAAAAGCTTTCTTTTCAGATGAAAAGCTGATATGGGAAAGTACAAAAGGTGGATTCTTCTCTCAAAATCAGGAAGAAATAAGAAAACTCCATGATAGCGGACAGAGTACAGCAGCGGGAAAAAAGCTGTTCTGCGACTGCTTGGGTGGAGAAAAGCGCCTGGTGATCTGCGGCGGCGGCCATGTTTCCATGCCAGTGATCCAGCTTGGTGCCATGATGGAATTTACAGTAACAGTTTTAGAGGACCGGCCTCTTTATGCAAATAATGCCAGAAGAGCCGGTGCCCACCAGGTGATCTGCGACTCCTTTGAAAATGGCCTTGACCAGACCAAAGGCTCCAAGGATACTTATTTTATCATCCTTACCAGAGGCCACAGATATGACCAGATCTGCTTAGAGCGGATCGCTAAAATGCCCCATGCCTATATCGGTATGATCGGCAGCCGCAAGCGTGTGGCAAAAGTAAAAGAAGTTTTGATTGAAAATGGTACTGACCCGGAAGTTCTAAATCAGGTCTACACTCCCATTGGCTTAAATATCGGTGCGGAAACACCAGCAGAAATTGGTGTTGCCATTATGGCGGAGATCATTCAGGTAAAGAACCAGAAGCTGAAAAGCTGCGGTTTTCCAACGGAAATATCCCGCTTCTTAAATAATCATTCTCCTGAACGGCTTCCGGCCATCCTGACTACCATTGTAGCCCGCCGTGGCTCCGCTCCACGAAGCGTAGGCACAAAAATGTTAGTCCTTCAGGACGGAACCATTATCGGCACCATCGGCGGCGGCTGTATGGAATCCGCTGTTGTACGCCGCGCCCTGGAAATGATCCATGATGATGACCACTCTCCGATCCTTTATCACGGGGATCTTACCGGACAGGACGCTGAAGATGATGGTATGGTCTGTGGCGGAGTAGTGGATATTTTGATGGAGCAGGTCTGATCCTAATACATCATTTTCAAAATAACAGAGCATTTCTTCTAAACGGACATGTCACCTGCAATGATCCACTCACCTGCTGCTTATTGCTTCGCAACAGGTGAGAGGATCATTTCGTTTAAAAATCATATCTTTTTATCTCGCAGTTTTGGATCCCATAAGCTGCAAATTCTTCATTTGTCATGTCATGGAAATAGGACTGCACCACTCTGGCAATGCCATTGTGGGCTACCAGGATATATGTTTTCTCATCTGACTTATCTTTGATCTCATCTAAGAGATTATAGATCCGCTGAGCCAGACGCAACATAGACTCCCCGCCTTCATAGCTGCATGCAAAGGACTGTTTGGCCTTTTTAAAGTCTTCACCACCTCTGGGTGTAGACTCCCATATGCCAAAATTCTGCTCCTTTAACCGTAATTCCTCACGGGCCGGAATACCCGTGATCCCAGAAATATGTTTTGCCGTATCTGCAGCCCGCATCAGAGGTGAATACAGGATCTCGTCTGCATGGATCTTTTCTTCTAAAATCTTCTTTCCTGTCTCTATGGCCTGCTCATGACCAAGCTGTGTCAAAGCAATATCTGTTGCTCCGCAGATCTTTCCTTCCACATTCCATATAGTCTGACCATGTCTTACAAAATAAAAATGTCCCATTGCCCTATTTCCTCCTGCTGAATTTGATGTTCTCCCGGAATCTTTCTGTGCCTGATTTTGTGAGAATATTTTTTGTCAGTTGTACCCAAATTTCTAAGGTGTACGCGATGCGTACATTGATGAAATTCGGGTGCGACTGGCGGAAAATCAGCCACAAAAGCAGGTGCAGGAAAGACTCCTAGAGAACATTTATCTGTCAGTTTCTCGAATACGGGACCGCTGCGTGCTTCGCACTCCCGCAATCCCAGTATTCCCATGATACCACAATTCCTTCTGTTTTAAAAGTGAAATCTGTCTTGATTTAAAGAAGCAAACTTGTTATGATAAATAAGAATATTTGGAAATCTTTTAACGGAGTGTGGAACAATGCTTACGGAACCTATGACTTTATATAAACTGATGAACCTGTATCTGTTAAAGCAGGTAAACTTTCCTCTTACCAACGCCCAACTTACCAGCTTTTTTACAGAGCATGATTATACAACCTATTTCACACTGCAGCAGGCCTTAAATGAATTAGAGGATGCCGGGCTGATACACAAAGAAGCCAGCCACTCCAGCACCCGCTATGACATTACCAAAGAAGGAGAAGAAACCTTAAATTTCTTTGGCAAAAATATCTCACCTGCCATCATCAGCGACATGGATGAGTATTTAAAGGAAAATAAATTCCGCCTGCGTGAAGAGGTGGGCACCACTGCCGATTTTTATAAAGGGACCAATCAGGACTATATTGTCCATTGTGAAGTACGTGAAAATAAAGCCGTTCTCATTGGTCTGGATCTTTCCGTTCCGGACAAAGAACAGGCTGAAGCTGTATGCGGTGCCTGGAGGCGCAAAAGCCAGGAGATTTATTCTCATGTGATGCACACACTGCTGTCTTAATTTTAAAAACACGGCCGGAGTTTTTCTCACGGTCGTGTTTTTATATGCCTGTTTTTATTCTTCTATTTTTTCTTCTGCCTGGGCATCCATAGCTGTATCTGCCATGGTATCCTCGATCAGCTTCCAGATTTCTTCTCTTCCCTGCTTTGTTTCAGCAGAAAATGGGATAATGATGCCGCCTTTTTCCATTCCAAGACCCTGACGCACGATTTTTACATTTTTCTGGATCTGGCTGCGGTTGATCTTGTCCAGCTTTGTGGCAATGATCACCGGATGATAACCATTGTAAATGATCCAGTCATACATCATCTTATCATTGGCAGATGGTTCGTGACGGATATCAATGAGAAGGAATACCATTTTTAACATGGCGGAGTTTTTCAGATACCTTTCGATCATCTTGCCCCATTTTTCCTTAGCCTCTAAAGAAACTTTAGCATAGCCATATCCAGGAAGATCCACATAATACAGTTCTTTATTGATATTGTAAAAGTTAATGGTCTGCGTCTTTCCAGGCTGGGAAGACGTCCTTGCATAGGCTTTCCTGTTCATCAGGGCATTGATCAAAGAGGATTTGCCCACATTTGATTTTCCCGCAAAAGCGAACTCCGGCAATGTATTGTCCGGAAGTTTGCTGGTAACACCGCAGACGGTTTCCAGATTTACATCTCTGATGATCATACAAACGCCTCCTTTATTACTTCATCCATAGTTTTTACATAAACGATCTCCAGTCCCTTTGTGATCTCCCTGGAAAGTTCCGCCATATCCGGCCTGTTTTTATCCGGGACCAAAACCTTCTTCATGTGGGCCATTCTGGCTGCCAGGATCTTCTCTTTCAGGCCACCGATAGGAAGAACTCTTCCACGTAAGGTAATCTCGCCAGTCATGGCAACCTCTGCTTTTACCTTTTGTCCTGTAACAGCGGACAGCATAGCCGTAGCCATGGTAATGCCTGCAGACGGTCCATCCTTGGGTACTGCACCTTCCGGAATATGGATATGCAGATCATGCTTTTCAAAGTAATCATCTGCTACTTTATAATCCGGACAAATGGAACGCACGAAGGTAAGTGCGATCTGGGCAGATTCCTTCATTACATCCCCCATCTGGCCTGTCATAAGGAGGTTTCCCTTTCCGGGCATCACATTTACCTCAATCTGCAAGGTATCTCCGCCTACACTGGTCCATGCCAGACCTCTTACGATACCTACTTCATCTTCTTCGTTGGCATCTTCAAAAGAAACTCTTTCTTTGCCAAGATATTTCTCAAGATTTCCTTCATTAATACGGATCGGTCCCTGCTTCTTTTCCAGATATTTTCTGGCTGCCTTCCGGCATACATCCCCGATCCGGCGCTCTAAATTCCGTACACCGGCCTCTCTGGTATAATTGTGGATGATCTTCTCTAGACATTTGTCAGAAAATACGATCTGCTGTGGTGTAAGACCATTACGCTCTACCTGTTTTCCTACCAGATAATCCTTTGCAATATGGAATTTCTCATTTTCAGTATAACTATTGACCTCGATCAGCTCCATACGGTCTAACAATGGCCCCGGTATGGTCTGTGTGGTATTGGCTGTTGCAATAAACAGCACATGAGAAAGATCTACAGGAACCTCTACATAGTGGTCACGGAACTTTACATTCTGCTCCCCGTCTAAAACCTCTAACAGTGCAGACGAAGTATCTCCCTTATAATCACTGCTTACTTTATCGATCTCATCCAGAAGCATCAGAGGATTAGCAACTCCTGCCTGTCTTAATCCATCTACCAGACGGCCCGGCATAGCTCCTACATAGGTTTTTCTGTGACCGCGGATCTCTGCTTCATCACGTACACCCCCAAGACTGATGCGCACGTATTTTTTGTTTAATGCCTTTGCAACAGATCTTGCAATGGATGTTTTTCCTGTTCCTGGCGGACCCACCAGACAAATGATAGGGCTTGTGCCCTTCTTTGTAAGGGAACGTACTGCCAGATACTCTAAAATACGCTCTTTTACCTTTTCCAGGCCATAGTGATCCTCATTTAAGATTTTTTCCGCATGGCGGATATCTTCATTATCCTTAGAAACCTTCTTCCACGGAAGTTCTAAAAGAGTTTCTATGTAAGTACGCAGTACATTTGCTTCCTGGCTTCCTGCAGGCATGGTACGGAAACGGCCGATCTCTTTTAACAGCTTTTCCTTTACCTCTTTGTCTGCCTTTAACTCTTCTGTCTTCTTCTGGTATTCATCTGCATCAGACAGAGGATTATCTTCCCCTAACTCCTGACGGATGATCTTCATCTGTTCACGCAGGATATATTCCTTCTGGTTCTGGTCAATATCTGCTTTTACTTTCTCCTGAAATTCCTTTTTTATGCGGTAAACTTCCATCTCTGTCATGAGAGTCTGGAGAACTGCCTCATATTTACCGGACATGGTCGTACACTCCAGGATCGCCTGGCATACGGTATAATCCCATGGCATCTGAACCGGGATCTGCTTTAACATTTCCTTCAGATCACTGATAAGAAGCAGGGACGGAAGGATTTCTTTGGCAACTCTCTGGTTTACAGTCCCATATTCTTCCAGCTTGTCCTTTAAAATACGCAACATGGCTTCTCTGGCAAGAGGCTCTGTATCTTCTTCCTCTTCCCCTAAAAGACTGATCTCACCCATAAGATAGGGTTCTTCTGTATCAAAACAGAGAAGTTCTGCCTTATCCAGTCCTTCTACCAGGACACGGACGCTTTTAGAAGGGAGCTTTACCAGCTGCTTTACAACAGCCACTGTACCGATCTGGTGCAGATCATCCAGTTCTGGTTCCGGTATCTCTGGCCGCTTCTGGCTGACCAAAAACAGCTTCTGATCTCCTAACATAGCTTTCTCTACCGCTGCTATGGATTTCTTTCTGCTTACATCAAAATGCTGCACCATACCCGGCAAAATAGTCATACCACGCAAGGCCACGGTAGGCATTATTATTACTTGTTCTTCCATTCTATCTTATGCACCTTTCAATATGTCAAAAAGGGGCATGCCGCAAAATAAGATTACTTTACGACAGCCCCCTTATTTACGCAGGCCACGAGCTACAGCGCGTTTCCCATAGTCTATATCAGGCGATCTCTCCTTTTTTTCCGCCGCGAAGTCTGTCTGAAACAGATTTACGGGCAGTTGTCGGAGCTGCATCACGATATACCAGTTCCGGCCCGCCTGTCTTATCGATCACGTCTTTTGTAATAGTACAGATACCTACTGTATCGTCAGACGGGATCTCATACATCAGATCCATCATAGCATTTTCCAGGATGGAACGCAGCCCTCTGGCACCAATCTTTCTCTTTACTGCCAGATTTGCTACTTCTTCCAGCGCATCTGGTGTAAATTCAAGCTTTACATCGTCCAGCTCGAACAGCTTCTTATACTGCTTGGTAAGGGCATTTTCCGGTTCAGAAAGGATCCTTACCATCGCTTCCTTTGTAAGCTGCTCTAAGGATACCATAACCGGAACACGGCCTATAAATTCAGGGATCAGGCCAAACTTAGTCAGATCTCTTGGCTCTACCTTCCGTAAAAGCTCATCAATATCCATCTCATTACGGTTTACTACTTCTGCATTAAATCCAATAGAGCCTGCACTCATACGCTGCTCTACGATCTTTTCCAAACCGTCAAAAGCACCACCGCAGATAAAGAGGATATTGGTGGTATCGATCTGGATCAGTTCCTGATGAGGATGCTTTCTTCCACCCTGGGGTGGAACGCTGGCAACTGTTCCCTCTAAGATCTTAAGAAGAGCCTGCTGCACGCCTTCACCAGATACATCTCTTGTAATAGAAACATTTTCTGATTTCTTGGTGATCTTATCGATCTCATCAATATAGATGATACCGTATTCAGCACGTTCAATATCATAATCTGCAGCCTGGATCAGCTTTAACAGGATATTTTCCACGTCTTCACCTACATAACCTGCCTCTGTAAGGGAGGTAGCATCAGCAATGGCAAAAGGAACGTTTAATATCTTTGCCATAGTCTGGGCCAGGTAGGTCTTACCTGAACCTGTAGGTCCGATCATCAGAATATTGCTCTTTTGTACATCCACATCCATATGCTGACAGGATGTAACTCTTTTATAATGATTGTAAACAGCTACGGACAATACCTTTTTTGCATCGTCCTGGCCAATTACATACTCATCCAAAAATGCTTTGATCTCCTTAGGCTTTAACAGGTGGATGTCATTAAAAAGAGGTGCTTCCTCTTCTACTTCTTCCTCTTCCTGTTTTCCTAACTCTTCCTCTAAGATCTCAGAGCATAATTCAATGCATTCATCGCAGATAAATACATTATGATTACCGGAACCGGCGATCATTTTTCTAACCTGATCCTGTGTCCTTCCGCAAAAGGAACAGCGGATCGTGTCATCTGGTCTAATTGGCATACTATACTGTACCTAACCTTTCATATCCGAATCCATATATATCCCTGTAATTAATGACGGGCAAGGATCTCATCGATCAGACCATATTCTTTTGCTTCCTGCGCAGTCATGTAATTATCACGTTCTGTATCACGGGCGATCTCTTCATAACTTCTGCCTGTATTGACAGCCAGGATCTCGTTTAACTTCTTCTTGGTCTTTAAAATGTTTTCTGCAACGATCTGGATCTCCGTTGCCTGTCCTCTGGCACCGCCGGAAGGCTGGTGGATCATGATCTCAGAGTTAGGCAGTGCAAAACGTTTTCCCTTTGTTCCTCCGGAAAGCAGGAAAGCGCCCATACTTGCTGCCATGCCGATACAGATAGTGGATACATCACATTTGATGTAGTTCATTGTATCGTAAATAGCAAAGCCGGCAGATACAGAACCGCCTGGGCTGTTGATATACAGATGGATATCCTTAGAAGGATCCTCTGCTTCCAGGAACAGCAACTGTGCTACGATAATGCTTGCGGAAGTGTCATTGACCTCTTCCCCCAGAAAAATGATCCTTTCCTTAAGAAGTCTGGAATAAATATCATAAGAGCGCTCACCGCGGCTTGTCTGCTCAATGACATAAGGTACTAAACTCATATAACCATCCTCCGTTATGATCTTTATATCTGTTTTTGACCCCATAGTGGGAATTTTTCCCAGATATATGTTTAATATACAAAACCAAGGAGACTCTCTGCAGAGAATCCCCCCGGTCTCTTTAGTAAGATTATTTTAATTGATTAAGCCAGCTTAGCTTCTGCTACTAACAGATCAACTGCCTGCTGTACAGCTAAGTCTTCCTTCATCTGCTTAATATCGCTTTCGCTCATGTAGCTCTTTAACTTGTCAACTTCCATCTTGTAAGCTTCTGCCATCTTAGCTACTTCTTCGTCAACCTTCTCATCAGAGATCTGGATGTTCTCAGCCTGGGCAACTGCTTCCAGAACCAGTCTGGTGCGGATTCTCTTTTCAGCATCTGGACGAGCCTGCTCCTTCATCTGCTCTACAGTCATACCTGTGTACTTTAAGTACATATCCAGAGACAGTCCCTGGCTCTGCATACGGCGGGCCATATCCTGAACCATGTTCTCTGCCTGGGCATCGATCATCTTGTCCGGGATCTCCATAGATGCATTCTCAACTACCTTAGTAACTACAGCGTCTTCGTTCTTGGAGTTTGCCTCGATCTCTTTCTTCTCAGCTAACTTCTTCTCAACGTCTTTCTTGTACTCATCTAATGTATCGAATTCAGAAACCTCAGATGCGAACTCATCATTTAACTCTGGAAGTTCTTTTACCTTGATTTCCTTAACAGTTACCTTAAAGGTAGCTGGCTTTCCAGCCAGATCTGCTGCATGGTACTCGGTTGGGAAAGTTACGTTTACTTCGCACTCTTCACCGATCTTCTTGCCGATCAGCTGCTCTTCAAAGGTATCGATAAAGGAATGGGAACCGATGGTTAATGGATAGTCCTCAGCCTTTCCGCCTTCAAAGCCCTTTCCGTCTACAAAGCCTTCGAAGTCGATAACGGTCTGGTCGCCGTCTTCTACTCCACGGTCTTCAACTGTAAGCAGTCTTGCGTTCTGCTCCTGAACCTTCTTTAATTCAGCCTCAACATCCTCTGCACTTACAGAAGCGTCAGCCTTCTCTACTTCTACGCCCTTGTACTGGCCTAAAGTAACTTCTGGCTTAACTGCTACTAATGCACTGTATACAAATGGCTCATCTTTGCCGATCTTTTCGATGGTAACTTCTGGTCTGGAAACGATGTCCAGTCCGCTTTCCTTCATAGCCTCAGCGTAGGAAGCGTTGATCGCTTCATCAGCTGCATCCTCATAGAATACGCCTTCGCCATACATCTTTTCGATCATAGCCTGAGGAGCTTTTCCTTTACGGAAGCCTGGGATGGAGAAGCGGTTCTTGTTCTTATTAAACGCTTTCTTGATCGCAGCCTTAAAATCCTCAGCGCTGACTTCTACAGTCAGTTTTGCCATATTCTTCTCTAATTTTTCTACCTGTACACTCATTTCTACGGGTTCCTCCTTGAAAATATATGTGATTCGCCCATATCCATGAGGGCGCTACACTTCAAGTTAGCATTATAGCATGTAGGTGAAAAAAAGGCTAGTATTTTTTGATAACTTTCAGAAATTTATGTTACAGCCTGGTCTTACAGGAAATCCTCTCTCATTGGAGTAAAAATATCGATCAGAATACCATCTTCCAGGCAGGTACAGCCATGCATTACCCCATCCTGTTTCAGCAGCGTATCTCCTGCACTGACTGTATGCACCTCTCCGTCTATGGTAAATTCAAACTTACCAGATGCCACATAGGTGATCTGGGTATGCGGATGATTGTGCAACGCACCGATGGCCCCTTTTTTAAAGGTATTCTCCACACACATAACATCATTACAATAAGCTAAAACCCGACGCACTACTCCCGGATTCATCTCCTGCGCCTCAGTTTTTCCATGAAATACCCATCTTTGATCTTTATCCGGATAATCCATAATTTTCCTCCTTGTTGACTCTAATGTTCTCTCGGAATCTTTCTGTATCTACACCATTATATAAATCCTGGCCAGCAGCGTCAATAGTTAAGGTTGTTATTGTTTATGGGTCACATGACCAGTACATCGTTTGGTAAATAACTGTACTGATCACGCAGGATGCGGATTTGAGTGTGCAGTTCCTGTGCGATCAGATCCGCAGACAAGCGAGTGGCATAGTTATTTCGAAAACGATGTACCGGTATCAGAATTTGCGTTTTTTCTGCAATATATATATAATACTGATGTTGGGATTAAAAGGTCTGAAATCCGGCACGATCAACAAATGAAACCTGCCTAGGCAGGCAGAAGAAACACACAGGGGGAACGCAATATGACAAACAAACCGATCTACATAAAAATATACGATAAAATAAAATCTGCCATCAAAGGCGGCACCTACCCGCCGGGAAGCTTTCTTCCCACAGAGCAGGAGCTTGAAACCCTGTATCAGGTCAGCCGCACTACTATCCGAAAGGCAGTAAAGCTTCTTTCTGATGAAGGCATTTTAAGTGTCCGCCAGGGCTGCGGCACCATGGTCATGGATACCCGCACTACCCAGAATTACAATCAGGTGACTTCTGTAACTGAGTCCTTACAAAAGCGTGGTCATGATGTGACCACAGGAAGCATGATGATCGACGTTATCCCGGCTTCCAGGGATATTGCCACAGACCTTTTTATACCAGAAGGAACGCCTGTTGCCCGCATCCAGCGTTTACAGCTGGCAGATGGCCGGCCTGTGACTTTAATGGAAAACTATATTGAATATGCAAAGGTTCCAGGCATCGAACATCACAGCGGTCATTTTGTGGCTCTGTATCAATTTCTGGAGGAAAACTATAACCTGTTCATTGACTCTACCAAAGATAAGATCTCTGCCAAATCTGCAGACTTTTTAGAAGCCCGCGTTTTAGACGTGGAACCTAAAACCGCTCTTTTAGTGATCCGGCGTATATCCTATTATAAAGATACACCGGTAAGTATCGACCATGTACGTATCATCGGCAGCCAATATGAAGCCGAAATCTCAGGAAAAGGAAGGAGCAAATAATATGCGCCTTACAGAACTTGCAAGAAAAACCGACATTAGCTGTGTCCAGGCATTTCACACCCGCGATGAGATCGACGCCATGATAGAAGCAGCCATACATTGCCGCTTTGCTGCTGCTTTTACACTGCCCGCTTTTTCATCCTATGTGGCAGAAAAACTTGCCCCTTATCCGGATATCCATGCCGGTGGTGTCATCAGCTTTCCCGGAGGCGGGGATACTACCAGCCAGAAATACAGACAGGCAAAAGAACTGCGTGAAGCCGGATGTGAGGAATTGGACATGGTTATGAATTTAACAGCCTTAAGAAGCCATGAAGACCAATATGTACTGGAAGATATTGCTGCTGTCCGTGAAGCCTGTCTCTTATACACATCTCCGAGCCCACGAGACGGAGCTACATCTCG